>NZ_JBPPSW010000004.1:0-321154 GCF_051337705.1 Arthrobacter sp. IK3 | reverse complement strand
ACCGGGAGAGCTGCGATCCCTCGGGATCTTGCGCTCTCCGTCGCTCCGGAGCAACTTTTCTAGCTTAGTACCGCTTGCCAGTCCGTGTCAAACCGGCTGTTTTCGCGATATCTGCTGCGGATCTTGCGATCCCTCACGCTTCCCGGTTTCCCGTTCTGCGCGGATATAAACTCTAGCACGGTTTTGGGGAGGCGACGACCGCCTCCCCAAAACCGTTCGAGCCGGGGCTACTTTCGGGGCGTGAGGTACAGCAGGCCGAGCGGCGGAAGCCGCAGCGAAGCCGAGGCCGGCTGGCCTTCGAACCCACCCTCCTGCGCATGCACTACCCCCATGTTGCCTACGCCCGATCCGCCGTATTCGACTGCGTCGGTATTCAGCCGCTCCACCCATTCCCCTGCCCAGGGCAGGCCAACCCGGATACCTTCGTGCGGGCTGCCGGAGAAGTTGGCAATACAGACCAGCGGGTTGCCCTGTCCATCCCAGCGGATAAAGGAGAGCACGTTGTGCGCGCCGTCGTTCTCATTGATCCACTGGAAACCGGAGGGTTCGTTGTCCCGGGCGTACAGCGCGGGGGTTTCCCGGTAGATGTCGTTCAGCTCGCGGACCAGCAGCTGCACGCCGCGGTGCTGCGGCGTTTCGGTGAGGTACCAGTCCAGGCCGTACTGCTCGGACCATTCTGCTTCCTGGCCGAACTCTGTACCCATAAAGATCAGCTGCTTGCCCGGGTGCGCCCATTGGAAGGCGAGGTAGGCGCGGACATTCGCCAGCTGCTGCCACCGGTCGCCCGGCATCTTGCGCAGCAGTGATCCCTTTCCATGCACCACCTCGTCATGGGAGATCGGCAGGAGGAAGTTCTCCGTGAAGGCGTAGACGAGGGAGAACGTGAGCTTCGCGTGGTGATACATCCGGTTGATCGGGTCCTCGGACATGTACTCGAGGGTGTCGTTCATCCAGCCCATGTTCCACTTGAGCCCGAAGCCCAGGCCTCCGGTGTTCGTCGGCGCGGTGACGCCGGGGAACGCCGTCGACTCTTCCGCGATCATCACGATGCCCGGCACCCGCCGGTAAGCGGTCGCGTTGACCTCCTGCAGGAAGGAAATCGCCTCGAGGTTCTCGCGGCCGCCGAACTGGTTGGGCCGCCACTGGCCTGCCGGCCGGGAGTAGTCCAGATAGAGCATGGAGGCCACGGCGTCGACCCGGAGGCCGTCAATATGGAACTCCTCGAGCCAGTAGATCGCATTGGCGACCAGGAAGTTCCGGACCTCGCGGCGTCCGTAATCGAAGATCAGCGTTCCCCAGTCCGGCTGTTCCCCGCGCATCGGGTCGCCGTGTTCGTAGAGCGGCTGGCCGTCGAAGTTGGCCAGGGCCCAGGAGTCCTTCGGGAAGTGGCCGGGCACCCAGTCCAGGATGACGCCGATTCCGGCCTGGTGCAGGGTATCCACCAGGTAGCGGAAATCGTCCGGGTGCCCAAAGCGGGCGGTCGGGGCGAAGTAGCTGGTGATCTGGTAGCCCCACGAACCGCCGAAGGGGTGCTCGGCGACCGGCATGAACTCCACATGGGTGAAACCCTGCCAAGTGACGTACTCCGCGAGCTGGCGTGCCAGTTCCCGGTAATCCAGGCCAAGCCGCCAGGAGCCGAGGTGGACTTCGTACACGCTCATCGGAGCGTTGTGCGGATCCCGCTCGGCGCGCGCGGCCATCCAGTCCTGGTCCTCGAACCGGTAGGTGGATTCGACAACCCTGGAACCGGTGAGTGGCGGAGCTTCGGTGCCCTTGGCCATGGGGTCCGCCTTCTCCCGCCAGACTCCGTCCTGTCCGAGGATTTCGAACTTGTAGCGGGAGCCCGGCTCTACGTCCGGGATGAAGATCTCCCAGACCCCGGAGCTTCCCAGCGAGCGCATGGCATGGACCCGGCCGTCCCAGGCGTTGAAGTCGCCCTCCACCCGCACGGCCCTGGCATTCGGCGCCCAGACCGCAAAGCTGACGCCGTCCACTTCGCCAAGGACCGAGTTGTAGTGGTGCGGATTGGCGCCCAGTACGGTCCAGAGTTTTTCGTGCCGCCCCTCGCCGATGAGGTGCAGGTCCATTTCGCCGAGGCTGGGCAGGAAGCGGTACGGATCGTCCACCAGGGCGGGCGGAACGCCGTCGTACGTGACTTCCAGCCGGTAGTCCGGCACCTGCCCCGCCACCGGCGCCGGCATGGTCCCGACCCAGATCCCGTTGTACTCGTGCTGCAGCGCCACCCGGCCCTCGGGCGTGACGGCGGTGACCTCGCTGGCCAGCGGCCGCAGCGTCCGGATCGTCACCGTTCCGTGGTCGTCCAGGTGGGCGCCCAGCACCGCATGCGGCTGGTAGTAGCTTCCGTTGGAGACGGCATCCAGGATGTCCTGCGCGACCGGCAGCGGCTCACCCGTCCCGGCTGCTTCCGCGGCGGTTGAGACGGCGGCATCCCCGGCGGCAGCGGTGCCCGACATCGATGCCCCGGACACGGGGGCGGTGCCCTGTGGCTGGACGGGCTCGGACTCTGGGGTTGTATTCACGTGGTTCGTTTCCTGTCCGTTCGGCGGGTTTTGCTGCAACCGGAGTTCTTCCAGCACCTGGCGGGCCGCCGTCGCCGGCACCTCGATCCAGGCCGGCCGGTTGCGGATCTCGTAGACGACCTCGTACAGGGCCTTGTCCAGCCAGAGCGCGATGTAGAGCGGGTCGGCGCGGTTGACCTGTGTTCCGGTTTCCTTCTCGTAGCCGCGCAGGAAGGCGTCGGCGGCGGCCTGGGCCCAGACGGCGGCCTGCACCCGGCGGGCGGTGTGCTCGTCCAGGTCCTCCGGACCGGTCCCGGAAGACCCAATGACCGCTACGGCTGCGGCGTAGTCAATTGAACGCAGCATTCCGACGACGTCGCGCAGGGCTACGTCCGGAAGGCTCCGTTCGGCTGCGGGGCGAAGCGGCTCACCCTCAAAATCCAGGACCGTCCAGCCACGGCCTGTCGAGTGCAGCACCTGTCCCAGATGGTAGTCCGCGTGGATGCGCTGCAGGCTGGGCAGGGACGGCAGGTGCTCAACGGTCTCGAGGAGCTTCTCGAACGTCTCGTCATACGGACCCACGTAGCTGCGGGCTTCCTCCCACTCCCACTTCAGCCGGCGTACCAGGGAGGTGACGAACTCCTGCTGCTCGGCCGGCGTGGGCTGGTGTGCGCCGAAAGCGGCTTCGAGCTGGGAGTGGATCCGCCCCGTCACGGCGCCGAGTTCTTCGGCTTCGGCGGAGAAGTCGCGGCCGGCAACGGCGGCGGAGGACGCAGTGCGCCAGGCGTCCTCGCTGTCCGGGATGAATTCCCGGAGCACGCTCACGTCGCCGGTCACCCAGCTCCCTGCGCCGGTGTCGTCATACACGTCCTCCCAGCTGCCTGTGACCCACCCCAGGGTGGCGGGTACGTCCTGGGAACCGTGCTCCGTGAGCTTGGCGCTGACTACGACGTCGGGGCTCTCCCCCGCTGCCAGCACCCGGTAGAACTTCACGATTACCGGAGCCTTGCTGGTCGCCGCGATGACCGAGGTGTTGGATTGCTCGCCCTTCAGGACCCGGATGGCCAGGGTTTCAGTAAAGGCGTCCCAGTCGCCGAACCCGTCCAGCGCGTACCCGTGGGTGCGGCCGTCCAGCGAGCTGGCCTGCGAGCGCATGCTTTCAAGCCAGGCAGTGACGAACACGGGATCCGCAGTGGCGTCGTACAGCCACTGCCGGCCCTTGTCCGGATGTTCAACGATGCCCAGGAGCGACTCGCCGAGTTCCTCCACCGGGTCCGCCCGGGTGCTGACCGGCACGCTGATGACGTCCACCCGCCGGCCGGATTCAACCGAGACGAAGTGGACGTGCATTTCCACCGCGCCGTCGGGGTCTGCCAGTTCGATGCCGCCGACGCGGCGCAGGACCACATCCTTTCCCTTGGCCGGAAACCATCGCTGCCGGGGCAGCCAGGCAGTAAGGAGTTCGGGCAGGGTCGGGATGGTGTCTGTCATTTCGACGTGGCCTCCGGTGCAAGTATCAGCGGGATTGCTTCGGTCTGCGGTGAGCTGGTGTTCGACCGCGGCGAGCGCAGGCGGAGCCAGAAGAAGTCGTGGCTGCCCAGGGTCAGGGTCAGTGAACCGTCCTGCCCGAATGCGGGGAACGGCGTTCCGCCAAAGGCGTCCCGCAGTCCCCGTTCGGCGAATTCGGGAAGCTTCACGGTGGCGGCTACCGGATGCTGGGAGAGGTTGAAGATGCAGAACATGGTCTCCCCCACCTCACCTTCGGGGTTGTCCTCCGGCAGCTCACGCAGGAACGCCAGGACTGCCTCGCTGTCCGTGGGGACGTTGCGGTAGGAGCCCATGCCGAACGCGGGATGGGTCTTGCGGACCATGATCATCTGCCGCAGCCAGTGCAGCAGCGAACTTGAGCTGGCCAGCTGCGCCTCAACGTTGACGTGGTTGTAGTGGTAGACCAGCGACTGCACCACCGGCAGGTAGACCTTGCCCGGATCCGCAGTGGAGAAGCCCGCGTTGCGGTCCGGGTTCCACTGCATGGGGGTGCGCGAGGAGTCGCGGTCTTCCAGCCAGATGTTGTCTCCCATGCCGATCTCGTCCCCGTAGTAGAGGAACGGACTGCCGGGCAGCGAGAGCAGCATCGCGTGGATCAGTTCAATCTCCGCCCGGGAGTTGTCCAGCAGCGGTGCCAGCCGGCGGCGGATACCGATGTTGGCGCGCATCCGGGAATCGGGCGCGTACCAGCCCAGCATGGCCTGGCGCTCCTCGTTGGTGACCATTTCCAGCGTCAGCTCGTCATGGTTCCGGAGGAAGGTGCCCCACTGGCTCCCCTGGGGAATGTCCGGAGTCTCCTCCATGGTCTGGACGATCGGTGCCGCCTTCTGGTCACGCAGCGCGTAGAACAGGCGCGGCATGATCGGGAAGTGGAAGCACATGTGGCATTCCGGCCCGGTCTCGTCGCCAAAGTACTCAACGACCTCGTGCGGCATCTGGTTGGCTTCCGCCACGATTACCCGGCCGGGGTAGTTTTCATCCACCATGGTCCGGAGGTCCTTCAGGAACCGGTGGGTGGCCGGCAGGTTCTCGCAGTTGGTCCCGTCCTCCTCGAACAGGTACGGAATGGCGTCTGCACGGAATCCGTCGATGCCCTGGTCCAGCCAGAAGCGCACGACGTCGAACACCGCCTCGACGACCTTCGGGTTCTCGAAGTTCAGGTCCGGCTGGTGGCTGAAGAACCGGTGCCAGTAGAACTGCCGGCGCACCGGGTCGAAGGCCCAGTTGGATTCTTCCGTGTCCACAAAGATGATGCGCGCGTCTTCGTACTTCTGGTCGGTGTCTGACCAGACGTAGAAATCGCCGTAGGGACCCTCGGGATCATTCCGGGATTCCTCGAACCAGGGGTGCTTGTCCGAGGTGTGGTTCAGCGGCAGGTCGATGATGACGCGCAGTCCGCGGGCATGGGCCTCTGCCACGAGCCGCTTGAAGTCGCTGATGGTGCCGAACTCGCTGAGTACGTCGTAGTAGTCGGAGATGTCATAGCCGCCGTCGCGCAGCGGGGACTTGAAGAACGGCGGCAGCCAGAGGCAGTCAACGCCGAGCCACTGCAGGTAGTCCAGCTGTGAGATCAGGCCGGTGAAATCGCCGTTGCCGTCTCCGTTCGAATCGCGGAAACCGCGGACCAGCACTTCGTAGAAAACTGCCTTGCGGTACCAGTTCGGATCGTTCGTCAGACCGGGCGCGTGCAGCTGGAACGGATTTACCATGCCGATGCCCTCCGTACAGCCAGGACGTGCGCCGGTTCATAGTGTGCGTCCAGGCGCACGTAGTTGTACTGCCCCCAGCGGTAGCTTGCGCCGCTGATCAGGTCGTCGACCCAGAACGTGCCGTCTTCGTTGAAGTCCTGCGGATCCAGATGCAGCGCATCAAGGTCCAGGGTTACGGTGCACTCGCGGGCACTGTGCGGGTCCGTGTTCACCACGATGATGAGCGTGTCCTTACTGCTTGGATCGGATAGATCAACGTGCTTGTGTTTGGAGTAGGCGACCGTGGCCTCGTCAGTGCTCGAATGCACCGTAAGGTTCTGCAGGTCTCCGAGCGCCGGGTGGTCGCGCCGAATCTGGTTCAGTCGGGCGACGTACGGAGCCAGGCTGCGGTTCTCGGATTCCGCGGCGGCAAAGTCCCGCTGCTTGTACTCGAACTTTTCGTTGTCGATGTACTCCTCGGCTCCCGGCCGGGCCACATGCTCGTAGAGTTCGAAACCTGCGTACATGCCCCATAGGGGGCTGGCGGTGGAGGCCAGCACAGCCCGGATCTTGAAGGCGGGCGGCCCTCCGTACTGGAGGAATTCCGTGAGGATGTCCGGCGTGTTCACGAAGAAGTTGGGCCGGAAGAACGCCGCGGTGTCATGGGAGACCTCAGTGAAGTACTCCTCGATTTCCTTCCGGGTGTTCCGCCAGGTGAAGTACGTGTAGGACTGCTGGAATCCAGCCATGCCCAGCGCGTGCATCATGGGCGGGCGGGTAAAGGCCTCCGCCAGGAACACCACGTCCGGGTGCTGCCGGTTGACGGTGCCAATGAGCCATTCCCAGAACCTCAGGGGCTTGGTGTGCGGGTTGTCCACACGGAAGATCTTCACGCCGTGGCTGATCCACATCAGCACGATCCGCAGGATCTCCCGGGAGAGCCCTTCGTAGTCGTTGTCGAAGTTGAGCGGATAGATGTCCTGGTACTTCTTGGGCGGGTTCTCCGCGTAGGCGATGCTGCCGTCTACCCGGGTGGTGAACCATTCCGGGTGTTCGCTGACCCAGGGATGGTCCGGCGAAGCCTGCAGCGCCAGGTCGATGGCGACTTCCAGTCCCAGGCCCGCTGCGGCCTCGACGAAGAACTCGAAGTCCTCGAAGGTGCCCAGGTCCGGATGGATCGCGTCGTGTCCGCCTTCGGCGGCGCCAATCGCCCATGGAGATCCGGGATCCTGCGGCCCGGCAACCAGGGTGTTGTTCGGACCTTTGCGGAAGTTGGTGCCGATCGGGTGGATCGGCGGGAGGTAGATGACGTCAAAGTTCATCCTGGCAACCCGGTCCAGGCTGCGGGCTGCCGTCCGGAAGGTGCCGGAGGTCCATGCAGCGGTGGCGGGATCAAAGGAGGCGCCTTCGGAGCGCGGGAAGAACTCGTACCAGGCGCCGCGTCCCGCACGGTCCCGTTCAACGTTGATGGGAAAACGCTGGGAGGCGGTCACCAGGTCCCGGATCGGCTCCCGGTCCAGCACCTGGACAAGTTCCGGACGGCTGGCCGCGGCGAGCCGCATGCCGGGATCCAGTGCCTGGTCCTCGAGTACCCGGGCAGTCTCCCGCAGCACGGCGACGTCTTCCCCGTTCCTGCCTTCGGCGGCTGCAGTGAAGAGGACGGCACCTTCGGCAAGCATGAGCTCGACGTCGATTCCGGCACCGATTTTCACTTCGGCATTGTGGTGCCAGGTGCCAAACAGGTCAGCCCAGCCTTCCACCCTGAAGGTGTACTCCCCTGTCGTCGGAGGACGCAGGAACCCTTCCCAGCGGTCCAGGCCCTGCCCCACCGGATGCATTCTGCGGCGCTCGACTTCCTGTCCCTGCGGGTCGTAAAGCACGGCCGTGACACCCACGAGGTCATGGCCTTCGCGGAAGACCGTGGCGCCGATAACAAGGTCTTCGCCCGGAACAGCCTTGGCGGCGAAGCGGCCGCACTGGATCACCGGGGACACGTTGAGGATCGGAATCCGGCCGAACCGGAGTTCCGCGGCGGGCTGGACATTAGATGGCAACGCGCTGGATGTGGTCACAGACTAGACGTTAGCGACAATCAGGGCAGATTGCTAAGGGCACGTACTTTTTGCCGCATCGTCACAGGTCAGGGCGCACATGCCCGGAATCCCCGCACGTCCGGGCGGGGATGGGAAAACTGGGGTTAAATCCCTGTTGCTTTTGGGTGACAGAGGACACAGCCGCGGCGTTCTGCGCTAGCCTAACGGGGGTGAAGGCAATCCGAAGGTTTACCGTCCGCACCGTCCTCCCCGACAGCATCGCGCCGCTGGCGAGACTTGCCGGCAACCTGCGCTGGAGCTGGCACCAGCCCACCCGGGAGCTGTTCAATGACCTGGATCCGCAGATCTGGGCGCAGAGCGGCCATGATCCCGTCCGCGCCCTGGGCATGGTCAGCCGCCAGACCCTTGAACGGATCTCTTCCGACCCTGACCTGGTAGGCCGCATCCGGTCCCTGGACGAGGGCCTGGAGCGCTATCTCACCGAACCCCGCTGGTACCAGTCCCTCGGTGAGGACGCTCCCCGCTCAATCGCCTATTTCTCCCCCGAATACGGCATCTCCGCCGTGCTGCCGCAGTACTCCGGCGGCCTGGGAATCCTGGCCGGAGACCATTTGAAGTCCGCCTCGGACCTTGGCGTTCCCCTGATCGGCGTCGGCCTGCTGTACCAGGCCGGCTACTTCAAGCAGTCGCTTTCCCGCGACGGCTGGCAGCAGGAGACCTACCCGGTCCTGGACCCCAACGGCCTGCCGCTGACCCTGCTGCGCGAAGAGGACGGCACCCCGGCACGGATCAGCCTGCCGCTGCCCAACGGGCGGCACCTCATGGCGCAGATCTGGCGTGCCGACGTCGGGCGCGTTCCGCTGCTGCTCCTGGACGCGGACGTACGCGGGAACGATGACGCGGCGCGCGGCATCACGGACCGGCTGTACGGCGGCGGCGGAGACCACCGGCTCCAGCAGGAACTGCTGCTGGGCATGGGCGGTGTGAAGGCGCTGCGTGTCTTTGAACGCCTGACCGGAGCGCCGGCACCGGAGGTCTTCCACACCAACGAGGGCCATGCCGGGTTCCTCGGGGTGGAGCGGATCCGTGAGCTGATGGACACCGGGATGCACTGGGAGGAAGCGCTCACGGCGGCGCGGGCCTCCACCATCTTCACCACGCACACTCCGGTTCCCGCCGGGATCGACCGCTTTGACGTCGGCGAGGTGCGGCACTTCCTGAATGCGGGCCTGGCCCAGTCGGTGCCCACGAACAAGGTGCTCTCACTCGGCGCGGAGGATTATGAAGGCGGGGACCCGAATGTCTTCAACATGGCCGTGATGGGACTGCGCCTGGCCCAGCGTGCGAACGGCGTGGCCAAGCTGCACGGCCAGGTTTCTCGGGCCATGTTCTCCGGTCTCTGGCCCGGGTTCGATGTCTCGGAGATCCCGATCACGTCCGTAACCAACGGCGTGCACGTGCCCACCTGGGTGGATCCGGAGCTGACCCGCCTGGCACAGGAGGAGTTTGGCGTCGGCACCGTGCATGACCGCGACTGGACCCGCGCCTACGAAGTTAGCGACGAGCGTTTATGGGACCTGCGGCGCAGGCTGCGGAGCAACCTGATCGACGACGTCCGCCGCCGCGTCCGCGCCGCCTGGCGCAAGCGCGGCACCCCTGACGCCTCACTGGGCTGGACCGACGACGTACTGGACCCGGACATCCTGACCATCGGCTTTGCCCGGCGTGTCCCCACCTACAAGCGGCTGACGCTGATGCTGCGGGACCCCGCCCGGTTGAAGGCCCTGCTGCTGCACCCGGACCACCCGGTGCAGCTGGTGGTGGCCGGCAAATCCCATCCGGCCGATGAGCAGGGCAAGCGGATGATCCAGGACCTGGTGCAGTTCACCGATGATCCGGAGGTGCGGCACCGGATTGTCTTCCTTCCCAATTACGACATCGCCATGGCCCGCACCCTTTTCCCCGGCTGTGACGTCTGGCTGAACAACCCCATCCGGCCGCTGGAGGCCTCCGGTACCTCCGGCATGAAGTCCGCCATCAACGGCGGCCTGAACCTGTCCGTCATGGACGGCTGGTGGGATGAGATGTACGACGGCGAGAACGGCTGGGCGATCCCCTCGGCCAATCCGCGCGACGGCATCCACACCCGCGAGCTGTACACCGCGGACCAGCGAGACGACATTGAAGCCGCTGCCCTCTACGACCTGCTGGAGAATACGGTTGCTCCGCTGTTCTACGGCCAGGAGCCGTCCTCCGACGCCGGGTCTGCCGGTCCCTCGGAGGCCCCGGCGGACGCGCTGCCGCACGAGTGGCTTGAAATGGTGAAGCACACGCTCGCGGAGCTGGGACCGAAGGTCTCCGCCAACCGGATGCTGCGGGACTACGTCAACAACCTGTACCGTCCGGCCTGCCAGTCCGGCCGGGCTGCGGCGGCGGACCAGTACCAGGCGGCCAAGGACCTGGCGGCCTGGATCCTGCGGGTCCGGGACGCCTGGGGCGGGGTGGCCGTGGAGCATGTCGACTCCATCGGCATCTCCGACGCACCGCAGATCGGCGACCGGCTCACCGTCCAGGCCTACGTGAACCTTGGTTCGCTCAAGCCTTCGGACGTGGTGGTGGAAGCGGCCTACGGCAAGGTCTCCGAGGCGGATAACCTCAGCGACCACCAGCTCCTGGAGCTCAGCGTGGCGGAGGACCTTGGCTCCGGCCGGTACCTCTACTCGGGCGAGATGCACATAGAACTGGCCGGGCCGTTCGGCTACACCGTCCGGGTTTTGCCGAACCACCCGGGGCTGGCGTCCAAGGCCGAACTCGGCCTGGTAGCCAACGCCTAAGCCGCTGCGGCCACGACTTCAGATGCGGTAGACGCTGACGGAGTTCCCGGCAGCCCGGTCCTTCTCCCCGCAGGCCAGGCGGGCGCCCTTCCGGCGGCCGTCCGGGTCTGCCGTGGAAAACACCAGCTCGTAGAGGTGCCCGCCGTTCGCGGTCACGCCGGCTTCGTCCAGCGTCCGGCGGCCGGGGAGCACAACGTCTTCGGCCTCCAGGCCGCCGTTGATCACCACCAGGCCTGCGCGGTCACCGCGTCCGGACCCGATGAGCAGCTGGAGCACCCGGCAGCCCGGGTCATGCCAGGCAGAATCGGTCATTGGCTCGCCCGCGGCGTCGAACCAGAGCAGGAAGGCATCCCGCGGATCAGCCGGGAACGCGTACGGCTGCAGGGACAGGAATTCCCGGCGCAGGCGCAGCAGCGCTGCCGTGGCGTCAAACATGCGCTGCGCGGCGTCGTCGTGGTCCCAGGACAGCCACGCGGTCTCATTGTCCTGGCAGTAGGCGTTGTTGTTTCCTTGCTGGGTGCGGCCGGTTTCGTCGCCGGCGGTGATCATGGGGATGCCGACGGAGAGCAGCAGGGTGGCCATCAGGTTGCGGGCGGTCTGTTCGCGGTGCCTGCGCACCTGCGGGTCCGGCGTCTCGCCTTCCACGCCGTGGTTCCAGCTGCGGTTGTGGCTTGAACCGTCACGGTTCTCTTCGCCGTTGGCCTCGTTGTGCTTGTGGTTGTACGCAGTGAGATCCGCGAGGGTGAATCCGTCATGAGCGGTCACCAGGTTCACGGAGGACAGCGGCGTGCGGCCGGAGCGGGCGAACAGGTCTGCCGATCCGGCAAGTGCGGTGCCCAGCCGGGCCAGTGAACCCGCCGGCGCCCCTGCCGCGAGGGTTGCCTGGTCCACCAGCCAGAAATCGCGGGCGGTGTCACGGAAGCGGTCATTCCAGTCAGCCCAGCCGGGCGGGAAGTTCCCGGTTTGCCAGCCGTCCGGACCAAGATCCCAGGGCTCGGCAATCAGCTTGATCCCGTGCATTACGGGATCTGCGGCGAGGGCCACCAGCAGCGGGTGCCTGCGGTCGTAGCGGTTGTCGGCGTCCCGGGCCAAGGTGGGTGCCAGGTCGAAACGGAATCCGTCCACGTGGTACTCGCTGACCCAGTAGCGCAGCGAATCGAGAGCCATCTGGATGACGCGGGGTTCGCTGAAGTCCAGGCTGTTGCCGCAGCCGGTGGTGTCAACGTACCGGCCCTCGGCGTCATGCCGGTAGTAGGTCTGTTCGCCCAGGCCGCGCCAGCACAGGGCTGGTTCGTCCTGCGTGCCTTCGGCCGTGTGGTTGTAGACGACGTCGAGAATCACTTCGATCCCGGCAGCGTGCAGGTCCCGAACCATGGTCTTGAACTCGTCCTGCACAGCTTGGGGGCCGGCGGCCTGCGCCGTCGGGGTGGCATAGTCAAGGTGCGGGGCGAAGTAACCCAGGGTGTTGTAGCCCCAGTAGTTGCTCAGTCCCAGGTCCTGGAGGTGGCGTTCGTCAATGTGGAGATGGACCGGCAGCAGTTCCACCGCGGTGATGCCCAGTTCCTTCAGATACCTGATCGTTTCGGGATGGCCCATTCCTGCGTAGGTGCCGCGCAGGTCTTCCGGAAGCGCCGGGTTCAGCTTGGTCATGCCTCGGACGTGCGCTTCGTAAATCACAGAATCGCGCCAGCGGGTGTGCGGCAGCTCGTCGCCGTTCCAGTCGAAACGGTGTGACGTGGCGACGGAGAAGTACAGCGGTTTTCCCCCCACCCGTTCGACTGTGTCGATGCCGCGTCCGTAGGGGTCGAGCAGCAGCTGGAAAGAACCCGGCTCGGCCGGCAGGGCTGTTCCATGGCCCCAGAACCCGTAGCGGATTCCAGGGCGCAGTCCCTCCACCCGGCCGTGGTGCACCCCGGCCGAGCGCCCGTCCAGGAGGGTTGAGCTCCACTGCCCGGGCTGCTCTTCGAACCAGACGTCCACGGCCTCCAGCCCGGGGGCGTAGACGGACACGTTGACGGCGCCCGGAACCTCCGGGACGCCGGCCACGCTGTCGTGGACTCCCAGGGGAAAAGCCCGGGAGACCCGTTCAGAGGGAGTCTGCCTACCTCCGGTTACGACGTGTGCCATGCTGCCTCTTCCGGCGCCCCGCTAGGTTCAGGCGGAACGCTGACGTGAAACTTCGTACAGGGTGATCCCGACTGCCATGGAGGCGTTCAGGGATTCCATGGCCGAGTCGATCGGGATTGAAACGATCTGGTCGCAGTTTTCGCCCACAAGACGGGACAGGCCCTTACCCTCGGAGCCCACCACGATGCAGACGGGTTCCTTGGCCAGTGCCAGGTCCGGAAGCGAAACGTCGCCGTCGCCGTCCAGTCCGAGGACAAAAATGCCCATCTTCTTGAAAGTCTTCAGCGTGTTATTCAGGTTTCCGGCGCGTGCCACGGGAACCCGGACGGCTGCACCGGCGCTGGTCTTCCAGGCCGAGGCCGTGACGCCAACGGAGCGGCGCTCAGGAACGATCACGCCGTGGGCGCTGAACGCGGACGCGGAGCGGATGATCGCGCCGAGGTTGCGGGGGTCGGTGATTCCATCCAGTGCCACGAAGAGCGGGGCATTGGCGATGTGGCCCTTCTTCCAGGCCTGGAGGGTTTCCTCGGCGAGGTCGATCGGATCAGCGTATTCATACGGCGGGATCTGCAGGACCAGGCCCTGGTGGACCGCCTCGTTGGTCATGCGGTCCAGTTCGGGCTTGTGCGTTTCCATAACGGGCAGTCCGCGTTCCGCTGCCATCTTGAGGGATTCGCGGACGCGGTCGTCCATGTCGATGCGCACGGCCACGTGCAGGGCCTTCGCCGGGATCCCGGCACGCAGGGCTTCGACTACCGAATTGCGGCCGGTGACCACTTCTTCGGCGACCTTGCCGCGGGCAGGAGCGTTGCGGCCGCCGGAACGCTGTCCGCCGTGCTTGGCGGCTGAGCGCTCGGCCAGCTGCTTGTTCTTGTATGCCTTGTGGTAGGGCCGGTCTTCAGCCTTGGGGGTGGGTCCCTTGCCTTCGAGGGCTTTGCGCCCGAGGCCGCCGGTGCCCTGGCTGGGGCCCTTTTTGGCTTTGCGAATCGCGCCGGGTCGTCCGTGGTTGGCCATGGGTAATACACCTTAAGTAGAAGAAAGCACTACTTCTAGTCTACGCAGGCCATCCAAACCTGTGTGCGCAGCCCGTGAGGTGTTAGCCCAGGGCTGACCGCTACCGGTGTTCCAGCGACCAAACGGCGCCGTCTGCCGTGTCTTCGACGACCACGCCGGCCGCGGACAGGGCGTCGCGGATGGCGTCCGCACGGGCCCAGTCCTTGGCGGCACGGGCCTGGCTGCGTTCAAGCAGGCGGTCCTGGATCAGGCTGTCCAGCGCTGCGTGCTCCGGTCCGGCGGACGTGCCCGCGGACTGCACCGCGTCCAGCCCCAGGACGGCGGTCATGGCGCGGACCTGGAACAGTGCGGTACGGACTGCATCAAGGTCCGACGCCGCCAGCGCAGTGTTGCCGGCACGTACCGTTTCGTGCAGCACGGCAAGGGCCTGCGGCACATTGAGGTCATCGTCCATGGCAGTACCGAACGCTTGGGGAAGGTCCTGCGGACCGGCGGCCGCGCCGTCGGTCCCCGCCTTGGCCGCAGCCTTCGCGATGAACCCGTCGATGCGTTCCACCGCCGCCGCGGCTTCCTGCAGCGAGGTGGGACGGTAGTCCAGGACGGAGCGGTAGTGCGCCTGTCCCAGGTAGTAGCGCACCACGCGCGGAGACGCTTCGGCGAGCATCTGCGCCGGGCTGATGGTGTTGCCGATGGACTTGGACATCTTCTCGCCCTCGAAGGTGACCATGCCGTTGTGCATCCAGAAGTTGGCGAAGCCGTCACCGGCTGCCTGGGACTGGGCCATCTCGTTCTCATGGTGCGGGAAGCGCAGGTCAAGGCCGCCGCCGTGGATGTCGAAGCGCGGGCCGAGGTACTTGGTGACCATGGCCGAGCATTCAAGGTGCCACCCGGGACGGCCGCGTCCCCACGGGCTGTCCCAGGCGGCGGTCTCCGGATCGGTGTCCTTGTGGCCCTTCCACAGCGCGAAGTCACGCGGATCGCGTTTGCCGCGGGGATCGGCGTCGGGCGCTGCCTGCATGTCGTCGATGTTCTGCCGGGTCAGCGAGCCGTAGGCCGGCCAGGAGCGGACATCGAAGTACACGTCACCGGAGTCGTCCAGGGCGGGGTAGGCGTGCCCGGCGTCGATCAGCCGCTGGATCAGTGCGTGCATTTCGGGAATATGGCCGGTGGCGCGCGGCTCGTAGGTGGGCCGCTGGACACCCAGCGCATCATACGCGCGGGAGAATTCCTGCTCGAAGCGGTAGGCCAGTGCCCACCACTGTTCGTCGGGGACGACGCCGTCGGCGGGCTCCGCGCCTACTGACGCTGCCGCCTTGGCCAGGATCTTGTCATCAATGTCCGTGACGTTGCGGACGGTGGTGACGCGGAAGCCGCGGGCTTGGAGCCAGCGCGTGAGCTGGTCGAACGCGATCGCGGAGCGGATGTGCCCCACATGCGGCAGTCCCTGCACGGTGGCACCGCAGTAGTACAGGCTGACCTGCCCCGGAACGAGGGGCTCAAAGTCCCGGACCTGCGCGCTTGCTGTGTCATAGAATCTCAGGCTCACTGCTCTAGGCTACCGCGTGCCGCCCGCCGGGCCCGCAGGCAGGTTACGGTCCCCGCCGGGCAGTCAGAGCGCTGCCACGACGGCGGTCGCCACGGCCGCGATTCCCTCGCCGCGGCCGGTGAATCCCAGTCCGTCCGTAGTGGTGGCCGAGACGTTGACGGGAGCTCCGGCGGCCTCCGTCAGGATGGCTTCCGCTTCGGCACGGCGGGGGCTGAACTTGGGCCGGTTGCCGATCAGCTGCACCGACACGTTGCCGATCCGGAAGCCTGCTTCCCGGACCAGCCGGGCGGCTTCAGCGAGCAGGACGGTTCCGGGCGCGCCGGCGTACTCCGGGCGGTCGGTGCCGAAGTGGGTGCCGAGGTCTCCGATTCCCGCTGCGGAGAACAGGGCATCGGCGGCGGCATGCGCCACCACGTCGCCGTCGGAATGCCCGGCGAGCCCTCGTTCGCCCTCCCACAGCAAACCGGCGACCCAGAGCGGCCGCGGCGCATCCAGCGGCGCGAAGGCATGGACGTCGGTACCGATGCCGGTGCGGGGCAGTGCTTCCACGGTTCTTAGTCCTCCTGCATGGCGGTGCCGCCGGAAAGGACCGCTTCGGCGAGAAGCAGGTCAAGCGGGGTGGTGATTTTCAGGGACATGTCGGATCCCTCCACAACGTGGACCGGAACGCCGAGGCTTTCCACCAGCATGGCGTCATCCGTGACGGCTGCGGCCTGCTGTTCGTCGAATGCTGCGGCGGCAGCGTGGGCGCGGCGGAGGAGGCTCGCTTCGAATCCCTGCGGTGTCTGCACGGCTCGCAGGGTTGAACGGTCCGGTGTGCCGGTGACCTGCGCCGGGGCCGGGGAGTCTGCACCTGCCAGCTGGACGGACTTTACGGTGTCCACAACCGGGACGGCCGGGATGACCGCCTGGGCTCCGGCAGCCAGGGCGGCAGCGACCCGGTGGAATACCTGGGCGGGCGCAAGCGCCCGGGCGGCGTCATGAACCAGCACCGCGTCAAGGTCCTCGGGGAGGGCGTGGAGCGCGGCGCGGACTGAGTCGGCGCGCGTGGCACCGCCGTCCACTACGTCGATGGGGCAGCTGAGCGGCGTGGCGGCACACAGTGCCCGGAGCGCGGTATCCGCTGCGGGCACGGCTACGGCAATGGCGGAGGCCACCCCGCAGGCATCGACTCCGCGCAGCGCATGTGCCAGGAGCATTTCACCGGCGAGGGGAACCTGGGCCTTGGGCATGCCGTAGCCGAGGCGCTGGCCGGACCCGCCGGCCACCAGGATGACGCCCACGCGGTAGGGGCCGGGAATGGTTTCAGACACGGCTCAAGCCTAGTGCCATGGCACGTGCGGCGCTTGCCGGAAGGGACAAAAGGGGTGTTAAACCAGCGTTGCCGGCCCGCTTGGCAGCGGACCGGCAACGTGAATCAGGAATTAGCTGGAGAGGACTTCGTCCAATACAGCGGCAGCCTGGTCCTCGTCAGTCTTTTCGGCCAGGGCAAGCTCCGAAATGAGGATCTGGCGTGCCTTCGCGAGCATGCGCTTCTCGCCCGCGGAAAGACCGCGGTCGTGGTCGCGGCGCCACAGGTCGCGGACGACCTCTGCAACCTTGACGACGTCGCCCGAAGCGAGTTTCTCCAGATTTGCCTTGTAACGGCGGGACCAGTTAGTGGGTTCTTCGGTCAGTTCAGCACGGAGGACATCGAAAACATGCTCGAGGCCTTCCTTGCCTACGACGTCACGAACCCCAACGAGGTCAACGTTCTCAGCCGGTACTTCAATGGTCAGATCACCCTGTGCCACCTTGAGCTTGAGATACATTTTCTCTTCGCCCTTGATGGTTCGCATCTTGATCTCTTCGATCTTCGCGGCACCGTGGTGAGGGTAAACAACTGTTTCGCCAACCTCAAAAACCATGTGGTCTTTCCCCTTTCCCGAACCCTAGTTTAGCATGGGGACGACACGCCGAGAAGAGTTTTCGCAGGTCAGCGGGCCGAGGCCCAAAACTGAGTACTATTCGGCCTCCAGCCGGTAGCTTGCTGAGTAGTCGGGATCAGCCCCCTGACGTCGCTAAATCCATGTTTTAGGGGGTTTGCCGATAGGCTAGGAGCAAACGTCCCCTCGGTCCTCCGACCGCCACCCTTCAGGAGTTTGTGCTGTGATTTTCACAACCAGGAACCGGACGCGGAACGCTGCCGCCGCCGGTGTTATTGCGCTGTCGCTGCTGGGCGCCACCGGCTGCAGTGCCGTGAACGATCAGGCAACCACCATGCAGTACTCCCCGTCCGACGGCATTGTCCAGGACCTGGGCGACCTGCAGCTGCGTAACATCCTGGTGGTCAGCGACGGCGACGGCGAGCCGGGACGCCTGATGGGCACCGTGGTCAACGACTCCTCCGACCCGATCAACTTCGAGCTTTCCATTGGCGGCTCCGAGCTCTCCTGGAACATCCCCGGCGGCGGCAAGGTTGTCTACGACGACGCCCCGCAGTCCGAGGTACTGGTCGAGGCCGTCAGCGTAGTTCCGGGCACCGGCATCCGTGCCGAAGCCACGGACGGTTCAGAGAGCGCCGAGCTGAACGTGCCCGTCGTCGACGGCCAGGTTCCGTACTACCGCGATTACCTGCCCACCCCGCAGCCCACTCCGGCGAGCAGCGACGAAGCAACCGGTGAGGCAACCGAAACGCCTGCTCCGTAACAGCACCCAGCTACGTAAAAAGGGTCCGTCCGGTTCTCCCGGGCGGACCCTTTTTTCGCTGCGGGGGTCAGGCCTCGAACTTGTACCCCAGCCCGCGCACGGTCACCAGGTGCTGCGGGGCCGAGGGATCCGGCTCGATCTTGGCCCGGAGGCGTTTGACGTGGACATCCAGGGTTTTGGTGTCCCCTACATAGTCCGCTCCCCAGACCCGCTCGATCAGCTGGCCCCGGGTCATCACGCGCCCGGAGTTCCGCAGCAGCATTTCAAGCAGCTCGAACTCCTTCAGCGGCAGGGTCACCGGCGTCCCGTCAACGCTGACCACATGCCGGTCCACGTCCATCCGGACCGGTCCGGCCTGCACCGTCGAGCCGCTGAGGTCTCCGGAGTCGCTGCGGCGGCGCAGGACCGCACGCACCCGGGCCAGGAGCTCGCGGGATGAGTAGGGTTTGGTCACGTAGTCGTCGGCGCCAAGCTCCAGCCCCACCACCTTGTCAATCTCGGCGTCGCGGGCCGTCAGCATGATGACGGGCACATCCGACCGCTGGCGCAGCTGCCGGCATACCTCCGTGCCGGACTGGCCGGGCAGCATCAGGTCCAGGAGCACCAGGTCCGCTCCGGAACGGTCGAACTCCGCAACGGCGTCAAGGCCGTTGTCCACCACTGCGACGTCGAACCCCTCCCGTTCCAGGAGGTAGGACAAAGGGTCGCTGAAGGACTCTTCGTCCTCCACAATCAGGATCCTGCTCAACTTACTCCTTGCCGGCCGGCGCGGATGCGCCGTCTATCCGCGGCGGGCTGTCCGCCGTGTCCTCGTTATCCGCCGCTTCCATCTCCGGAAGCCGCACGGTGAAAGTCGACCCCTGTCCCGGCTGGGACCACAGGCCCACCTCGCCGCCGTGGTTCGAAACCACGTGCTTGACGATGCTCAGGCCCAGGCCGGTGCCGCCAGTGTTGCGGGAACGGGCGGCATCGATGCGGTAGAAGCGCTCGAAGACCCGTTCCTGGTCTTCGGCGGCGATACCGGGGCCGCGGTCCGTGACCGTCACCTGGGCCAGGCCGTCACGGGACCGGATGCCCACGCCCACCTGGCTGCCCTCCGGCGAATACCGGATCGCGTTGTCGATCAGGTTCCGGAAGGCGGTGGTCAGCATGGGACCGTCGGCGTAGACCGGGTTCTCGGCGGAGCCGCCCACTACCACGGTGATGTTCCGCCGTTCCGCCGGCAGCCGGTTGGCTTCGACGGCGTCGTGCACCAGTTCCGTGATGTCCACCGGCTCGGCGTGGTCCACCATGTCGGTGCCCTGGAGCCTTGAAAGTTCAATGATGTCCTGTACCAAAGCGGAGAGCCGCACCGTTTCCTTGTGCATCCGCTTCGCAAACCGGCGCACGGCTTCCTCGTCCGCAGCGGCGTCGTCGATTGCCTCCGCCAGCAGGGAAATGGCGCCCACCGGCGTCTTGAGTTCATGGGAGACGTTGGCAACGAAGTCATTGCGCATTTCCTCGGTGCGGGTCGCTTCCGTGCGGTCATCGGCGAGAATCAGGATGTACTCCTCGGCGATCGGGGCGATCCGCAGCTGCAGGATCAGGCTCCCCTGGCCCAGCGGGCCGCGGTTGAGTTCGACGTTGCGGTCTTCGATAACCCCGTCCCGGCGCACCCTGGCGGTAAGCTCCAGCACCTCTTCCTGCATCAGCGTGTGCCCCCGCACCAGGCCAAAGGCATAGGCGCCGGGGCTGGCCCGGACCACGCCGTCGATCCCGTCCACCACAATGTAGGCACGGCCCAGAACGCCCAGGATTTCCGCCGCGCCCTCGGACAGGGCGGGCTCGTCCACTTCGGCCAGGTCACGGCGGTGCCGCTGGCTGGAGATATAGGCGACGACGCCGAACACACCCACGGCTAGGCCGAGGATGCCTGAGAGCAGGCCCAGCAGTACAGGATTCACAGTCCTAGCTTAGGCTGACGTATTTGTGCCGGCGGGCACTCCGGTGGCATTCGCCCAACCGTTAAACTAACGTTCACTTCAAGAGGGCCGACCGTTAACCAGACGCTGGCAGCATAAATACAGCCGCAAAGCTGGTTTCGCGGCCCTGTAAGAGTTGATCGAAAGGACGCATTAAGTGCGCAAGGTTTTCCAGGCCGAGCTTCACCAGATCGGTGAGGAGCTGACCCAGATTTCACAGCTCGTCACCGAGGCGATGAAGAAGGCCACGCAGGCGTTCGAGACGGCCGACACTGAGCTGGCACAGGATGTCATCGCCGCTGATGCCCGCATTGACTTCCTCCAGAACGACCTCGACGAGCGGGCCATCGACGTTCTCGCCCTGCAGGGGCCGGTGGCGAGCGACCTGCGGATGATTGTTGGATCCCTCCGGATGAGCGCCTCCCTGGAGCGCATGGGTGACCTGGCTCGCCACATCGCGCAGTTGGCCCGCCTGCGTTACCCGGCCAACGTTGTGCCGGAGAACATGGTGGAGACGTTCAAGGAAATGGCGCGCCTGGACATCGCCATCTCCGAGCTGCTCACCGAACTGCTCGAGACCCGCAACCTCGAGCTGAGCAAGGACATTTACGCGCACAACACGCGCATCAACGAACTGCACGCCAGCGTGTTCAAGGCCGTGGCTTCCGCGGACTGGAACAACTCCCCCGTGACCACGGTGGACCTGACCCTGGCCAGCCGGTACTTCGAGCGCTTCGCGGACCACGGCGTGTCCGTGACCCGCAAGGTCAACTATCTGGTGACCGGCGAATGGCAGCCGATTTCCGAGAGTTCCCTCTAACTCTCTCCCCATCGAGATGACAGAAACTGCCCGTATGAGCGTTCATACGGGCAGTTTCTGTCATCTCGATGGGGTGCGGGCTACTGCTTCTGCTTGCCCTGGTTGGCGACGGCCTGGATGGACGCGGCTGCGGCTTCCGGATCCAGGTAGGTGCCGCCGGCCTTGACCGGCTTGAGGTCTTCGTCGAGTTCGTAGACCAGCGGGATGCCGGTGGGGATGTTCACTGCGGCGATGTCGGCGTCGGAAATCCCGTCCAGGTGCTTGACCAGTGCACGCAGCGAGTTGCCGTGGGCAGCGATCATCACGGTCTTGCCGGACTTGATGTCCTGGGAAATTTCGTTCTCCCAGTACGGCAGGAAGCGTTCCAGGACGTCCTTCAGGCACTCAGTGCGGGGCAGTTCGTCATCGCCCAGGTCCGCGTACCGGGCGTCATGCGCCTGGGAAAACTCGCTGTCGTCCGGCAGGGGCGGCGGCGGGGTGTCATATGAACGGCGCCAGAGCATGAACTGCTCTTCACCGTACTCGGCCAGGGTCTGGGCCTTGTCCTTGCCCTGCAGTGCGCCGTAATGGCGTTCGTTCAGGCGCCAGCTGCGCTTGACGTCGATCCAGATGCGGTCGGCTTCGCCCAGGGCCAGGTTGGCCGTGTTGATGGCCCGCTGCAGCCTCGAGGTGTAGAGGATGTCGGGAAGGACTTCGTTCTCCACCAGCAGCTCTCCGGCACGCAGTGCCTCGGCCCGGCCCAGGTCCGTGAGATCCACATCCACCCAGCCGGTGAAGAGGTTCTTTTCATTCCATTCACTCTGCCCGTGGCGCAGAAGGATCACTTTGTAGGTCATAAAAGCATCGTAGCCGCAGAGCAAGGGCACATGGCAGGGCGGTGCGTAAACAACGGGCGGAGAACGCTTCTTTCACTGCGGGCCGGCCGTGGTCAGGAGCACCGGGCTCCGGCCGGTAACCTTGTTTGGTGAAAATCCCCTCAAAACCCGTAGGAAATGTGACCCGGGGCACTACAAACCCCAACAGGCTCCGACGGGTTGACCGATGGCTTTCCGGTCCCGAGGGGTGGCGCCTGCGCAGGGCGGAGGACCCGTTGGTGATTGACCTGGGCTACGGCGCAGCACCGGTCACCGCCGTGGAGCTGCACTCAAGGATCAGCGGGGTGCGGGCAGACGTCAGCGTGGTGGGCATCGAAATCGACCCGGAGCGGGTGCGGGCTGCCAAACCGCTGGAACGCCAGGGGCTCAGCTTCCGGCAGGGCGGGTTCGAGCTGCCGCTGGGCGGTAGGCGTCCGGTGATGGTGCGGGCCTTCAACGTCCTGCGGCAGTACGGGGAGGACGAGTACGCCGCCCACTGGGACATGGTTTGCAGCCGGCTCGCGGACGGCGGGATCTTCATCGACGGGACGTGTGACGAAATTGGCCGCCGCTCCACGTGGGTGGTCCTGGAGCCCCACGGGCCGGTGTCCCTGAGCATCTCGCTGCGTTTCGGCGCCTTTGACCTGCCGTCCGACGTCGCGGAGCGGCTTCCCAAGGCACTGATCCACCGGAACGTTCCCGGGGAGCGCGTGCACGCGTTCCTTCAGGCGATGGACAAGGCCTGGACGGCCGCCGCACCAATGGCCTCCTACGGTAACCGGCAGCGCTGGATCACGATGTGCCGCACGCTGCGCAGTGAAGGCTGGCCGCTGCTAACCGGGCCTGCGCGGTGGCGCCTGGGAGAAATCACCGTCGCCTGGGACGCCGTGGCACCGTCACGTGCCGGGGACTAGGAGCGCGGTGCGCTACCAGGAACCGTAGGCTCCGCCGCGTCCCTTGGACTCGTTAAGCGCCGGACGCACGTCTGCCAGGTAGACGGAGGCGGCTACGACGGCGGCCAGTTCAAAGAGGAGCAGCGCCAGCGGGCCGAAGAGCAGCAGGGACAGCAGGCCGACGGCGGCAGCACCGCCGGTCAGGCCCAGCCAGAATCCCTTGGTGCGCTTGTAGGCACGTTCGAACTCCGCGGGCTTGCGCCGGGCGCAGTCGGCAAACGCCCACAGCTCAATGCCCAGCGCCACGATACCCAGCGCCAGGTAGATAAGGTCCCGCAACAATTCAACAAGTGCCACGGGACCACCCTACCGTGGAAGCGCCTGGTCGAGGTCCTTCCAGAGGTCCTCGACGTTTTCGATTCCGACCGAGAGCCGCAGCAGGTTCTCCGGAACCGAAACCGGCTCCGAGGGCTGGCGCCGGCGCCGCTCGATCAGCGATTCAACCCCGCCCAGCGACGTGGCCGGCAGCCAGAGTCCAACCTTCTCCGTGACGGCGTCAGCGGCCTCGGCTCCGCCGGCCACCTCAATGCAGACAATCGAGCCGAAACCGTCCATCTGCGCAGCGGCGCGGGCATGGCCCGGGTCCTGCGGCAGTCCGGGATAGCGGACCGCTTCCACACCGGGGTGGGATGCCAGCCGGGCGGCGAGGTCCATTGCCGATTCCATCGACCGCTGCACCCGCAGGGCCAGCGTGCGCAGCCCGCGCAGGGCCAGCCACACCTCGAACGGACCGCCAACGGCTCCGTGCAGGGACCGGTAGGTGAGCAGCCGGGCACGCAGCTCCGGGTCTGAGGTCACGGTGGCCCCGAGGATGACGTCCGAGTGCCCCGAAAGGTACTTCGTCACCGAATGGACTACGACGTCGGCTCCGAGCTCCAGCGGGCGCGTCACCAGGGGCGTGGAAAACGTGTTGTCCACGACCACCAGGGCCCCGGCCTGGTGCGCGGCGTCCGCCAGGACGGCGAGTTCGGCTACCTCGAGCATGGGGTTGGTGGGGCTTTCCAGCCAGAGCATGGCAGCGCCGTCGAGCGCCGCGATGACTTCCGCGGTGTCCGCAATGTCCACGGTACGCACATTGATACGGCCGTCGCGGGCGTCTCCGGCAGCGAGCAGGAGCGAACCCTGGTAACTGTGCCGGGGCATCACCAGCGTGCCTCCGGCCGGGATGAGGGACATGGCGGCTATGACGGCCGCGAGACCGGAGGAGAAGACCAGTGCCGGCAGCTCGGCGCTTTCGAGCGCGCCGAGGGCTTCTTCGAACGGGTCCCAGGTGGGGTTGGAGTAGCGGCCGTAAACCCGGTCCCCGTCCCTGGTCTCCCGGGTTCCCAGAAAGGTTGAGGTCAGGACGATCGGCGGGTTGACGGCGGAATCCGCGGCGCGTTCGGGCCGCCCGGCGGAGACCACGGTGGTTTCCACCGATAGCTGTCCTGCGGCGTGCCCGTGTCCGGTTGCTGTGCTCATGGGTTTCAGCCTAGACCGCGGGCCATGCCTGAGCTCTCCACGCGGGGGCACGGCTGTCATGTTCCTTCACCAATCCGTCACACCCGCAGACGGGAACCGCCCGATGCCCGCCACAGCGGGCCAGCCGAACGCCGCAGCAGTTTCCCAGCATGACTGGGTAGTCTAGGCGGGTGAGTATTTCTGAACCCCGCACCGGACTTTTCATCGCTTTCGAGGGCGGCGACGGCGCGGGCAAGTCGACCCAGGCGGCTCTGCTCACCCAAGCCCTGCAGGACGCCGGACGCACTGTTGTCCGCACCCGCGAACCGGGCGGCACACCCGTCGGTGAGAAGCTGCGCTCACTGGTCCTTGAACACGGCCACGGCCAGATCGATGCGCGCACCGAGGCCCTGATCTTCGCGGCATCCCGTGCGGCCCACGTTGAACAGGTGATCCACCCGGCCCTGGACCGCGGCGACGTCGTTGTCTGTGACCGCTACATCGATTCCTCTGTTGCCTACCAGGGAGCTGGACGGAACCTCGGCACGGATGAGGTCCGCTCCGTCAACGAGTGGGCCACCGGCGGCCTGGTACCGGACCTCACCGTCCTGCTGGACGTTGATCCGGAAGCCGGCCGCAGCCGCCGCACCGCAGCGGACGGAGCCGAGGACCGGCTCGAATCTGAACCCGACAGCTTCCACGGCAGCATCCGCTCCGCATTCCTTGCCCTGGCCGAGGACTCCCCCCGCCGCTATCTGGTCCTGGACGCCGCTGCACCCGTGCCGGAGCTGGCGCAGACGGTCCTCGCCCGGGTGGAGGAGCTGCTCCCATGAGTGTCTGGGAAGACCTCCAGGGCCAGGCGCCGGTAGTCGGGCAGCTGCGCCGCGCCGCCGCACAGGAGCGTCCCACGCATGCCTGGCTGTTCACCGGCCCGCCCGGTTCCGGCCGGTCCAATGCTGCCCGCGCCTTCGCCGCCGCACTGCTGTGCGAAGTACCCGATCCGGACCTGCGCGGCTGCGGCGTATGCCATTCCTGCCGAACCGCAATGTCCGGTTCGCACGCCGATGTGTCCTCGGTGACCACGGAGAAGGTCACCATCAGCATTGAAGAAGCGCGCGAGCTGGTCAAGAAAGCGCAGGACAAGCCTTCCACCGGCCGCTGGCGGGTCCTGATTGTGGAAGACGCGGACCGTATGCAGGAACGCAGCACCAATGTGCTTCTCAAGGCGATTGAGGAACCGCCGCCGCGCACCATCTGGCTGCTGTGCGCCCCGAGCCCGGGCGATGTGCTGGTAACCATCCGCTCCCGGTGCCGGCCGGTGGGCCTCCGGTTGCCTCCGGTGCAGGACGTCGCCGAACTGCTGGTGCGCCGGGACGGAATCGATCCGGAGGTAGCCGCTGACGCTGCCCGCTCCGCGCAGAGCCATGTGGGGGTCGCCAAGCGGCTGGCCACCGATGAAGGAGCGCGGCAGCGGCGGGAAAAGATCGTTCGACTGCCGTTGTCCCTGCGAAGTGTTTCCGGGGCCATGAAGGCCGCGGCTGACTTGGTGGCGCTGGCCGAGGCGGAAGCCGCCAGCTCCTTTGAGGCACGCGACGCCGAGGAGAAGGCCGCCCTGCTGGCTTCCCTGGGCGCTCCCGAATCCGGAACCCTGCCGCCGTCGATGCGCAGCCAGGTCAAACGCCTTGAAGAAGACCAGCTGCGCCGGGCCAAGCGCTCCAAGAACGACTACTTTGACCGCGCCCTGACCGATCTCCTCTCTTTCTACCGTGACGCGCTGGTGCTCGCGCTGGACTCCGGCACGGACCTGGTGAATGAATCCCTGCGCGCCGAGCTGGAGGCCTTTGCCGGCCGCACCACGCCGGAGGCCATCCTGTCCCGCATGGAGGAAATCAACGAGGTGCGACGGCGTCTGGTCACCACCAACGTCGCCCCGCTGCTCGCCATCGAGGCAATGGCTGTCAGCCTTCTGTGAAGCCCGCGAACCACACCCCACTCGACGCACCCGGACCAGGAGCCGCCGCAATGACCCTTGAACGACGCCGATCCCGGGCCGGGAGCCGTTCCGTGCGCCGTGCCTGTGCAGCGGCGGCCGCCGCACTGATGGTCGCCGGCCTGGTTGCGTGCACGCCCGGGAAAACCGATGCTCCATCCAAGGGGACGCAGAGCGCCGCACCGGAAGTGATCGGCGACGTACCCGGGAATTTGAGGGAGTTCTACGAGCAGGAAGTCGTCTGGGAATCCTGCGAGGGAGATTTCCTCTGCGCCACCATTGACGTTCCGCTGGATTATGACGATCCGGGAAAACGCAGCATCGAGCTGAGCGTGATCCTGTCCGAGGCCGGGGGTTCTCCGGAGGGAACTGTCCTGGTGAACCCCGGCGGCCCGGGCGGTTCGGGTTACGCCACCGTGCGGGACTCCCTGCAGGGAGTGACAACTGACCGGCTGCGCGGCGAATACAACATCCTGGGCTTCGATCCCCGCGGCGTCGGCCGCTCCACCCCGGTGGACTGCCTCAGTGATGAGGAAGTTGACCAGGCACGGACGCAGGTCCTTGACCCGTCGACCGAAGCCGGACTGGAGGAAGCCAGGGCGAGTGCCGCCGAGTATGCCAGCGCCTGTGCCGAGTCGTCCGGGGAGCTGCTTGGCTTTGTGGACACCGAAAGCGCGGCCCGGGACCTGGATATCCTGCGCGCCGTTGCAGGGGACCGGAAACTGAATTACCTCGGCTTCTCCTACGGCACTTTCCTGGGAGCCACGTACGCCGAGCTGTTCCCGGAGAAGGTTGGCCGCATGGTGCTGGACGGAGGGCTCGATCCGGCTGCCAGCAACGAGGAGGTCACCCTAGGCCAGGCCCGCGCGTTCGAGAAGGCGATCCGCGCCTACGTCCAGGACTGCCAAAGCTCCTCCAACTGTCCGCTGAAGGGCTCGGTGGATGATGGTATCCAGACGATCCGTGACCTCATCGCGTCCGTCGAGAGCAGCCCCCTCACGGCCGCGGACGGCCGGCTGGTCACCGCCTCCGTGTTCATCAGCGGGTTCATCCTGCCGCTCTACAACGACGCCAACTGGCCCGCGCTCACCCAGGCGCTGAGTTCAGCGCTCCGCGGCGACCCCACGACCATGCTGATGCTGGCGGACCTGGGCGCGGAACGGAACGAGGACGGAAGCTACGAGTCCAACTCCTATGAGGTCTTCAGCGCAGTGAACTGCCTGGACTATCCCATGGAAACGGATCCCGTACAGATGGCAGCCGACGCCGCAGAGCTCGAGGAGGCCTCCCCCACCCTGGGCCGCTTCCTCGCCTACGGCGGCGTGACGTGTGAATCGTGGCCCTACGAACCGGTTAGCGAGCCCCGCCCGTTCGCCGCCGAGGGCGCAGATCCGATTGTGGTGGTGGGCACCACCGGTGACCCCGCCACTCCGTACGAATGGTCCCAGGCCCTGGCCCGCCAGCTGGATTCCGCTGTTCTGGTGACCTGGGAAGCCGAAGGCCACACCGCGTACGGCCGCGGGAACCAGTGCATCGCGGACGCCGTGGACGACTACTTTATCGACGGAACCGTGCCCGAGGACGGCCTCGTCTGCTCCTAAAGAACCGCCGGCAGTGCGGGGCGCAGGTCCGGCAACGCCGGGTACGGGCCCGCGCTTTTGACCGCGCTGCCCGCGCCGTATAAAGTAATTCCTTGTGGATTCTGGCCGTTGACCGGTTGGAGGAAGCCCGCCTCCTTAGCTCAGTTGGTAGAGCGTCTCACTCGTAATGAGAAGGTCGCCAGTTCGATTCTGGCAGGAGGCTCCACTTTCGAAGCCCCCGGAACCAGCAGCGGTTCCGGGGGCTTCTCTGCAGTTTCAGCTATTCACTTCCCGGGGGCCGTCATCACCTTCTTTCGCAAAGCGCTCCGGACGCATTCCCGCACCGCCCAGGCAGCCGGCTACTTCCTGCACATTTTCTTCGGTGTCTGCATCCTGACCTTCGTGAAGGACCCGGTAGCGGGCATCATCGCCGTCATGCCAATTGTTTTCGGCCTGATTGGCCTGATCCGCATGCTCAGGCGCGCCCTCACCGACCGCCGGAACAGCGTGCAAAGCGGCCGCTGACCGGCCTGCTGCCCCGCCCAGTCCGGGTTCGCGGTCTGGGATACTTGAGGGACTCAATATCCCGAAAGCTAGGAACGCACATGGCTTTGCTCGACCCGTCCATCTGGACGGACAAGATTTACGTCAACGGCTGGCGCGAAGGCGGAGCGGGTTCCGCGGATGCCGTTGAACCCGCCACCGGAAAGACACTGGGCAGCTACGGGGTTGCCTCCGTCGAAGACGTCCTCGAGGCTGCACGCACCGCCGCGGCAGCACAGAAGGAATGGGCCGCCCGAAAGCCGGAGGAACGCGCTGCAGTCCTGCGCCGCGCGGGCGCCCTCTGGGAAGAGCATGCCGAAGAACTCGGCGGATGGATCACCCGCGAGGCAGGCAGCATCCCGCCCAAGGCAGGCCTGGAAACCCACAGCGCAGCAAACGAGTGCTACGACGCCTCGGCCCTGCCGTCCCACCCGGCCGGTGAAGTGCTGGCAACCAACGAACAGCGCTGGTCCTTCTCGCGCCGCCGTCCCGCCGGCGTCGTCTCGGTGATCGCACCGTTCAACTTCCCTGTCATCCTCTCCATCCGCGCCGTAGCCCCCGCGCTGGCGCTTGGAAACGCCGTCCTGCTCAAGCCGGACCCCCGCACGGCGGTGTGCGGCGGCGTCGCCCTTATGCGCGTCTTCGAAGAGGCGGGCCTGCCCGCCGGCCTGCTGTCCCTGCTGCCCGGGGGTGCGGAAATTGGTGCCGCCGTGGTTGAGGCACCGGAAGTCCGGGTCATCGCCTTCACCGGTTCCACCGGCGCAGGCCGCAAGATCGCCGAGTCCGCGGGCCGCCTGCTCAAGCGGGCACACCTTGAACTTGGCGGAAACAACGCCATGATCGTGCTCCCCGGCGCCGACTTGGCCAAGGCTGCCTCGGCTGCTGCCTTCGGTTCGTTCATGCACCAGGGCCAGATCTGCATGACGACCGGCCGTCATATTGTGCACGAGGACATTTACGAGCAGTATGTCGAGGCCCTGGCGGAGAAGGCCGCCCACCTGCCCGTTGGCGATCCGGCCGCCGGAAACGTGGCGCTGGGTCCGATCATCGACGAAAACCAGCTGAAGAAGATCGACGGCATTGTGCAGGACGCCGTGGCCGCGGGCGCCCGCCTGGCCGCCGGAGGAACCAGCGACGCCCTGTTCTACCGCCCCACCGTGCTGGCGGACGTCACGCCGGAGAATCCCGCCTGGCGGCAGGAAATATTCGGCCCCGTTGCCCCCGTGATGAAGTTCAGCACCGTTGATGAAGCAGTTGAACTGGCCAATGACAGCGAGTACGGGCTTTCCCTCTCCATCCTCGGCGACGTGGGCATGGCCATGGACATTGCGGACCGGGTGGAGTCCGGCAAGGTCCACATCAACGAACAGACCGTCAATGACGAGTCCAACGCCCCGTTTGGCGGCGTGAAGGATTCCGGCAACGGCGGACGCATTGGCGGCGCCGCGGCCAACCTGGAGTCCTTTACGGAAATCCAGTGGCTCACCATGCGCCCGGAAATCGCACCGTATCCGTTCTAGCCTCCGCACGAAAGCGGCGGTTCCCTTGGGGAAACCGCCGCTTTTTGCTTCCTCAAGACCGCGTCCAAGCTCAAGATTCACGCAAGGAAAATCTTGGGGAAACATTGCGGTTTCTGCGCGCCGAACTTGAGCGTTTGTTTCGGGGAGCGCCTATATCGTCTTACCCATCAGCAAACGAAGACTAATTGGGGGTTAGCACGTGAACGCATGGAACGCAGGCACCGACGTTTTGGTAAAGCGCTACACGGATGTCCAGCGCGACAGCCACGTTGCCGGTCTCTGCGCCGAATGCGGCCGCCGGCTGGTCCCAGAATGGGCCAATGATAAGCGCCCCACGGACAAGACCGGCTACTGGGTAATCCGCGGCTACCGCTACCCCGGAGTCCGCTGCTCCGCCCACGAGCGCCGCGTGCTGCAGGACTACTACGGCACCCGCACCGACAAGGGCCAGGCTGAGCGCCACGTAGCCGGTTCCCGGACCCGGATGGCAGCTCCCGCCCGCCGCACCATCCGCCTCTTCGGAACGAAGGTCCGTTCAGGCAGCTAAGTTTTCCCCCCAAGAAAAACTGCAGTATGTATCCCAAGTAATTACTGCACCAAACGAGCCACACAGTTGCATGTGGTGCGCCAACCGCCCGTCCGCGGAAAGCGCTTGGCTCGCGGCCCCGGCTTCCACCCCAATGGTTGCCGGGGTTTGGCCTTTAAAGGCCTTTAGGGCTTGTGCGGGCGCGCAAAGGCACCGGGAGGGTTTTTCTGACCGGGCGGCGTAAAGCGGCTAGTCGGCCTCGGGCCGGCGCAAACCAAGCAGGTTCTTGATCCGCTCTTCGTCCTCGGGGCCTGCAGCGGCGGCAGCTACGTTCGCTTCCTCGACAGCGCGGACAACTTCGTTGCGCTGGATCTTCACGCCGCGGGGGGCATCAATTCCAATTCGGACGCCGTCCCCGCGCGAATCGAGCACGGTAATGACAATGTCATCACCTATCAGGATCTGCTCTCCTGATTTCCGCGTTAGCACGAGCATTTATTCACTCTATCGCAAGCACACCCGGCACTATTGTTGTGGCGCAGGGCCGGCAGCCGAATCGTCACAGGACCGCTGATCCGGAGGCGGCGCCGTCGAGCCAGCCCACCGGCAGCCCCAGGGCGTTGACGGTCTGCGGCGTGGCCGTTCCCTCCAGCCCTTCCACGGCGACTGCGTCAACCACTGACGCAGCGCGGATCTCTCCCACCCACGCCGCGGTGTCCTCGGCCTTCCGCCCGGCGTCGACGGCAACCCACAGCTGGTCCGGGGCGAGGGCAGAAATCAAGGTGGTGTGCCTGCCGATTTCGCTGACGCCCCGGCCAATCCCGTACGCGAGGAAGATGGGGTGTCCGGCGAGCACTCCCGCTGCCCTGGCGGTCGCGACGGCGCGGCGGTCCCCCGCGCGCCCCACACCCGAACCGTCGACCGCTCCGGCTGCCCGCAGTGCCTGGGCGCTGAACCCGGCCGCCGCCGCCATGGACTCGCACACCAGCAAGGGGTCCTGTCCCAGGCCTACGACGATCACCAGGTCTCCCGCTCCGCCTAGTGGAGCCGGAACTTCCTGGCGCGGCGCCGGGTAGCCTGCCCCGGCCCCGGAAGCGAGCTGGGGGAAGGCTGCAGGAACCGGCACGCTTTCCGGAGGACGGGTGGGCGCGCCCGTGTTCTGCGACAGGTCCGCCATCAGCTCGGCGAAGGCGTTCGTGCCGGTGGAGACGTCCGGCAGGGCCGGAACGGACGGACGGTATCCGCCTTCGGCCTCCTCCGCACGGGCCAGCAGCGCACCGATTCCGGCACGGCTGGGCAGGTCCGCATCCACCGGGGCAGCGCGGCGCCCCCGCGGTGGGAGCTCCACCGTCACCTCGTAGTGGTGGCGTGCCAGGAACCCACCGATGCCGCCCACGGTTACCTTTTCGGCGGCGATGATCCGGGCCCGCGGCCCGTGCTCTGCAAGGACCTGCGCTTTCAGCGCGTCAAGGGACGGGCCCTCAAGCTGAAATCGTCTCGGTTCCACGGAGCACTCCTACTGTTTCAATGTTCACGTTCGCGGCGGTGGCCTCCTGGTAGGAGAGCACCGGAAGTCCGTTGGCCTGCGCCGAAACAAGCCGCCGGATGGCCGGCCGCAGCGCGGGCGCGCATACCAGGACCGCGGTGTGGCCCGCGTTCTCCACTGCGGCCACAGTGGACTTAAGTGATCCTATGATGCTTTCGATCCGGGCAGGGTCCAGCAGGATCTGCGTGCCCTGGTCCGAGGGACGCAGGCTCTCCAGCATGGCCTGTTCCAGGGAAGGGTCGATCATGATCACGCGCAGGACTCCGGACTCCACGTACTGGGCTGCCAGGGCCGGTCCAAGGGCCTGCCGGGCTGCCTCAATGAGGCCTTCGGGATCCGGCGACGTCTTGGCCCTCAAGAGCAGCGACTCGTAGATGCGCGGCAGGTCATTGATGGGGATCTGCTCCGCGAGCAGGCCCTGCAGCACGCGCTGCACCTCGGCCAGGGAGAGCACGTTCGGAACCAGTTCATCCACTGCGGAGGGGCTGACCTGCTTGACGCCTTCGGTGAGCACCCGCACGTCTTCCCGGGTGAGCAGCCGGGCGGCGTTGGCGGTGATGATTGCGGAGAGGTGGGTGACCAGGACGGATACCCGGTCGATCACCGTAGCGCCGGCCATCTCCGCGGCGTGGCGCATTTCGGTGGGAACCCACTTTCCGGAAAGTCCGAAGACCGGTTCCACCGTGGCGGTGCCGGGGAGCCCGTCCAGGAAATCGCCCAGCGCCAGCACCTTGCCGGCCGGTGCCTCGCCGCGGCCTGCCTCGACGCCGGCAATCCGGATCACATAGGTGGACGCGGGCAGGTCCACGCTGTCCCGGGTCCGTACCGGCGGAACCACAATGCCGAGCTCCAGGGCGATCTTCCGGCGCAGCGCCCGGACACGGGCCAGGAGGTCGTCCGAGCCGCCGGTGACAATGTCCACCAGGTCCGGGGAAAGCATCACTTCCAGGGCATGGACACGCATTTGTTCGATCAGGTCCTCGGTGGTGTCCGAGGCAGGTGCCGCGGTCAGCTGCGCCACCGGGTCCGCCGCCGCGGCTTCTTCCGCGGCCTGGCGTGCCTTGACCCGCTGGCTGGCGAAGATGAGGAGTGCGCCAATGACAATGAACGGGATCTTCGGCATACCCGGGATCAGAGCCATCACAATCGCCGCGGCACCTGCGATCATCAGCGCGTTCCGTGACTGGCTGAGCTCGGCAGACGCCGTTGACGCCATGTCCGATTCGGCGTTGGACCGGGTGACGATCATGCCGGTGGAAACGGCCATGAGCAGGGCCGGGATCTGGGTGACCAGACCGTCGCCGATGGTCAGCAGCGTGTACGTGTCAATGGCTTCGCCGGCGGACATGCCGCGCTGCAGCATACCGATCGCGATGCCGCCCACAATATTGATGATGATGATGATCAGGCCGGCGATCGCATCACCCTTCACGAACTTGGACGCACCGTCCATGGCACCGTAGAAGTCCGCCTCCGCGGAGACCTCGGCACGGCGTTCACGCGCCTGGATGTCCGTGATCAGGCCGGCATTGAGGTCCGCGTCGATGGCCATCTGCTTGCCGGGCATGGCGTCCAGGGTGAAGCGCGCGCCGACTTCGGCCACACGCTCGGCGCCCTTGGTGACCACCACGAACTGGATCACCACCAGGATCAGGAAGATCACCGCGCCGATGATCAGGGAGCCGCCCACGGCCACGTGCCCGAAAGCCTCGATGACCTGCCCGGCGTACCCGTCGCCGAGCACGAGGCGGGTTGAGGCAACGTTCAGTCCCAGCCGGAAGAGGGTGGCGACCAGCAGCATGGAGGGGAACACGGAGAAGTCCAGCGGCTTCTTCACGAACATGGTGGTCAGCAGGATCACCAGTGCCAGCAGGATGTTGATGATGATCAGGAAGTCCAGGAGGCCGGCGGGCACGGGGACCACCAGCAGCAGGATAATTCCGATCACGCCCACGGGGATGGTGAGCTTCAGGAGGTTGCGGTTCACGGCGCTGCCTTACGGTGTTGTGGAGCGGAAGCGGGGACGGTAGCTGAGGGGTCGGGGGCCATCGTGTGCACCCCGGCGGCGGCGCCGCGGTTTTTCAGGGCCATGACGAACGCAAGGACGCGGGCCACGGCGTTGTAGAGCTCCACCGGGATTTCCTGCCCCAGTTCACAGGCCGAGTGGAGGGCGCGGGCCAGCGGAACGTCGCGCACCATGGGCACGCCCTTCGCTTCGGCTTCCTCGCGGATCCGCGCGGCAATCGTTCCTGAGCCCTTGGCCACCACGCGCGGCGCGGACTTGCCCGGCTCGTATTTCAGGGCGACGGCCACGTGGGTGGGGTTCAGGAGCACGACGTCGGAGTCCCCCACTGCGGCCATCATGCGGTTCCGGCTCATGGCCAGCTGGCGGGAACGCCGCTGCGACTTGATCAGCGGATCGCCGTCGGTGTTCTTGTTCTCATCCTTGACCTCTTTTTTGGTCATGCGGGTCCGTTTGCGGTTGCGGCGCATCACCATCATGATGTCCGCAGCAGCGAGGGCCAGGCCGGCCGCCACGGCGAACTGCAGCAGGGTGGCAACTCCACCGCCGGCCTCAGCCACCAAGGCGCTGATGGACATGCCTCCAGCGGTCATCAGGGCAGGCATCAGGTTCTGGATGACTGCGTAGAGCACCAGGCCCACCACGGCGGTCTTCAGCAGTGCCTTCACGCCATTCCAGATAGCCTGGCCGCCGAAAACCCGTTTGGTTCCCTTGACCAGGTCAAATTGCTCGTACTTGCCCTTGAACTTCTTGAAGTGGATGCCGCCCTGCAGGGCAGCGGTGGCGAGCACGGCCACCACTACTACGGCGAGCATCGGGCCCATCACATAACCCAGTCCGCCAACCCCCTGCTCGAACATGCGCAGCGCGGCCTCGGGACTGGGGTTGGACGCCAGCGAGTCAACGCGGATGAGGCTTTCAGCGCCTTTGTCCGCACCGCGGCTGATGGTCGCCGGCATCATCGCCGCAGCGGCGCCGACGCCCACCCAGGCGGTGAGATCGTCAGACCGGGAAAGTTGTCCTTTTTCCCGGACTTCCTTCATCCGTTTTGGGGTGGCGGCTTCTGACCGCTCCCCGGAGTCCTGTTCCGCCATTTAGCCCATCCCCGCCAGCGTGCGCACTATCTGGTCCACCAGCACCGACACCACGCGGGGAAGCGCCACGAACACTACGGACGCGAGTGTCAGGGTCAGCAGGATCTTCAGCGGGAAGCCAAGGGCGAAGGCGTTCAGTGCCGGGGCGACGCGGGTCAGCAGGCCAAGACCGGCATCCGCGAGGAACAGCACCACCAGCAGCGGGCCGGCGATCTGCACCGCAGCGATGAACATCTGCGTCACTCCGGTGATCATGGCCTGCACCGGTTCGGCCAGGTCGATTCCGCCGGCCAGCGGCAGCGCAGTGAAACTGCGGGCTAGCCCGGAGATGATCATCTGGTAGCCGTCGGAGGCGAACAGGAGCGCCAGGGCGGTGATCTGGAAGAGCCGGGTGAACTGGGCGCCGTTGACCATGGACTGCGGATCGAAGCCCTGGGCAAGGGAGAAACCGCCGAACAGGTCGATCAGCTGGCCCGCCGACTGCACGGCGGAGAACACCAGCAGCACCAGGAAGCCCAGCACCGCACCCACCAGGAATTCCAGCACCAGGCCGGTGATGAACGCCGCTGTTCCCAGGCTCGAATATCCTTCGGAGACCTGCGGGGCAACCGCCAGAGCGAGGCCGATGGCGAGCATCGCCTTTACCCGGGCCGGAAACGCGTTGTAGGAGAACGGCGGCGCGATGACCAGGAAGGCCACCATCCGAACGCCGGCCAGCATCACCGCTTCCAGCCAGGCCTGGTCGAGGGTGATGGACATGTCATCCCCCGCCGAGCAGGGACGGGATTTTCTCGAACAGCTGCTGCGTGAAGGTGATCATTTCGGTGATCATCCAATGCCCGCAGACCAGCAGCGCGATGCACACGGCAATCGCCTTCGGAACGAAGGAGAGCGTGATTTCCTGGATCTGGGTAATCGACTGCAGCAGGGAGATGGCGAAACCGACCGTCAAGGCGGTCAGCAGTACCGGGGCTGCGAGTTTCGCCGCGACCCAGAGTCCCTGGAGGCCGATGTCCAGGACAGCGCTTGTATCCATCAGCCACCGCCCTGGTAGCTGTTCACCAGCGAGGTGATGATCAGGCCCCAGCCGTCCACCAGGACGAAGAGCAGGATCTTGAACGGCAGCGAGATCATGACCGGCGGGAGCATCATCATGCCCATGGACATCAGCGCGGCGGAGACCACCAAGTCGATGACCAGGAACGGAATGAAGATCACGAACCCGATGATGAACGCCGCCCGCAGCTCCGAAATCATGAACGCCGGGATCAGCGTCAGCAGCGGGACAGTCTCGGGGCTTTCCGGGTTCGGCTGGCCCGCGGCCCGGGTCATCAGCGCAATGTCCTCTTCCCGGGTGTGCGCGAGCATGAACTGCTGGAGCGGACCGGCGCCAGTATTCAGCGCTTCCGTGAAGGTGAATTCGCCTTCCAGATAGGGCTGGACCGCAAGGTTGTTAATCTCGGTCAGCACCGGCGCCATGATGAACAGCGACAGGAAGAGGGCCAGTCCCGCCAGCACCTGGTTGGGCGGGATGGACGGAAGCGAAAGGGCGTTCCGGGTCATGGCCAGCACCACGAAGATCTTAGTGAAAGACGTCATCATCAGCAGCAGCGCCGGTGCAACGGACAGCAGGGTGATACCGATCAGCGTGACGACGGCGGTGGAGGGGGTTCCGTCCACACCGTTGATGTCCACGGAGAACCCGCCGGTCTCCTCGGGATCACCCGGCTGGGTGGGCGCCGCAGGGTCTGCCGGTGCCACCGGGTCGAAGGTGGTGGCGTGGCCCGCAGCGGTGCCAGCGAGCATCAGGGCCAGGGTGGCGGCAAGGACCAGCAGGGCGGCAAGCAGGAACCTGCGAACTCCCGGCCGCGAAGGTGCCCCGGCGGAAACGCACTGCGGGGAAACCGAAGAGAGGATGACAGCCATCAGTCCGGCCGTCCGCGGCGGATGAACGCGGCACTCTGCCGCCAGGTGTCCGGGGACAGGATGGAGCCGTTGAGCACGGAGGTTCCACTACCCGGCGCAGCGCGGCGGGTATCACGGCGGCGCGGCAGGCCGCCGTCGTCCGTTCCCGCCTGGCTGCCGGCAGTTGTGGCAGCGTCCTGGAGGGAAGCGGCGAAGCCGGCGTCCGGGGCGGGTTCCGCCTCTGAGGTGTGGAGCACGTTGACGTTCGCTTCGGTGACGCCCAGCAGGAAGCGCTGGCCTCCGGTTTCCAGGACGACGACGGAGGCCTTGGGGCTGATCGCCTGCCGGCTGATGACCCGGATGGGTGCTTCGGCGCCGGCGGAAACGCGTCCCCGGATCAGGCGGCGCTGGAGCCACCACAGGAGCCCCAGGACCACACCGAGCGATACCAGGACCCGCAGCGCCATGACTGCGGAATCGTCCATTTAGCCCAGACCCTCGGCTACGTCCAGGATCTTGGTGATGCGGACTGCGTAGTCCTGGTCCACGACGACGATCTCACCGTGGGCGATCATCCGCCCGTTGAGCAGGATGTCAGCGGGCGCACCGGCGGAACGGTCCAGCTCCACGACGCGGCCCGGTTCCAGGTTCAGCACGTCACGCACGGCCATGCGGGTCCGTCCGATCTCCACGGTCAGCGCCATCTCAACGTTGTTGATGCGGCCCAGCTTGCCCACGACGGACTGGGCGGCGGTGCTGCCCTGGCCGCCGGAACGCATGCGAACGGCGAACCAGCCTGCGGTGCCCTCGGGGCCGCGCAGTTCGAAGACGGAGGTTTCCATGTGCCCGAAGAGCGCGGATGCGTCTTCGGTGCGTGCATCGCCGAGCACTCCGGCGCCGAGGGTGGCACTCGCGGCTTCCAGGGCCGGGCGGAGGACATCAGCGGTGGAGACCGCGGGCGAATCCGATCCGGCGGCGTCCAGGACGCTGGCACCGGAGAGCAGGACGACGGCCAGGTCCGCGGAGACGGACCCCACGAAGGAAGCGGTGACAGCCTGGGACATCTGTTCCAGCGGCAGGCCCAGCTGGGAATGTGGGGCGGGCTGCAGCGGTGCGGGGGTGGGCAGCAGTCCTACCAGGGCTGCTGCGGCTTCGGCGTGCTGGGCCAGGGTGGTGCTCATCAGATGTTCTCCTCGGTGCTTACGATCACTCCGGCCAGACGGGAGCCGCTGGCCCCCACCGCGGCTTGGGCCAGCGTCTGGCCGTCGACTGTGACATTCAGGGGTCGGTGCTGCGGATGGTCAAGGTTCAGGACGTCTCCCACGGCGAGGTCAAGCACCAGGCCGGGTTTCACCCGGATGGGGTTCAGCTGCAGGGACACGTCCACGGGCAGGTTGGCCAGCTGCTCGGTGACCAGTTCGGCGGGGGTGGCGTCGGAAAGATTCGGCCGCACCGGGCCCAGCTGCGGCAGGATCGCTTCGGCGGGAAGGGCGACGGTGGCCGGAGCGGCGGCGTCCCCCACCACCATCTCGAAGCGGGCCACGATCATGGGCACCGTGGAGCCGGCGGCCTGCGCGAACTGCGAGTTGTACTGGATGGAAGACGGGGAGAGCGGCGCCGCTAGCAGGCTGCCCAGCGCGTAGTGGAGATCTTCGAGGGCCTCATCCATGATCCGGCTCAGCAGGGCCTGTTCAATGTGGGTGAGCTTGCGTTCCGGGGCCGGCTGGTTGCCGGTGCCGCCGAGCATGTGCCGCACCCAGGACAGGGCAGCTGCCATGGGGAACTGGATGACCGCTTTGGCGGAAATGTTCGGCATGGAGAACAGCACCATGCCGGTGTCTTCGGGGAGGGAGGCGACGTACTCGTCGTACGTCATGGTCTGGACCTGTTCGGAGGTGACCTGGGAAAGGACGCGGACCTTCGCCGTCAGCTGCGTGCCCCACTGGCGGCCGAAGGTATCAAAGGCCATTTCCAGGACTCGGGCATGCTCGCGGGCAAGCGTGGTCGGCCGCCGGAAATCATAGGCTTCAACCTGCCGCTGGGCTTTTGGGGGCATGCCAAGGGATACATCTTGCTGGACCGTCACGCAGGGAACTATCGGCCGCGGGGACTGCTTGGTTAGTGGTTCGAAGCGGGCAGAACTTCCTTCTCCGGCTCGTCTTCACCGGCGGGCGATTGCGGCTTCGCGGGGAACGTGATCTCGCCGTTGACGACGGCGGGCATCAGCTGCCGGACGGCCTCCGACTGGCCGGATAGCACCACGATGTCCACACGCCGGTTCTGCGCCAGTTCAGCCGGTGTGGTGCCGGCGTTCAGCGGCCGCGATTCGCCGTAGCCAACTGCCTTGATCCTGCTGTAGTCGATGCCGCCGGGCTCCATGAGGTAGCGCAGCACGTTCACCGACCTGGAGGAGGACAGCTCCCAGTCCAGGGCGGTATCGGTGTACTGGCGCACCTGTGCCGTGTGGCCCTCGACGGAGAGGTCGTACGCGGTGGGCTGCAGGATGGGGCCAATGACGTTCAGGACGTCGCGTGCTTCCGCAGTGAGGTCTGCGAGGTCGGGTTCGAAGAACATTTCGGAGCTGACCAAACGGATTGTCAGGCCGCGTTCGTCGATTTCGAAGCGGACGTCGTCCTGCAGCCCCTTGTCTTCCAGGCCGCCCTGCAGGCGGTCCCGCAGTGCGGTGAGGTCCTGGACTTCCATGGCAGCCAGCATGGCGAGGTCCGCGTCGGGGTCCAGGACTTCCTCGCTCTCAACCATGGCAGGGGGCACCACCACGCCCTTGGCCGTGTCAACGGTATTCGTTTCAACCTGGCCGAAGCCGGTGGCCAGGGATGCCTTGAGCTGCTCGAACTTGGCCTGGTCCACGGTGGACATCGCGAAGAGCACAATGAACATGCACATCAGGACGGTGACCATGTCCATGTAGGAAGCCATCCAGCGCTCGTCCGGGTGGTTCTCTTCCTCGTCCCGGCGCTTGCGGCGGCGTGGGGCACTCATGCTGCGTCGCTGGTCTCGCGCGCCGTGGGCGTCAGTTCATGGGCCGGAACCATGGCCCGCAGCCGCTCTCCGAGCAGGCGCGGCTGGCTTCCGGCCTGGAGGGCGAGGACGCCTTCCATGAGCAGGGTCATCTGTTCCACTTCAAGGTCGCTGAGCCGCTTGAGGCGCGCACTGATGGGCAGCCAGATGAAGTTGGCCGAGAGCAGGCCCCAGAGGGTGGCAACGAAGGCGGTGGCGATCATGGGGCCCAGAGTGTCCGGAGTGGAGAGGTTCTCCAGCACGTGCGTCAGTGAAACGACGGTGCCGATGATGCCGATGGTCGGCGCGTAGCCGCCCAGGCTGTTGAAGAACTTGATGGCGACCTTGTCGCTGGAGGCCTTGGTGTTGATCTCGTCTTCGAGCAGGATCCGCAGGTCTTCGCCGTCGGTGCCGTCGGCAATGTTCTGCAGCGCCACTTTCAGGAAGGGGTCATCGACTTCAGCGGCGTTTTGTTCAAGGGACAGCAGGCCCTCGGAACGTGCCTTTTCGGCCAGCTCCACCACATTGTCGATGGTTTCCTGCGGATTGGGTTTCTTGCCCATGAACGCCCGGGGCAGTGCCTTGAAGGAAAAGATGAAGTCCTTCAGCGTGCCCCCGGCCAGGCCGACGGCGATGGTGGCTCCAAAGACCAGGATCATGGGGGCGGGCAGCAGCAGGGCGCTGAGGTGGGCACCTTCGAGGGTGATCATTGCATACAGCGACCCGAAGGCCAGCACTAGGCCGATGATTGTTGCCGGATCCATTATTTGTTCCTCGGACGAAGGGGCACGGTCTTGGTACTGCTCGCTTCCGGCGTCCCCCCGGCGCCCGCATCGGGAACCAGCCCAAGCCCTGTTCCCGGCCGCAGCGGTATCTGCGGGATGTCGCGTGCCATGGAGATCACCCTTGCCCGGAACTGGGCTATGAGGGCGATCACTTCATCCATGGACTCCGTGACGATGTACTTGGCTCCGTCCACCATCACCAAGGTGGTGTCCGGATTGGCGTGGATGCGTTCAATCAGGTCAGGGTTGATCGCAAACTGAGCGTCGTTCAGTCGCGTAAGAACAATCATGTGCCCGTCCCGGTTGCAGCGTCCGGCTTGGCTAAGCCGTCACCCTTACTTTCGGCAGACGGGCGGTATCGGTAAGGAAGCCGGGTTCGGGGCACCGGGCGGTCGCCTCCGGCGCCCCCGCGGCGCGAATGCGGCAGGCCCCCGCACCACGGTGCGGGGGCCTGCCGAAGCGTCCTGCCGGAGTGTCCAGGCGGACGGACTAGCGCTTGAGGTTCGTCAGTTCCTGGAGCACTTCGTCCGAGGTGGTGATGATGCGGGCGTTCGCCTGGAAGCCGCGCTGGGCGACGATCAGGTTGGTGAATTCCTGGGACAGGTCAACGTTGGACATTTCCAGCGAACCGGCGATTGCGTTGCCCATACCCGGATCGCCCGGGCCGCCCAGGACGGGGTTGCCGGAGTTCACGGTGGCGGTGTAACCGGAGTTGCCGGCCTTTTCCAGGCCTGCGGGGTTGGTGAAGGTGGCGACGGCGATGCGGGCCAGGGACTGCTTGGCTCCGTTGGTGAAGGAACCGATGATGGTGCCGTCCTTGGAGATGGAGAAGGATTCCAGGGTTCCGGCGGCGCGGCCGTTCTGCCCGGTCACGGACGCGGTGCTGACCCCGGCGTAGCTGGTCAGGGCGGTGAGATCCACGCTGACGGTGCTCCCCGCAGCGGTGGTAACGGTCAGTGCACCGGGGTTGCCCGTATCCTGCCTGCCGTCGGTGAACGTCAGCTGCACCGTAGCCGCACCGGGAGCGGAAACACTCCAGCCGTTGGCTACACCCGAAGCGTCCGCTGTGCGGGTGAAGGTAAGCGGGACAACGGTTGCGTTGCCATTGGCGTCGTAGACGTCCATGTCACGGACGAACGTTCCTGCGGCCCTGGGCGGCGTTGCGGCCGGGTCCGCAGGCAGCGTCTCCGACGGCAGGTTGCCGCCCACGGTAGCCTGCGAGGTGGCGACGGCCGGCGCGATGGCGCCGTCGGGCAGCTGCACGTTGCCCACGGCGCCGCCGGTGTTGATGACACCGTTGACGCCGGTCCAGCCCTGGACAATCTTGCCGTCCGTGGTGACCAGGCGGCCCTCCGCGTCGAGGTCGAAGGCACCTGCGCGGGTGTAGGTGGTCTGGGTGCCCTGCTTCGTCACGAAGTAGCCGTCACCGGAAATCATCATGTCCGTGGCACGGCCGGTGGACTGCGCGGAGCCCTGGGTGAAGTTGGTGGTGATACCGGAGACCAGCACACCCAGGCCAACCTGGGCCGGGTTTCCACCGCCGTTGTTTGCGCCGGGAGCGGTGGCGCCCTGGGTCAGCTGGGACAGGGTGTCCTGGAACTGCACGGCGGTCGCCTTGTAGCCGGTGGTGTTGACGTTGGCGATGTTGTTGCCGGTGACATCCAGCATGGTCTGGTGGGAACGGAGTCCGGAAATTCCGGAGTACAGGGAGCGGAGCATTGGATACGCCTTTCAGCTGATGGGTCTGGAAGCTTGTAAAACCTGATTGGCCGGGAGTGCAGGCTCGGCAGCGCCCGGGCTACGCCGTCGTACCCGGGTTGCCTGATCCGGCGCCTTCGCCGGGGGCGGGCGCCGGGACACCTGCAGCCACTACTCCGGAGATCGCGTCCAGGAGGACGTCCACACCGTCAACGCTCACTGTCGGCACCCCGTAAAGATATGAAACCGATTTGGCCGTCCCGGTTACGGATTCTCCGGCTTCATTGGTGTAGCTGACTGTCTGGCCAATGAGGCCTGCCGCGGCCATGCGCATCTGCAGGGAGAAGTTCTCCTCGCTCATGGTGGCCATGTTGGTGAGCTGTTCCATGGTGGCCAGCTGGGTGGTCTGGCCGATCATCTCATTGGTGTCCATGGGCGAGCTGGGGTCCTGGTTGCGCAGCTGGGTGACCAGCAGGGTCAGGAACAGTTCGCTGTCCATGACCTGTTTGGGTGCGCGCACGGGCTGCGTGGCGGTGGCCCCGCTGGTTGGTGCTACTGCTTCTACCGGCATGGGTGGTTCTCCTTCTCAGGCCAGGATGTCGAGGGTTGTGTACGGGCCGTGTTCCACGGACCGGAAGATCTGCTGGACCGGCAGGGGTGACGCGTCGGGTTCTGTCCCGTGGCGTCCGGTACCGGAGTCCGCAGCTTCGCCGCGCCTGCCTGTTTCCGAACCCGGCTGGTCCTGCGCCGAAAGGGACAGCGACGTGTTCATTCCCGCGCCGGAAAGGTCGCGGCGGAGGTCCGTCAGGATACTCCGGAGCGCTTCGCGTCCCGCGTCATTCGGGGCAAAGAGCTCCACCCGGATGCCGTCCGGGCTGACGTGGGCGCGGACCGTGACCGGGCCGAGGTTCTCCGGCGTCACGCTCAGCGTCATCACGTGCTCCCCGGTGGACGCGGTGCTGAGGCTGAACAGGGGCTGGGTGACCTGGGTGAGCAGGGGGGCCGGCTGGGCCGGGGCGGGTGCCTGGACCGGAGCCGTTGCGGACACAGCGGGAACGGCGACGGCGGGAACGGCCATCACCGGCGCGGCCGGCTGCGCAGGTGCCGGGCCTGCCTTACCCGGCTCGACGGCGGCGTTCCCATCGGTCTCCGTTGCTGCCGGTGCAGGCGGGTTCCCGGCCGCGCTTCCCGCAGCGGGGACCGCAGCCGGAGCCGACGGCGGAGCCTGGTCTGTGCGTACGGCACCCGCCGCGGGGGAAGCGGGCACCGGTGCTGCCGCCGGAACCGCGGTTGCGGGAGCGGTCGCGGGAACGGTCGCCGGAACGGTCGCCGTGGGCTGGCCGGGAGCCGCCGGTGTGGGAGCCGGGCCTGGCCCCTCCTCCGGAGCGGCGGCCGGGACCGGGGTCTCGGCAATGCCTACGTTGGCCTGAACCGTTACCGCGGCAGCAGCTGCTGCGGATGCGGCTGCGACCGCCGGAACCGTAGCCGCTGCCGCAGCTCCCGGCGCGCCTTCGGTTGCGGTGCTAAGCGCCCCGCCAGCGCCGGGCAGGTGGCCCGGGAATGCCTCAGGCCCCGCCGGCCCCCCGGCCACGCCTTCAGCTTCCGCAGGAACGGCGCCTGGCCCGGGTAGCGGCGACAAGTGCAGTTCAGGGACGGCGGGAAGGACGGACCCGTCCAGCACGGGAGCAGCCGCGTAAGGAAGACCGGCGGCAGCAGCGGCGCCGCCCGCAGTGTTACCAGCCTCATTGGAGGTACCGGAGCCGTTCCCCGTGCCGCCGTCTGCGTTGCCGGACTGGCCCTGAAGACCGGGCAGTGCATCGGCTGCGGCCTCGAGTGCCGTGCCGAACCCGGCCCCGCCGTCAGTGCTCGCGGAGGTTGCGCTGCCGGAGGAGGCCGCAGCGGGCCGTGCGGTCAGGAACGCTGCGGGTACGCTCATGCGCCCGCTCCCATCAGGGAAGCCTGCATGGCACGCGCCGAAGCAACCATGTCAGTGATGGCCGCAGCGGCGGCCGGTGAGCCGGTGCCGGAGGCGGTGCTTTCGGCCGGCAGGATCCGCCGGATCGTGGTGATGTTGGCGTCAGTTTCCCAGGCGTCGCGGATCTGGATGGTCTGGCCCGGCTGCGGGGCGTCCACCACTTTGCCGTTGCCCAGGTAAATGGAGACGTGCCCGCCGTCGTGCGTGAAGAGCAGGTCGCCCGGCTGGGCCTGCGCCATGGAGTCCACCTTGGTTCCGGCGTTCATCTGGTCCCAGGTGACCCGGGGAAGGGTGTACCCGAGGTCCTTGAACACGTTCTGCACGAAGGAGGAGCAGTCCAGTCCAACAGCCGGGTCGTTTCCGCCCCAGATGTAGGGAAGGCCCAGGTACTTTTCGACCGATCCCATCAGCGCTTCGTTCGTTGCGCCGTCGGACAGGCTGGACGTGGTGCCGGTCAGCGCGGACAGGGTCGCTGCGAAGCCGGCTCCGCCGGAGTCGGCGACAGGAGTACCGGTGGTGCTGCTGGCCGCAGTTGAAACTTTGGCGGCCGGCGTGCCGGACAGGGCGTCAATAGTGGAGCGGATTTCCTGGGTGCGGCCAATCGCGTCGGTCATGCTCATGATGAGGCTTCTTTCTGCCGACGGTGCCAGGCTGTTCCGGCCAGTTCATCCAGGACGTTCTGTTCGGTGCGCAGGTCCTCCACCGCAACGGCGTCGGAATGCTTGGCCTCCAGCTTCTCCAGCCCAACTGAACGTGCGCGGGCTGTCTGGAACTCGGCCTGGGCCGTGTTCACTGCCGCATCCTTGAGCTGCTCCGAGGCCAGCAGGTCCGCGAGCATGCTCCGGGATGAGGCGCGTGCCGCGGCGATGGCGTTCAGCGTCGCAGCGTCGGCTGCCTCGAGCGGCGTCGCGGCCAGGGAACCGTAGGCCTCGATCCTGGCTTCGGCAGCGCGGCGAAGGTCCGCGTTGGCGGCAGCCAGCGTACCGGCAGCGCTGTCCTGCTGCAGGCGGCGCAGCCTCAGCAGTCCCGCGAGCGGAAAGTCCCGTCCCATACCTAAACCCCCAGATTCATGGTGAGCCGCTGCAGCTGGTCCCAGGCGCTGTCTGCCGGAGTCTGCTCGTCCATGCGCTGCTGCAGGAACGCGTTGATCGTGTCCTCGTGGTCCACCGCGGCGTCGACCAGCGGGTTGGTTCCGCGCTGGTAGGCACCGACGTCGATCAGGTCCTGCGCGGAACGGCGGGCAGCCAGCACCCGGCGCAGGCCGGAGGCGGCCTGGCTGCGGTCCTTCGGGTTTACCCGGGACGCCACGCGGGAGATTGAGCCGAGGGCATCCACCGAGGGGAAGTGCCCGGACACGGCAAGCTTGCGGTCCAGCACCACGTGACCGTCCAGGATGGATCGGGCCGAGTCCGCGATCGGCTCGTTGTGGTCATCTCCGTCCACCAGCACGGTGTACATGCCGGTGACCGAACCGCTCTTGTCCGTCCCGGCTCGTTCCAGCAGCTGGGCGAGGAGGGAGAAGGTCGACGGCGGGTAGCCGCGGGTCGCCGGCGGCTCACCGACGGACAAGCCGATTTCGCGCTGGGCCATCGCCACGCGGGTCAGCGAGTCCATCATGAGCATGACGTCCGCGCCCCGGTCGCGGAAGGACTCGGCGATGCGGGTGGCAACGAATGCTGCGCGCAGGCGCATCAGGGCGGGCTCATCGGAGGTGGAGACGACGACGATGGAGCGGGCCAGCCCCTCCTCACCGAGGTCATCCTCGAGGAACTCACGGACTTCACGGCCACGCTCCCCCACCAGCGCAATCACGGAGACCTCGGCGTCCGTGCCGCGGGCAATCATTGAAAGCAGGGAAGACTTGCCCACGCCGGAGCCGGCGAACAAGCCCATGCGCTGGCCCTTGCCCACGGTGGTCAGGGTGTCCAGGACCCGGACGCCAAGCTGCAGCGGCTCCGTGATGCGGGACCGCTGCATCGCCGGGGGCGTGTCATGGTCCAGCGGAACGAACTGCTCAACCTGCAGCGGGCCCTTTCCGTCGATCGGGCGGCCGAGGCCGTCCAGGACCCGGCCGAACAGGCCGTTTCCGGTGGGGACGCGGATCGGCATGCCCTTTGACCTCGCGGGGCTGCCGGCGGTGAGTCCGGCCAGGCGGCCGAAGGGCATGCAGCGCACGCCGTCGCGGGTCGCCGCCACCACTTCGGCGTCAATCTCTGCGCCCGGGGCGCCCAGGCTGATCAGGTCACCCACGGCGCAGTCCAGCCCGGTGACCTCAACGCTGAGCCCGACGACGGTGGAGACTTTGCCGACCCGCTGCGGGCGGGCCGCGGCCAGCGCGTGTCCAAAGGCCTCGCCGCGGGGGCGCCAGAGGACCGGCTGTGATACCGGGGCCCGGCGGCGTTCCCGGCGGGACGGCTGCGGAACAGCCTCGGTTTGTTCCGCGGCCTGCGGATTGACCGTGAGCGTCATGCCGTATCTCCGAGCAGCGCCGTCCTGGCCCGGGACAGGGCCGTGGAAAGCGTTGCGTCCAGGAAACCGTCGGGGAACTCGGTGACGGCATCTCCGCGCTTCAACGCGGAATCGGCCACGAACACCACTCCGGCCTGGTTCAGTACGTCGTCGCCCAGGACAGCGAGGTCTTCAGGATGCATCCGCACCTGCTGGACCAGCCGCACGTCGACGCCGGACAGGGCACGGTCGAGCGCCGCACGGGAGGAGGTCTCGCCGTTGGCGAGCTCCCGGCCAAGCAGAGCCTCTGCAAGTTCCAGGGCAGCTGCCGCCAGCGCATCCTGCACTTCGGCGATGACCGGCACGGTCTGCTGTGCCACGCTTTGCTCCGCGGCGTTCAGCAGTGCCAGAGCGTGGTCGGCGCGGGCACGCAGGGCAGCGGTTTCGGCGTCGAACCGGGTCTTGAGTTCCTGCCGCAGGCGCGCTGTCTCGGCCGCAGCGGCATGCAGACCGGCCGCGTAGCCGGCCGCATGGCCCTGTGCCCGCCCGCGTTCCGCGGCACGCTCCGCGTCGTAGCCCCCCAGTGCGGGGTAGGCCACGCGGGAGAAAGTGCGTTCCTGGGACTCAGTAGACATACTCTTCCTCGTCCGCGTGGTGGATGGTGATGGCGCCCTGGGCTTCCAGGTCGCGGATCGCCCGCACGATCGTGGCACGGGCCTCTTCCACCTGGGACAGGCGGGCGGGGCCCGATGCTGCAATCTCGTCGTCGAGGATTTCGCGGTTGCGCTCGGAGACGTTGGTCCGCACTGTTTCCAGCACGATTTCGCTGGCACCCTTCATGGCCAGGGCCAGGACAGCGACGTCGATGCCGCGCAGCACCAGCTGCACGTCCCGGCGTTCGAGCTTGGTGAGGTCGGCGAAGGTGAGCATCCGCGACCGGACTTCTTCTGCCAGGTCCGGGTCCCGGGCGTCCAGGGCCTCGAGGATGGCGCGCTCGGTGGCGGCGTCGGCACGGTTGATGATGTCCACCAGCGGCTGGATGCCGCCAATCTGGTCCGCGGCTTCACGGGCTGCGCCGACGGCAGTTGCACGGGCCTTGAGCGTCTCCGCAACAATGCGGATTGCCTCGGGAGTTGCCCGGGACATGTTGGCGATGCACTGGGCGATGTCCGTGCGCAGCTGGTCCGGGAACCCGCTGATGACGGCTGAGGCCCGCTGCGGGCGCATGTGCGCCAGGACCAGGGCGATGGTTTGCGGCAGTTCGTTCTCCAGCAGGCTCACCACCTGGGGCGGTTCGGCACGTTCGAGGAATTCGAAGGACTTGCCGGCCATCGAGGACGCCAGGCGGTCCATCACCCCGGATGCGCGTTCAGTGCCAAACGAGGCTTCCAGCAGGCCCATGGCGACGTCGCGTCCGCCGTGGGCGCGGCGTCGTCCGTCCACCGTCATGTCGTAGAACTCGTTGATGACGGCTTCCACGACGTTGACGTCCACGCGGCGGAGGTTCACGATCTCCGCGGCCAGTTCCTGTGCCTCGGCTTCGGTGAACTGCTGCAGCACGGTTGCTGCGCGCGAGGTTTCAAGCTGCATCAGGATGACGGCAGCCTTCTGCATGCCGGTCAGTTTCGGCAGCACCGGCGCGGACACGGGCGGGCGGACCGCGGGGACTGCGGCGGTGGGTGCCTCCTGCACTTCGGTCTCGGGAGCGGTCATCGTGGCCACCGCTGTTCCGGAACTCTGTTCGCTCATACCCGCTGCCCCTCATCCATGAAGTTGCGCAGATAGTCCGCCGTGCGGACCGGATCCTGCAGGGCCAGGTGGTCCAGTTCCTCCAGCTTGCGCTCGGAACCGGCAGCGTTCGCGACGATCCGCAGGGACGCGGTGTCCACCGGTGGCTCGAGCGCGGCCCGACCTTGGTCCTGGCCGATCATCGCCAGTCCGGTGGCCGGTGCCAGCGGGTCGAGTTCCGGCAGGACGCCAATGTCCACGGCTTCGCGGTTCTGGCGGCGGGACCGGATGGCGTAGGCCACCAGGGCAATGATCACGGCCAGCACGATGCCTGCGGCTAGGATCCCCATACGGACCAGTTCGGCCCGGCGTTCGGCGGCTTCGGCTGCTTCGGCGGCGGCCAGCGCTTCCTGCGCGGCCTCGGCACCGGTGGCGTTGAAGGCCACCATTTCGACCGTGAGCTGGTCCCCGCGGGCGGTGTCGATGCCGGCTGCGTTGGAGACGAGGGCACGGATGTCCGCTACGTTCATGCCTGCGGCGGTGGCGGAGTTCAGCGCAACTGAAACCGTCTGGCGGTTTAGGGCACCGGCCGGGATGTCCCGGGTTTCCGTCACCTTGTTCACCGCGTTGTTCTTGGTGGTGGATTCGGAGGTGTACGCGCCGTCGTCGCCGCCGCCGTTGGGGACGGCGATGTTGTCAGGGCCCAGGACGCCGGCTGCGGTGTTGCCGTTGGCTCCGCCGCCGGTGTATTCCTCCGTGGTGGTGGCTTCGTTCAGTGCGGGGTTTCCGGCCGGGTTGGTGAAGGTTTCCTCCACCCGGTTGGCGGATTCGTAACTCATGTCCGCGGCGACGGCAACGGTCGCGTTGCCGGGACCCACAACCTTGTCCAGCATGCTCTGGACGGAGGACGAGACGCGCTCCTCGTAGTCGGTGGCCTGTTTGTCCGCGGAACCGGTGGCACCCACGCCGACGGCGGAAAGCACGGTTCCTGCCGAGTCGATAACCGCTACGTTGGTGGCCTTCATGCCGTCGATCGCGGCGGAGGTGAGGTGCACGATTGCCTGGACCTGGTCCCCGCTCAGGGTCACTCCGCTCTCCGTGTCGATGAAGACGGAGGCCGTGGGGTCCACCTTTTCCGAAACGAAGACAGTCTGCTCCGGCAGCGCCAGCTGCACGGACGCGGTCTTGACGCCGTTCAGCGCACCGATGGTCTTGGCGAGTTCGCCTTCCAGCGCCCGCTTGTAGGTCACGGACTGCTGGAACTCGGAAGAGGTGACACCCATGTTGTCCAGCAGCGAGTAGCCGCCCGTGGAGGATGCGGGCAGCCCGGCGCCGGCGGCCTTGAGCCGCTGGTCATAGACGTTCTGCTCAGGAACCATGATGGTTCCGCCGCCGTTGGCGATCTCATAGGGAACGCCGTCGGCCTGCAGCTGCTCAACGATGGTGTTGGCGTCGGAGGGCTGGAGGCCGGAGAACAGCGGCGAATAGGAGGGCTTCGCGGCCCAGCTGGCGAGGGCGAAGATGCCCAGTGCCAGGACGGCGATGCCAATCAGCGCAAGGGTCTTCTGCGCCAGGGTGAACTGGCCAATGGTTTTCCCCAAACGGCCAAATGCCGCGTTCACCTGTGTCATTACGCCTGCATCCGCATGATCTCGTTGAAGGCGTCAACACTCTTGTTGCGCACGGCAGCCACCAGTTCCAGGGTCACGGAAGCGCGCGTAGAGGCGATGGTCGCCGCGTGGATGTCATCAAGGTCCCCGGTCACGGCCTGGACGGCCAGTTCCTTGGACGCGGAGGAGAGCTGCTGCGCGTTGTCCACGGCGCCGGCGAGCTGGGTGGCGAAACCCGAGCCGTCCGTGGCCGGGGAAACCGGAGCAGTGTTCTCCAGGTAAGCGGTAGGCAGGGTGCCGGCAACGGCGGCGATGGCTGGTACGGGCATCAGGAGCGTCCAATCTGGAGGGCGGCTTCATAGGTGGCCTTGGCGCGGTCCACGACGGCGGCATTCGCCTCGTAGCCGCGCTGCGCCATGATCAGGGCGCTCATTTGTTCGGCCATGTCGATGTCCGGGTAGCGGACGTATCCGTCTTCGTCGGCGAGGGGATGGTTCGGTTCGTGGACCATGCGGCCCTCTGCGTCCCCGTATTCGACGCCGGAGACGTAGACGCCGGTGTTTGCAGCGCCTTCCGTGGCCACGACGTACCGGGCCTGGAAGGCGGCGCCGTCGGTGGACGAGGCGTTGTTCATGTTCGCGAGGTTGTCCGAGACAGCGTCCAGCCACTTGCGGTGGACGGTCAGGGAAGTACCGGCAATGCCGATGGCGTCGAATGTCATTACTGGGTCCTCATGGCGGTGCGGAGGGAGTTCGCTTCTCCGCCTACGGCCTGGGAAGCGAACTGGAAGCGCAGGACGGTGTCGATATTGGACAGGGTTTCGGTGTCCAGGTTGACGTTGGAGCCGTCCAGGCGGGTGGGTTCAAGGGAGCGGGCGGTGCTGGAGTCGGTGAAGTCCTTGTTGCCGGCCTTCACGGACTTGGCGAGGGCGTCTTCGAAGCTGACCCGCTGCGCGTGGTAGCCGGGGGTGTTCACGTTGGCGATGTTGTTGGCAATGGTGCGCTGGCGCAGGGCTAGGCCATTGAGCGCGCTTTGCAGCGCCACCGAGGACACGGAGTCGAACACAGAAAACCCGCTTCTTATGGGGAACAGAGCGGCCGATCCGTGGCCTGTTGCGTGAGCTATCCATGCTCACTGTTGGTTATCGGCGGGTCGCCGGCGTATGTAAGTACTTTCGCCGTTGTTATAGGTAATTCATCGCGGGCATCCAAGTAGTAATTCGATCAGGAACAAAGAAGCACAGTGTCCGTCCTCACGGGTAACGTGGCACTTCAGACCGCGGAACCCTCCAGGGAGAAATCATGAGCACGGCTACGGATCCGGCACCCCAGTCCCCCACCGTCCATCCTGCGGACAGCCACGGCCTGATCCGGGTCATGGGTGCACGGGAGAACAACCTCAAAGACATCAGCGTGGAAATTCCCAAGCGCCGCCTGACAGCCTTTACCGGTGTGTCGGGGTCGGGGAAAAGCTCCCTGGTCTTTGCCACCATCGCCGCTGATTCCCAGCGCATGATCAATGAGACCTACAGCGCATTCGTCCAGGGGTTCATGCCGAGCCTCTCCCGCCCCGACGTCGACCGCCTGGAAGGGCTGACGACGGCGATCATCGTGGACCAGGAGCGGATGGGCGCCAATCCTCGGTCCACCGTGGGCACTGCCACCGACGCCAACGCCATGCTGCGCATTCTTTTCAGCCGGCTGGGCGATCCGCACATCGGCTCTCCGAACGCATACTCCTTCAACGTCCCGTCCGTGAAAGCGTCCGGCGCCATCACCGTTGAGCGGGGCGGCAAGACCAAAGCCGAGAGGGCCACCTTCAACCGGCTGGGCGGGATGTGTCCGCGCTGTGAGGGCATGGGGTCCGTCAGCGACTTCGACCTGGCCGTGCTTTTCGATGATTCAAAGTCCGTCCTGGAGGGCGCCCTCACCATTCCCGGCTACAGCATGGACGGCTGGTACGGACGCATCTTTGCGAACACCGGACTGTTCGATCCGAACAAGCCGATTGCGAAGTTCACGAAGAAGGAGCTCCAGGCCCTGCTGTATTCGGAGCCCACGAAACTCAAGGTGGACGGCATCAACGTCACCTTCGAAGGCCTGATACCCAAGATCCAGAAGTCAATGCTGTCCAAGGACCGCGAGGCCATGCAGCCGCACATCCGCGCCTTCGTGGACCGTGCCATCACATTCAGCACCTGCCCTGAGTGCGGCGGAACCCGGCTGGCGCAGGAGGCGCTCTCCTCGAAGATCGAGGGGAAGAACATCGCGGACCTGTGCTCCATGCAGATCAGCGACCTGGCGGAATGGGTCCGGAAGCTGGAAGAACCGTCAGTGGCGCCGCTGCTGGCCGGGCTGCAGCACCTGCTGGACTCCTTTACGGAGATCGGCCTGGGCTACCTCTCGCTCGACCGTCCGGCCGGAACCCTGTCCGGCGGGGAGTCCCAGCGCACCAAGATGATCCGCCACCTCGGCTCCTCGCTGACCGACGTCACCTACGTCTTCGACGAGCCGAGTATTGGGCTCCATCCGCATGACATCGAACGGATGAACCAGCTGCTGGTAGCCCTGCGGGACAAGGGCAACACGGTGCTGGTGGTTGAACACAAACCGGAGATGATCGCCGTGGCGGATCACGTGGTGGACCTCGGTCCCGGGGCCGGAACCGGCGGCGGGGAAATCTGCTTCGAGGGCACGGTTGAAGGGCTGCGCGCGTCCGGGACCATCACCGGCCGCCATCTGGACGACCGGGCCCAGTTGAAGGAGTCCGTACGTACGGCGTCCGGCGTGCTGGAGGTGCGCGGCGCGTCCGCCAATAACCTGCAGGATGTCGACGTCGACATTCCCCTGGGGGTCTTCTGCACCCTGACCGGGGTGGCCGGTTCGGGTAAGAGTTCCCTCATCCGCGGGTCGGTGGCGAAGCGGGACGGCGTCGTCGTCATCGACCAGAGCGGGATCAAGGGGTCCCGGCGGTCCAACCCGGCCACGTACACCGGCCTGCTTGAACCCATCCGCAAGGCGTTCGCCAAGGCGAATGGCGTAAAGCCGGCGCTGTTCAGTTCGAACTCGGAGGGCGCATGTCCGGTCTGCAACGGTGCGGGGGTCATCTACACAGACCTGGGAGTCATGGCCACCGTGGAATCCACCTGCGAGGAATGCGGCGGCAAGCGCTTCCAGGCTGCCGTACTGGAGTACACCCTGGGCGGACGGAACATCGCCGAAGTCCTGGCGATGTCCGCAGCGGAAGCACTCGAATTCTTTGCCGACGGGGATGCGAAGACGTCCGCGGCGCACAAGGTCCTGGAGCGGCTCTGTGACGTGGGACTGGGCTACCTGACCCTCGGGCAGCCGCTGACCACGCTTTCCGGCGGTGAACGCCAACGGTTGAAGCTGGCGGCGCAGATGGCGGAGAAGGGGGACATTTACGTCCTGGATGAACCCACCACGGGGCTGCACCTGGCTGATGTGCAGCAGCTGCTGGGCCTCCTGGACCGGCTGGTGGACTCCGGAAAGTCGGTGATCGTAATTGAGCATCACCAGGCGGTGATGGCCCACTCGGACTGGATCATCGATCTGGGTCCGGGCGCAGGGCACGACGGCGGGCGGATTGTCTTTGAGGGCACGCCATCCGAGTTGGTGGCGGGGCGGTCAACCCTCACGGGGGAACACCTCGCGGCTTACGTGGGCGCGTAGGCTACGTGGCTCGCCTAGCCGGCGACGTCGAGGTACACCGCTCCGCCGGAGGATGCCGTGGGGACACTGCGGATCAGTTCCGCCTGCTGCCGGATCATCCTGGATTCGTTCCGCAGCTGGGTGTAGGCGCGCTGCTGGGCCATCGACAGCAGCCGGGCACGCGTGGCGAATTCTGCCGGCAACGGTCCCAGTTCGTGCGGCGGATGCCAGGCGCTGGCAACGGTGCGCGCCTGGTCCAGGACCGTGGATCCGTCCATGAAAGCTTCCAGGTTGTCCTCGAGCTGGGTGAGGACTTCATCCCAGCGTTCAAGGTTCTCCTGGTGCGGTGTGAGGTACTCCCCCGCTGGTTCAGCCGACACCGAGGGTACCGCCGGTTCCGGACGTTCCTGCAGTGGGGGCCTGGGCCGGCAGCTGGGCCGCAGCTTCATGCCAGGCGTCGCGCAGCGGCTCTAACAGGTTGATGCACTCGCGGGTGATGGAGGCGCTGTGCTGCAGGTTGGCTTCCACCATCGCCTTCAGAACGTAACCGTAGATGGCCTGGAGGTTCTCGCCGCCCTCCCATTCATCGACCTTCAGCGTGCCGCTCAGCTCGGCCACAATGCTTTGGGCATGCACCAGCTGTTCGCTGGCGGCCTTCCAGTTCCCGGCCTGCTGGGCGGCTTCGGCGCGGTTGAGGTCCAGCAGCATGCGGTCATAGAGCATGGTCAGGAGACGGACCGGTGACGCAGACATCACCGCGTCACGGATGAATTCGGCGCGCTTGGCCTTCAGACCGTAGCTCACGGTCACTTCTTTCCTGAGGTGGAGGTGTTCAGCGCAGCAAGCTGGCCAGTGAGCCAGTCCTGCTGGCTCTGCAGCTGGCTCAGTTTCACTTCAAGGTTGCCCCAGATCAGTTTGAGGGTTGATTCGCGGCTGGCCAGGCGGCGGTCCCAGTCTTCGATCTGGGTGTTGAGCGAACGGACCGTCGATTCCTGGCCGGTAATGCGCTGGGTGAGCAGCCCGTCATACTTGTCCGAAGCAACCTTGCCGGCAGCTTCTACACGACCGGCAATGGCCTGCAGTGTCTCCTGCGTCTTGGTCGGATCAGACTCCATGGCTGCGGCGAATTTCTCCGCGTCGAACTCCACCGTTCCATCTTTGGTGATCACCACGCCGATCTCCGATGGAGAGCGTCCGTCGACGGGTGACGTGGCCGCTTCCATGATCTGGCGCTTGATGTCGCGGATACCGGCGTCGCCGGTGAAGACTCCGCCGGAGGCCTTTGTGTTGCCGGAAGAGGTGGAGACGGTTACTGCGCTGTTGCGGTTGATGTAGGCAAAGACATCGGCCAGGCCAGCCACCAGGTCCGAAGCGACCTTGGAGATCGCCTCGTCGTCGCGTGCAACGCTTATGGTCAGCGCGGTGTTCGCCGGGGTGTCCGCCGCCAGGGTGATGTCCACCCCGGGCATCAGGGCCTTGAAGGTATTGGTGGAGGAAGTGATCTCCTGGGCTGCCGGAGTGCCTGCCCACAGGGTGAGCTTCGCGTCCTGGGCCGGCTTCAGGACGTCCATGTCCGTGCCGCCGAGGCTGGCTGTGAAGGCACCTTCGGACCCGGTCTTGGCAGCGGTGAACTGAACCCGGTATTGCTGGACGCCGTCCACGCTCCCGGTGGCAATCTTCACGCCGGTAACGCCGAGGTTGGCCTTGTTGACTTCGCTGATGACCTCATCCATGGACTTGTCCGTGGTGTCGAAGGAGGTGACCGTGCCGTTGGCGGAGATCGCGAGGACACTGTTGGACGGCCAGGCTGCCATGGCGCCGGAGAGAGAAACCTGAGCTGTGGCCGTCTGCGATACGGAAATGTCCAGGGAGCCGGCCGCAGCGCCCGCCGTGGTTGTAGCCGTGACTTTTTCGGAGTTGGTGCTGGCTTTGAACAGGTCCGTGCCCGCTGGCTTGGATACCTTGGCAGCGTTTTCAGCTAACGAGGCGATCTTGGTGTTGAGGTTCTGCAGGCCGGTAATGAAGGTCTGTGTGCTGCTGACCCTGTTCTTGAGCAGGACCTGCGGACGTGCCTCAATGTCCATGAGCTGCTTGATCATGGCAGAGGTTTCAATTCCGCTGATCAGTCCGTCAATGCCTAGCGCCATGCGATTGCTCCTAGTACGTTTCCCTCAAGATCTGACCGCCGCTGCGGAGGGAATATGCCGGTGTGGTTCTGCTGAGAATGAGGCCGCTGGCCCAAGCCGGATAAAACACCGCAGGCAGGGAATGGGCTGGCGGGAAAAGTGTGAGGTCCAAGTCATTCTTTTCCCGCCAGCGGCCATTCACCTGCCGGTCAAGCCGTTACTGCTGGTTGCGGTGCAGCGTCATGCCGCGCCGCGGATGATTCCGCTATTACTGCAGGAGCTGCATAACGCCGGAGTTCATCTGGTTGGCCTGGGCCAGCATTGCCGTAGCAGCCTGGGAGAGGATCTGCGACTTGGTGAAGTTGCCCATCTCCTGTGCCATGTCCGTGTCACGGATACGGGAGTTGGCAGCTGAGAGGTTCTCGACCGAGACCGCGATCGAGCGTGCAGTGGACTCGAGGCGATTCTGCTGTGCACCCAGATCGGCGCGGGCGGTGGAGACGTTCTTGATTTCCGTATCCAGGGTCGCGATGGCAGCGGAAGCTGCCGCCTGGCTCTCTACCGAGGTCTTAGCAACAGGAGTCGCAGCACCATCGTCCATGATGTTGATGGCCTGGACATTAGCCGCAACAGTTGCGATGTCAGCGAGCTGGATGGTGATCTCGTTGACGTCCTCGTTGCCAGCGCCGCCGTTAGCACCCACCTGGATCTTCACAGAAGCGTTAAAGCCCGCAGCAGGCGTTGCCGGGGCGCCGTGGGTGTTATCCAGCAGCTGAATGCCGTTGAAGTTGGTGCTGCTGGCGATGCGGCCTAGTTCCTCACCGAGGGCAGTGATTTCCTTCTGGATTGCTCCACGGGAATCGGAGTTGTTCGTGTCATTGGCTGCCTGGACAGACAGGTCGCGAACACGGTTCAGGATGTTGTGGACCTCGGTCAGGGCGCCTTCAGCGGTCTGGATGAGGCTGATGCCGTCCTGGGCGTTGCGGCCGGCAACCTGCAAACCGGAGACCTGATTCTTCAGGCCTTCGGAGATGGCCAGGCCGGCTGCGTCGTCAGCAGCACGGTTGATGCGCAGTCCGCTGGAGAGACGTTCCACCGACTTGGCCTGGTTGGTCTGGTTCAGGTTGAGGTTGCGCATCGCGTTGAGCGAAGAGACGTTAGTTGCAATTGTGAAACCCATGATGAATTCCTCCGTGATTGGGCGATTACTACGAGGCCCGTCCGTGGGCCTGTACCCCTAGCTATCGACACCCGTTCCGGCGGTGTTAGGAATTCGGGAAAGAATTTTCAACCATGTTGAGAGCTAGGACACGGCGGCGTTCAGCCCGTGTCCCGGGACGTGGAAGGTGGGTCCGTGGTGCGGATCCTGGCGCGTCAGCCCACCTGCGGTCCACTCCCCTACCGAGGCGAGGTAGGCGTTCCGGCGGGCCGGCGATATCCGCGACTCGATCGGCGCCGGAGTGTCAGTATCCGAGTAGTGGGTTCCCAGGCCGTCACGGAGCAGGCGAACGGCTTCGGCCCGCTGCTGCGAAATGGCAGAGTGTGTGGCTCCGAGCTCAGCGGCGAGATCCTTGACTGACCGGTCCTGGAAGTAGACCTGCTCCACGATGTACCGCATCTTTTCCGGCAGGGCCGCCACAGCCGCACGCAGATACTGCATGCGCTCCGCCGAAAGCGCGGAACCTTCAGGTGACGGCAGGGCACTCACCAGCGAATCCGCGGCGGCGTCGTCCAGGTGGGAGACGGTGCGCGAGGCGTCGGAAAGCGCATCCTCGGCCGTAGCGCGGTCAACGCCCATGGCAGAAGCGATCTCGTCCACCTTCGGGCAGCGGCCCAAGGCAGCCGTCAGTGCTTCCTTGACTGCGAGGGTTTCCTTGATGCGCTTGCGGGCGGTCCGGGTGGCCCAGTCATTCGAACGCATTTCGTCAGCGAAAGCGCCGACAATCCGGCGTCGTGCATAGGCACCGAACGGCACACCCAGCTCCGCGTTAAAGGAGTCGGCGGACGTAATCAGGGCCATTGCCCCAACTGACGCAAGGTCATCCCTGGACAGATGCGTGGCCTTTGCACACACCTCTGAGACCAGATAACCAACCAAAGGTAAGTTCTCCACAACCAAAAGGTTGCGTTCTTCGCGATTCAACTAGTGGACCCCCAAGTCCTTGTTCCCCAACAAAATACGCTGACCGCTTGGACAGGAGCTGAGTCTCCCAGTACGTCCCTTACTTTGGCGCAATAGCTGCAACATACCACTAACATTGGGAGTACAAGCGCCGATAGGTGTTTCTGACGGATTAAGTTTTCTGGGCCTGCACGCGCGGGTGTCTGTGAACCCGTTGCCGGATGTGCCAACACATCCGTCGGAGACAGAGACATTTGCGTGCGTCGCAGGAGGTGAGCAAGGCATGGGAACCCAGAAATTGTCCGCATTACTCTGGGAAGAACGGGAGCTGCTGGAGCTCCTAACCTTCAAGCTCGAAGAAGAACAACTACTCCTTACCTCCGGAAAAACCCGCTGGCTGCAGCACGCCACCCGGGAAGTCGAACAGGTTTTGGAACGCCTGCGAGCAGCGAATCTGGCCAGGACGGTGGCCGTTTCCGAGCTCGCGCAGGAGTGGGGCATAGCCGAAGATGCAACTCTTCGGCAGATCATTGCCGCCGCTCCTCCCGGACCGTGGACTGAGATCTTCACGGCCCATCTGCAGGCGATGACGGAACTGACGGTAAAAATCCGCGATCTGCGCGACACGAACGAGCAGTTCCTGCGGACTGCCGCGCGCTCCGCCCAGGAAACCCTCGCGGGCCTGGGCACTGAAAGCAAGACGTACACGTCCAACGGTACTTCGGCCGGCACCGGCAGCGGCGCCCGGATCGTGGACAAGCAACTCTAAAGACCGTGAACAAAGGAACCAGCACGCCATGAGCACCTTCAGCGGCCTGAACACCGCGTATACCGGTCTGAGCGCAGCCCGCAAGGGACTCGACGTCGTCGGCCAGAACATCGCCAACGTCAACACCCCCGGCTATACCCGCCAGCGGGTCACTACCTCCGCCATGGGCGGGGCGGCAGTCACCGGCAAGTTCGCCACCGGTGCCCGCGTGGGCCAGGGCGTCTCCGTGGACGGCATCGATCGCTTGGGCAGCATGCAGCTGGACACCCGGGTACGGGCCACCGCAGCGGCGTCGGGCTTCTCGGCCGTACGCGCCAACGCCCTGGCCGGACTTGAGACCAGCCTCAACGAACCGGGCAAGAACGGTATTTCTGCCTCCCTCACCGAGTTCTGGGCAGCCTGGCAGGGTGTTGCCAACAAGCCCGGCAATGAGGCGGCTGCCACTGCGCTGATCGGGCAGGCCAACATCATCGCCACTCAGCTGGCCACCGGCTATAACTCCGTGAAGGAACAGTGGGCCAGTGCGCACAAGCAGCTGACGGACATGGAAGCCGAGCTGAACGGCGCTGCCTCCCAGATCGCCTCGCTGAACGCGCAGATCCGCACCACCCTGGCCTCGGGCGGTACTGCCAACGAACTGATCGACCAGCGCAACGCCCTCACCACCACCATCGCCGCGCTGGCGGGCGGAACCGTCCGCGAATCGGACAACGGCATGGTGGACGTGCTGATCGACGGCAACGCAATCGTTTCGGGGGACCTCGTCCGTCCGGTAAAGGTTGCCGGCGGCAGCGAGATGGGCGGAGAAGCTCCCCGGCTTGAATGGGCGCACCGACCCGGCAGCAACATGGCCGCCAGCGGTGAAATCGCCGGCGTGCTGAGTGTCCTGGCACCGGCAGCCGACGGCGGTATCCTCGCCACCGCGGCGGAGGGCTACAACAACTTCGCCAAGGATCTGGCCAGCGCCGTAAACGATGTGCACAACGGCGGCATCAACACGGCCGGGGCTGCGGTGGGCAACTTCTTCAGCCATGACACCGATCCTGCGGCGCTGTCGCTCAAAGTCGTACCGGCCAACGCTTCCGGTATCGCCACCGGAGCGGCGAACATGGGCAACCTGGACAGCTCGATAGCGGACAGGATAGCCCAGCTGGGAACCGGTCCCGATTCCCCCGACTCCGCTTGGGCGAACTTCGTCAGCGGCATTGGTGCCAGTACCCGGGTGGAGATGCAGCAGGCGGAGCTCGCCGGGGTCGCTGCTTCGGCCGCCGTCGATATGCAGCTCTCCAACTCCTCCGTGGACCTGGATGAAGAGAACCTCAACCTACTGGCCTACCAGCACGCCTACCAGGGCGCGGCCCGGGTCATGACTGCCATTGACGAAATGCTCGACACCCTCATCAACCGCACCGGCATTGTGGGAAGGTAACCCCGTGATCACCCGCACCTCCAACCAGATGCTGACGCGCAACGCGCAGCAGAACCTCCAGGCCAACATGTCCCGGCTGGCCAAGCTGCAGGAACAGGCCCAGACCTCCGCAGCCATCACGCGGCCGTCGGACAACCCCACGGGAACCGCCGACGCCCTGAAGGTGCGCGCAGAAATGCGCGCCAACACCGCGTACAAGACCAACATCTCGGATGCGAACAGCTGGCTCGCCACGCTCGACAATGCGCTGACCCGCACGAGCGACATCCTCACCCGGATCAAGGATCTGTCGATCACCGCATCGACGGCAACCACGACGCCGGCCAGCAAGGCTGCGATCGCCACTGAGATCGAGGGCCTGAAGAAGGACCTGCTGGGCCAGGCCAACACCACCTACCTGGGCCGGAACGTCTTCGCCGGAAACTCCGACGCCGGTGCCGCCGTCGTCGAAAATCCGCCGGCCCCGCCCGCAACGGTACCGACCTACACCTTCACCGGTGACGGGCACGGCCCAGTCAACCGCCGGATCGACGCCAATACCGTGGTCCGTGTCGACGCGAGTGCCGAGGAGGTCTTCGGTGACATGTTCACCAGGATTGATTCCCTGGTGGCAGACCTGCGTAACAACGGCAACATCAGTGCCCACCTGGGCGGCATCGATGAGAGCATCAACACCGTGCTGACTTCGCAGACCGACGTCGGTATCCGACACGCCCGTGTCCTGAAAGCAGAGGAAGCCAACTTGGAGCAGTCCGTCAGCCTGGAGACCCGGCGCTCCGGCATCGAGGACCTGGACACGGCCCAGGTCATCCTGGACCTGAAGCTCCAGGAGCTCGCCTACCAGTCCTCCCTCGCTGTCACCGCGAAGGTACTGCAGCCCACCCTGATGGACTTCCTGCGATGAGCACCGTGACCCCTGTGTCCTTCCTTGCACCGCCTCCTGGCCTGGAACCGCTGACCGAGTTCGCGCTGGAAGATGTCGACGGCGCCACCGGCCTCTACTCCCTCACCGGGACGGACGTCTCCGCTGGCGTGCGGCGCTTCTACGCCATCGATGCCTCGGTCTACCTGCCGGAGTACAACCCGGAAATTTCCGATGAGCAGGCCCGCCAGCTCCAGCTGGAGGACCCGGCCGACGCGCGCGTCCTGGTGGTCGCGAACCCGTCCGACGCCGGTACCACCGTCAACCTACTGGCCCCGGTGATCGTGAACACCCGGACCTGGCAGTGCGCCCAGGTGATCCTCGAGGGCCGGGACCTTCCGCTGCGGGCACCGCTGGAAGCCGTCGCCGCCGCCTAGGCCCCCTCCCCTTCCCGTTCACCCCCCATCGAGATAGCAGAAAGTGCACGTCCCAGAGCTGGGACGTGCACTTTCTGCTATCTCGTTTTGGTGGAGGAGCTAGGCGAAGTCGGACGTTGCCGGGTCCGCACCGAAGCGGGTGCCGTTGTCCAGGGCGTTGATTGCCTGGATGTCCTCATCGGAGAGCTTGAGGTCCAGTGCTGCCCAGTTCTCGCGGATGCGGGACTCGGTGACGGACTTCGGGATCACGATGTTGCCCAGCGCCAGGTGCCAGGCGATGACCACCTGGGCGGGCGTGGCGCCGTCGTACTTTGCTGCGATGTCCTTGAGCACTGCATCGTCCAGCAGGCCCTGGCCGGAGCCCAGCGGAGAGTAGGACTCGTGCTTGATGTTGTGCTTGGCCTCGAACTCGCGCAGTTCGGTCTGGGCCAGGTACGGGTGGGTCTCCACCTGGTTCAGCACGGGGACGACGCCGGTGGCGTCGATGATCTCCTGCAGGGCCTCCACCGTGAAGTTGCAGACGCCGATCGACTTGACCCGGCCGGACTTCTGCAGCTCAACCAGTGCCTTCCAGGTGTCCACGTACTTGCCCTGCTTCGGCTGCAGCCAGTGGATCAGGTACAGGTCCAGGTATTCCAGGCCGAGACGCTCCATGGAGGCGTCGAAGGCAGCCAGCGTCTCTTCGTAGCCCTGGTCTGCGTTCCAGACCTTGGTGGTGATGAACATGTCTTCGCGCGGCAGGCTGGATGCGGCGATGGCGCGGCCGACGCCTGCTTCGTTGCCGTAGATCTTGGCAGTGTCGATGTGGCGGTAACCGGCTTCGAAGGCCATACCAACGGTCTTTTCTGCGAGTTCGTCCTCAACCCGCCAGACGCCGTAGCCGAGCTGGGGAATGGTGTTGCCGTCGTTAAAGGTGACGAGAGGAGATGTAGTCATGCTCCCCATCCTCCACCCGGTGCGGCGCTCCCGCCGACCAAAAGTGCCGGTGTTTGCTGGGCGCGAAATTACGGCTGCTGCTCTTGTGGAGGGAGTGCCTAGGTGCGGGAGTCCGCCAGGACGCGTTCTGCTTCTGCGACGTCGTCTTGGACCAGCGCCGCCCGGCGCCGGACATTTTCAACTCCTGCGGAGGCAATGCCCCAGCGTTCGCCCTCCAGCCGGGACATGGCCGCGGCCTCCGCTGCGGCCGCCAGGGAATTGCCGGAGCGGGAGAGCGCCCGGTGGACGGCGATCAATCCGCCGGGAATGTCCTGGCCGGAGCTGGGGAGCTGTTTCTGGGCTCCGGCACAAACGGCCCGGACGCGTGGGAGGAGGGCGGACAGGTCATTGGCAACCAGCGCCAGCTCGTTGTACAGGGCGTCGTCCTCAACCCCTTCCAGCATCTGGTGGTAGCGGTCCAGGCCGCGGGTGAACCGGTCGTGGGCACGGCGCCACACACCCTTGCCGAGTTCGGTGTCGTCCTTGCGCCCCTGCCGGGCTGCTGCGAAAAGTGCCATCCTGCGGGAAATTCTACAGACCCACGCTACAAATACTGCCCCGGACCGGCGTGGGGTTCCACGCGCGCACCGGCTCCGGGCTGCTGGCCGGGCTGTGCGGCCGTGCCGGTCCGCCGCGGTTCACCGTTTTCACCGATGACGACGCCGGGGGCCAGCACGGTGCCCGGCGGCAGCTGGCGCAGCTGGAGCCGGCTCTGCAGCTGCTGGTTGGCGGTTTGCTGCGCGGCGATCGCTGTCTGGATTCCGCGGAAGAGCCCCTCCAGCCAGCCGACCAGCTGGGCCTGCGCAATGCGCAGCTCCGCGTCTGTCGGTGTGGAGTCCTCAGGGAACGGCAGGTTGATCCGCTCGAGTTCGGTCACCAGTTCCGGGGCGAGTCCGTCGTACAGCTCCTTGAGCGAGCGCTCGTGAATTTCGGCAAGCCGGTTCCGGGCTGCATCGTCGAGCGGCGCGTTGCGGACTTCCTCCAGCAGCTGCTTGATCATGGTGCCTATCCGCATGACCTTGGCGGGTTCGTCCACCAGCTCATTAAGCTTTGCCGGCCCCGGCCGGCCGCCGGCGGGCGGAGCAACTCCCGCATCCTGGGACTGTCCGTCAGTGCCGGCGCTGTCCTGGCCGGAACCGTCCTGTCGCTGGCCGTCGTGTCGCGGGGCCTGGACCTGCTGATCCGCCCCGTCCCGGTCCGGGAACTCCGACGGCCTGGCTTCCGGTTCGCCGGGGTTTGCCGGTCCGGGAAATCCCGCAGATCCGTTCTGTTCAGTCATGAATTAATGCTCTCACGCCTGGTGCCGGTTGAGCCGGGAGTCAGTCGCTTTCCAGCTCTTCCTCGCGCATTTGTGCGTATCCGCCGTCGGGGCTCAGCCCGGCAGCGTACTGTCCGGCGTTGAGCTGTCCCGCCGTGTAGTGGTGCCCGTCGAACTCGGGGCCCGTCCTGGTGTCCTCGGGGATCCCGGCGTCCTGGGCCAGGTGCTCGTCCTCGTTGTCCGGCTCGGACAGTGGAAGGCTGATGTCTTCGCGCAGGTGGGGATCGTCCGGGAGGTCCTTGTTCTCTGCCATTCCTCCAGCAAAGCAGTATCCGGCAACCGCCTCAACCCTCTCCCCTTACCACCGAGAGGCCAGTTGCGGCTCTTTTCAGGGCTGAAACGAGCCGTAACTGGCCTCTCGATGGGTTGGGCGGGAGGATGCAGCGTCAGCAGCAGCGCCCGCCGGGGTTGGCGTCCTGGCGGTCCATCTTGTCCCGCCAGAACTCCCGCTCGGTCAGCTGCGGAGAGGAACAGCCCGACGCCGCGTGGTGCTCCTGGTATTTCCGGTACGCGTCCTCGCCCATCACGTCACGGAAGAAGCGGACAAAGCCACGCAGGTGCCCGACGACGGCGGTCATCAGTGCCCCGTCCGCGCCGGCTGCTGGTCCTCCGGCAGGGCGTCCCACTGCGCCTGGATTTCCTTTTCCTCCGGTGTGGCCAGGAAGCCGGCCGGCGCGAAGGTCCGCGACGGCACGGCCGGGTCTTCGGCACTCGGCGCACCGCCGGAACGGTAGGAGCGGACCGACGCGATAACGGCCGTGACGATCACGATGATCGCCAGGGTCACGAACAGGATGGACAGCACACCCTGCACGAAGGTGTTCCGGACCACCGCCTCCATGGCCTCAACGGTCTTGGCCGTGCCGAAGCTGGTCTCGCCGGCCTCGAGGGCGTTCCGGAAGGCGTTGTGCTGCGCCCAGTAGCCCACGGCCGGGACTGGGGAGAAAATCTTGTACATCGAGGCCGTGATGGTTACGACGGAGGCGAAGCCCAGCGGCAGCACCACCACCCAGATGTACTTGAAGACATTCTTCTTGGCCAGGATCGCCAGGCAGATGGCCAGCGCTATGGCTGCAAGCAGCTGGTTGGCGATGCCGAACAGCGGGAAGAGCGTATTGATGCCGCCCAGTGGATCGGTGACACCCATGATCAGGATCGACCCCCAGCCGGCAACCATGATCGCCGTACATATCCAGGCCCCTGTCCGCCATCCGGTGTCCCGGAACTTCGGGATGAAGTTCCCAATCGAGTCCTGCAGCATGAAGCGTGCCACGCGGGTGCCGGCGTCGACGGCGGTGAGGATGAACAGCGCCTCGAACATGATGGCGAAGTGGTACCAGAACGCCATCATGGCCGGTCCGCCGATGAAGCTCTGCATGATCATCGCCAGGCCGACGGCGAGGGTGGGCGCACCGCCGGTGCGCGAGACGACTGACTCTTCGCCGACGTCGGACGCCAGCGAGGTGAGCATGTCAGGGGTGAGGTTCACGCCCACCAGGCCCAGGGAGTTGACGAAGGCGACGGCGCCCTCCACGGTGCCGCCGGTGGCAGCCGCGGAGGAGTTCATGGCGAAGTAGATGCCGCGGTCCAGGGAGATCGCCGCGACGAGCGCCATGATCGCTACGAAGGACTCCATCAGCATGCCGCCGTAGCCGATGAACCGGGTCTGGCGCTCCTTCATGATCATCTTCGGAGTGGTACCCGAGGAGATCAGGGCGTGGAAACCGGACAGGGCACCGCAGGCAATAGTGACGAAGAGGAACGGGAAGAGCGGGCCGGCAACTACTGGGCCGTCGTTCCGGGATGCAAACTCGCTGAACGCGGGAACGCTGATCTCCGGGCGGACAACAATGATGGCGACTGCCAGCATGACGATCGTGCCGATCTTCATGAAGGTGGAGAGGTAGTCGCGCGGGGCCAGCAGCAGCCAGACGGGCAGAACGGCGGCGATGAAGCCGTAGATGATGATGCCCCAGGCGATGGTCACCCGGTCCAGGGAGAAGATCGCCACGCCCCACTCGGTATCGGCGATCCAACCGCCGCCAATGATCGCGAGCATCAGCAGCACGAAGCCGATGATCGAGACTTCGCTGACCTTGCCGGGACGCAGGTAGCGCAGGTATACCCCCATGAAGAGGGCGATCGGGATGGTCATGGCGACGGAGAAAACGCCCCACGGGCTCTCGCCGAGCGCGTTCACCACCACCAGGGCCAGGATCGCGACGATGATGATCATGATGGTCAGGGTGGCGATCAGGGCGGCAGTGCCGCCGATCAGCCCGAGTTCCTCGCGGGCCATCTGGCCCAGGGAACGTCCGCCGCGGCGCATGGAGAAGAACATGACCAGGTAGTCCTGGACGGCGCCGGCAAGGATGACGCCGACGATGATCCACACGGTGCCGGGCAGGTAGCCCATCTGCGCGGCCAGGACGGGGCCCACCAGCGGCCCGGCGCCGGCGATGGCGGCGAAGTGGTGGCCGTAAAGCACCCGGCGGTCGGTGGCGGCGTAGTCCTTACCGTCCGCCTTGTACTCCGCGGGTGTGGCCCGGCGGTCGTTCGGCCTGAGCAGGTGCCGCTCGATGTACTTCGAATAGAACCGGTAGCCGATCAGGTACGTACAGACCGCGGCAAAGACGAACCAGATGGCGTTCACGGTTTCGCCGCGGATGATTGCGAGCATGGTCCAGCTGATGCCGCCCAGCAGGGCGATGCCTACCCAGACCGCGATCTTCAGCGGAGTCCAGGTGCTGCGGTTGGCGTCGTCATCGTCGACGGCGACCGGCGGCAGGTCCGGATCCTGCGTGAGGATGTCTGCGCCTCCGGCTGCGGGGTCCGGACGGTCCGGGTCCCTCCGTCGCCGCTTGTCTTCACTCATGGTGCTACCCCTTGTCAGCAGTGCGGTCCCTGCGGGTGCAGGGCGTAATGTGCGCATGAGGGTAGCACCGGGGATGCGATGTGGGTCACATACACGCCGGTAGGTGGGGAAGGGCCCGCCGAGCGGTCCTGTTTCGGCGCCGAGCGGCGGGCGAACGGCGCTGGCGGGCGACGGCGGGCCGACGGCGGCCCGGCGAACAGCGCCGGCCGGCGGGGCCGGGTGGGCCCCGCCGATCTTCGGGCTACAGCGTCAGCAGGACCTTGCCGGTGTGCTGGCCGGAGTCGAAGTACTCGTGGGCGGCTGCCGCCTCCGCCAGGGGGAACGTGCGGTCCACCAGCGGTTTGACGCTGCCGTCCTTGATCAGCGGCCAGACGTATTCGCCGACGGACGCCATGATGGCGCTCTTTTCCTCTACAGGACGTGCGCGCAGCGTGGTTCCCATCACTGCACAGCGCTTGCGCATCAGTGCATTGAGGTCCAGTTCCGCCCGGGTTCCGCCCTGCAGTCCGATGATCACCAGACGGCCCGCGACGGCGAGCGCGTCGACGTTGCGCTGCAGGTACTTGGCGCCCATCACGTCGAGGATCACGTCTGCCCCGTGCCCGTTGGTGGCGGCACGGACTTCCTCGACGAAGTCCTGCTCCTTGTAGTTGATCAGCACCTTGGCACCGAGGCTCCGTGCCAGCTCGAGCTTTGCCGGGCTTGAGGCCGTCACCATGGGTAGGGCGCCGAAGGCAGCGACGAGCTGGATAGCCATGGTGCCAATGCCGCCGGCACCTCCATGGATCAGCACGTATTCGCCTTCATGGACTCCGGCCGCCATGAAGAGATTCGAGAACACGGTGGCAGCCACCTCAGGCAGTGCCGCGGCGGTCACGAGGTCCATTTCCGGCGGAACCGGAAGCACCTGGCCGGCTGGAACGGCCACCTGTTCGGCGTAACCGCCGCCGGAAAGCAGTGCAACGACGTCGGCACCCACTTCCAGCCCCTCCACCCCGGCGCCTACCGCTGCCACCCGTCCGGAGACCTCCAGGCCCGGATATTCAGGAGCGCCCGGAGGCACCGGATAGTTTCCGTGCCGCTGCAGCACATCGGCACGGTTGAGTCCCGCCGCTGCAACGTCGATGAGGACTTCACCGGGGCCGGGTACGGGTGCGGGCACGTCGCGGAGTGCCAGGACCTCCGGGCCGCCGGGTTCGGTAATGACTATCGCTTTCATGGAACCTCCTGCGGAAGTGGAGAAAATTTTGGTGAACTGCGCTCATCTGCCAGACTACTAAGCGGAGGAAGGTTGTCCGAGCGGCCGATGGAGCTGGTCTTGAAAACCAGTGTGCGGTAACCCCGTACCAAGGGTTCGAATCCCTTACCTTCCGCTCACAGGCACCCCGGTCATCGGCCGGGGTGCCTTTTCCTTTGCCCTCTTCGATGCCATTGCATATTGCGTGCGGATGTTACCTCGCCGATTTATAAGCATGCTTGCGCTGCACATAACCTCTTCTGGTGGTTTCCGGCCCATTGGGGGGTGGATAACCAGGACCAATTACCGCAGAAGGAGCTATTCGCATGAATTCCGCCCGCCAGCTGAACCTGGCCCGCGCCGGAAAAGCCGTCACGGCTGCCGTCTTCGCCCTCGCACTCGCAGGGTGCGGAGCCGCCGCAGACAAGGACGAACCAAAGACCAGTGAATCAGCAGCCTCGGCCTCGCCGGAAGCAGAGACCGTAGCTGACGGGACGGCTGAGGAAGAGGTGTCCGCCGAATCCGTCGACGCCGTCGACCTGAAGGTTGGCGACTGCCTGGTCGATGACCCGGATGCCGAACAGATTGAAGCTGTGGATGTGCTTCCATGCACCCAGCCGCACGATACCGAGGTCTACGCTGCCATGGACATGGACCGCGGTTCGTTCCCCGGCGAGGAAGCCATAGACGCCGCGGCACAGGAATTCTGCCTCGCTGAGTTCCAGCCTTACATCGGCACGGACTACTCGGAGTCCGCCCTGGACATCGGCTACCTCACGCCGACTCCGACGTCCTGGACCCTCGGCAACGATCGGGAGATCCTCTGCACGGTCTACCGCATGGACGGCGAGAAGCTCAGCACCACGGTGAAGAACTCGAACGTCTAGTTCATTCACGCCAGAAAGGGGGCCTAACCAAAACGGTTAGGTCCCCTTTCTCGCATTGTCAATAGTTACCGGCCGTTAGGGCACCAAAGGGGTCGAATTCACATGCCTGTCACCCCGGGGTGGTATCCAGAAGGAGTTCACCGCACCCCTTGCCGATCTACCAGGGCCACTACCGCGTGCCCCCACACCGGCATCCGTTCCCCAAAGGAGCAATGAGGCATGAGATTTACCCGATGGAAGGCAGTGCTGGGCACAGCTCTGTCTGCCGGCCTGCTGGCCGGACCGCTGGCGGCGCTGCCCGCCCACGCGGAGGAATTACCTTCCGGCGTCGTTATCAACGAGGCCTATCTGAACGGCGGAAGCGCCAACGCTCCGTTCACCAACAAATTCGTGGAACTTTACAACCCGACCAGCGCCGCGGTCAGCCTGGAGGGCTGGTCCCTTCAGTACCGGGCCGCAGGCAGCACCGGTGCACCCACCGGAATCGCCCGGCTCTCCGGGAACATTCCGGCCGGCGGCCACTACCTGGTCCAGGGCGCCAGCAACGGCACCAACGGTGTTGCCCTGCCGGCACCCGACGCCACCATCGGCGCCAGCTTCTCCGGATCCGCCGGAACCATTGTCCTGGCGAACCAGCCCGGAGCAGTGAACCCGCTGCCCACCGGCTCCGTGACGGACCAGCCCGGCGTGGTGGACCTGCTTGGTTACGGCACCTCCAATACCTTCGAGACCGCTGCGGCCGCCGCCCCGGCCGGCAACTCCGATCCGAAGTCCCTGAACCGTACCGAATACGCGGACACCAACAACAACGCCTCGGACTTCACGCTCAGCGCCTCCGTCACTCCGACGAACACGTCCGGAACCGGAACCGTCCCGGATCCGGAGCCCACCGATCCTCCGGCCGGGGTGCGTCCCATCGCGGAGATCCAGGGCACCGGCGACGCCAGCCCGCTCGTTGGCCAGACCGTCACCACCCGCGGCAAGGTCACCGCTGCCTATCCCACCGGCGGCTTCAGCGGCTACTACATCCAGACCCCCGGCACCGGCGGCGAACTGGACCCGGCAACACACACTGCTTCCGACGCCGTCTTCGTCTTCTCCTCGGCCACTGTCGGCCAGGTTGCAATCGGCGACTACGTTGAGGTCACCGGAACCGTCGGCGAGTACTTTGGCCTGACGCAGCTGACCGTTCCTGCCGGCGCCATGACCAAGCTCAGCGAACCGGCCGAAGAGGTCAAGCCCGCTGCGGTTGCCTGGCCGGCCACGGACGCCGAGCGCGAAACCCTTGAAGGCATGCTGCTGGCTCCGCAGGGCGAGTTCACCGTTACGGACAACTACACCCTGAACCAGTACGCGGAAATCGGCCTGGCCGCCGGCAGTGAGACGCTCGTGCAGCCCACCGCCGTCGCGCCGGTGGGAACGCCGGAGCACGCGGCAGTTGTCGCCAACAATGCGGCGAAGGCCGTAAAACTCGACGACGGCGCCACCACGAACTTCCTCTCGGCCGCCAACCAGGCCAAGCCGCTTCCGTACCTGACGTCCACCGACCCGGTGCGCATCGGATCCTCGGCTACCTTCACCACCAACGTGATCCTGGACTACCGGAACAGTGCCTGGCGGTTCCAGCCGCTGACCGAGCTGACTCCCGCCAACGCGGAGACGGTCCAGCCGGCGTCGTTCGAAAACACACGCACCGCTGCTCCGCAGAGCGTAGGCGGCAACCTGAAGCTCGCCGCCTTCAACGTGCTGAACTACTTCAGCACCACCGGCAGCGATCTCTCCGGCTGCACCTACTACAACGACCGCTCCGGCGCTCCAGTGACCGTCCGCGGCGGCTGCGATGCACGCGGAGCGGCCAATGATGCGAACCTTGAGCGGCAGCAGGCGAAGATCGTTGCAGCGATCAATGCCCTGGGCGCCGACGTCGTTGGCCTCATGGAAATCGAGAACTCCGCTGAACTGGGACAGGACCGGGACACCGCCCTGGCCCACCTCACGGAGGCACTGAACGCGGCCGCACCGGGCACCTGGGACTACGTCCGCTCCCCCGCAGCCCTGCCGGACGACGAAGACGTAATCCGCACTGCGTTCATCTACCGGACCGCCACCGCCGAACCCGTGGGCGATTCAGTCATCCTGAACGATGAGAGCGTGTTCTCCAACGCCCGCGAACCCCTGGCCCAGGCCTTCAAACCGGCCGGCGGAGAAGACAGCGAAAGCTTCGTGGCAATCGCCAACCACTTCAAGTCCAAGGGCTCGGCACCGTCCAGCGGAGAGAACGCAGACAACGGACAGGGTGGTTGGAATGCCGACCGCGTCCGGCAGGCACAGGCCGTGGCCGCCTTCGCGGACACCGTGGCGCAGGACGCCGGAACCGAGCGGGTCTTCCTGCTCGGCGACTTCAACTCCTACGCCGCGGAAGACCCCATGCAGGTCTTCGCCGAAGCGGGCTACGTGAACCTGGGCAAGGCGACAGGAAAGCACTCCTACGCCTTCAGCGGCCTGGTTGGCTCCCTGGACCACGTCCTGGCCTCGCCTGCCGCGGCTGAGGATGTCACGGGTACCGATATTTGGAACATCAACTCAGTTGAGTCGATCGCTTTCGAATACAGCCGGTACAACTACAACGCCACGGATTACTACGCAGCGGATCCCTACCGCTCCTCGGACCACGATCCGATTCTCGTCGGCATGGACCTGACCCCGGCCGAAGCGGAAGTCACCGACCTGAACCTGCTCAACATCAACGACTTCCACGGCCGGATTGACGCCAACACCGTCAACTTCGCCGGAACCGTCGAGCAGCTCAAGGCCGCCGCACCTGAGGGCAGCTCACTGTTCCTCTCCGCCGGCGACAACATCGGCGCGTCCCTGTTCGCCTCCTCGGTGCAGCAGGACCAGCCCACCATCGACGTCCTGAATGCACTCGGCCTGCGGGCCTCCGCAGTGGGCAACCACGAGTTTGACGGCGGCTTCGCGGACCTCACCGACCGGGTGGTTCCTGCCGCGCAGTTCGATTACCTGGGCGCCAACGTGTACCTCAAGGGCACCACCACCCCGGCACTGCCGGAGTACACGATCCTGGACGTGAACGGCGTTCGGGTGGCCGTGATTGGAGCAGTGACCGAGGAGACCGGAACCCTGGTTTCCCCGGGCGGCATTGCCACCCTCGAGTTCGGGGATCCGGTGGAAGCCGTCAACCGGGTCGCCGAACGCCTGGATGCAGAAGGCCTGGCAGACGTCATCATCGCCGAGTATCACGAGGGCGCCGGATCGGGAACGCCCGACGGCGCCACACTCGAGGAGGAGATCGCCGGCGGCGGTGCCTTCGCGGAGATCGCGACGGAAACCAGTGCGCTGGTCGACGCCATCTACACCGGCCACACGCACAAGCAGTATGCGTGGGATGCCCCGGTTCCGGGTGTGGACGGCAAGACCCGTCCCGTAGTCCAGACCGGTTCCTACGGCGAGTTCATCGGACAGATCGAGCTGCAGTACAACGCCGAAACGGACGAGGTCCTCTCCTACACCGCAGGCAATGTGGCGCGTACCACCACGCCGGCGGCGGATCTGGTAGCTGCCTACCCGGCAGTTGCCGAGGTTCAGCGGATTGTCGACGCCGCCCTGGCGTTCGCTGCCGAAGTGGGCAACCAGCCCATCGGCTCTGTCACGGCAGACATCACTACGGCGTTCGCCGGGACTTCCCGCGATGACCGCGGCAACGAATCGACCCTGGGCAACCTGGTGGCCGATTCGCTGCTCTCATCCCTCGGTTCTCCCGAGCGCGGCGGTGCCGAGATCGGCGTCGTCAATCCGGGCGGACTCCGCGCCGAGCTGTACTACGGCGAGGACGGCGTCATTACCTATGCCGAAGCCAACGCGGTGCTGCCGTTCGTGAACAACCTCTGGACCACAACCCTCACCGGGGCGCAGCTGAAGTCGGTCCTGGAAGAGCAGTGGCAGCCGGACGGAAGCTCACGGGCGTTCCTGGCCCTGGGCCTGTCCGACAACGTGACCTACACCTACGACCCGGACCAGGCCCGCGGCTCCCGGGTCCAGTCGGTCACGGTCAACGGCGCAGCACTGGACCCCAACCGGGCCTACCGTGTGGGTACATTCAGTTTCCTGGCACAGGGCGGGGACAACTTCTCCACCTTCGCGCAGGGTACGGACACCCGCGACTCAGGGCTAATCGACCGTGATGCGTGGATCAGCTACCTGCAGGCCAGCAGCCCGGTGTCCCCGGACTTCGCCCGCCAGGGCGTCATCGTCAAGGGTGCCCCGGCCACGGCGAAGGCCGGAACGAGTGTCACTCTCACGGTGGACAAGCTGGATCTGACCTCACTGGGCAGCCCGGCCAACACCGCGCTGGCCGTCAGCTGGGTCCCGGCCGGCGGAACCGCCGTCGCTCTGGGTTCGGTTCCGGTGACCGCAGGTGCCGCCAGTGTCACGGCCGCGCTCCCGGCGTCCGCGTCCGGCAGCGGATCCCTGGTCCTCACCGCGGATCCGTCCGGCACCACGGTGAACATACCGGTCACCGTTGATCCCGCACCGGAACAGCCCACCTGCGTCCGTCCCGTCCCGCCGAAGAACTGGTGGGACGTCCGGGGCTGGCTGAAGTACGCGGTGGACTACGCCCGATACCTGGTCTGCACCCTCAGCCGCGGCTAGTGCACACCGGCTAGGCGATAACGGAGCGGCGCCGTCCGGACCTTCGGGTCCGGGCGGCGCCGCTTTCTCGGTTCAGTCCTGCCTCAACCGGTAGACACCCTGATTTTTCTGTGCCTATAGTGACCGAAGTGCTTAGTGCTGGACTGGGGGCATCGGAATGAAGGCGTCACGAGGAGCTTGGCGGGTTGTCCGTCCCATGCTCCTTGGGGCCGCCGCAGCCGCCTCCTGGCTGACTCTCTCGGCCACTGCGGCGTCGGCTGAACCAGTAACTGAGCGGGATTCCCTTCTGGCGAGCGTGAGTTCCTCCGCTACTGGCCTCGTGGATTCCGCCGTGAACACCGTCGATCAGGTCACGGATGGCCTGCTGCCCGGCCCGCAGGCAGCGGACCAGGCCCCCGCTGCGAGGATTGTCCTGCCGGATGCGCCTCAGCTGCAGCCAGCATTACAGGGCGTAGTAACCGCCGTGGACGAGCTGGTACAAACCGTTCCGGTTGTGAGGACGCTCGTCCCGGCACAGACGCTGCCTGCCGCCACCGATCCCATCCTTACCGCGGTCGACGACATCACCGGCTATGCGGTAAAAACGATTCGGCCGGCCGCAGACGGCCTCCTTGAGACCGTGCCTCCCGTTCTCCCTCCAGCCCCCGACGCCGGAACTGGCTTGGTTTGTCCCGGTGGCCTGGAAGACCCCGCGGCTTATGCCGCATCCGGATGCGGCGAAACTCCGGTAACGTCCGTGATTCCGGAGACCGGCCCGGCGCCACAGTCCGCAGTTGACAGCGCACGCTTCGCGGCCGCGGTCTCTGAGCCGCACCCGGATGAAGATGTTGCGACCCCTGCGGCGCTCGACGCCGTGGCAAGTCACGGGGAATTGACGGCGGATACGGCAGCGTCCTGCGCTGAGGTCTTCCCCGAGTTCGCACTGCCCGTGTCTCCCGGTCCGGATGCCGGTACGCCAGGAGGATCGCCGCAAAACGGCCTTCTGCCGCTGGGCAGCGGATCCTCCGTAGTGAGTCCTTCGGGGGCGGGTCCGCTGCTGCCCGGCTGCCTTTCCGGCCAGCATCTCAGGATTCCGGCGCTGGCTGCGCTGCCCGCTTCCACGGAGCTTTTGGAAGCTCCCTCTCCAGTGTCCCTGGACCACGAGGCGTTCCCTGATTAGTTGGGCCTTTGTCCGTTTGCAGATGGACGAATGCCATTTGGGCCCCAGGTGGCCCTACACCAATAACTTCTCAGGAGATTCGCTATGCGTTGCACTATTCGACGTGGGCTGCTTGGAACCCTCTTTGCCGGAGGCTTGCTGGCCCTTGGAACAACCGCGGCCAACGCGGAACCGGTAACCTCGGGTTCCGACGGGCTCCTCTCCGGAACCCAAATCACCGCACCCATCACCATCCCCATCAACCTCGGCACCAACTCCCTGGCCATCCTCGGTGAAGCCAACACCGAGACCACCAGCGAAGCCGCTACACCCGGGATGGGCACGGAAACCGGCACACCGGCAGCCGGCACCGGACCGGTAACCTCCGGACCGGCAACGTCCGGGTCCGACGGGCTCCTCTCCGGAACTCAAATCACCGCACCCATCACCATCCCGGTGAACCTCGGCACCAACTCCCTGGCCATCCTCGGTGAGGCCAACACCGAGACCACCAGCGAAGCCGCAACCCCGGCGGCAGACACCGCCATCGGCACACCGGCAGCCGGCACCGAACCGGTAACCTCCGGGTCCGACGGGCTCCTCTCCGGAACCCAAATCACCGCACCCATCACCATCCCCGTCGACCTCGGCACCAACTCCCTGGCCGTCCTTGGTGAAGCCAACACCGAGACCACCAGCGAAGCCGCTACCCCGGCGGCAGACACCGCCATCGGCACACCAACAGCCGGTACCGGACCGGCAACCTCCGGGTCCGGCGGGCTCCTCTCCGGAACCCAAATCACCGCCCCCATCACCATCCCGGTGAACCTCGGCACCAACTCCCTGGCAGTCCTCGGCGAAGCCACCACCGAAACCACTACGCCGGGCCCCGTGCCTCCAACCGGGCCCCGGCCCGGCGACACCGACCCCCGACCCGGCGACACCGACCCCCGACCCGGCGACTCGGATCCCGTCGTGATTCCCGCGGGGCCTCAGCCCAATGGCTCGACAGGAACTGAGCCGGCTTTTGCATCCGCAGCTGCGGAGGAAAGGACCGGGCTTAGCCTCGCGTCCGCTGTCGAAACACCGCAGTGGACATCCGCGGCCGCAGCTGCGGCCTCACCGAGCCTCCTGGCTGACACCGGAGCGTCAGGCACGGTCCTGCTGTGGGTGGCACTTCCGCTGATTGGGGCCGGCTTGGCACTAATCGGGCGTGCAGCCTGCCGGACAGCCGATCTGTAACCCGCTGGGTGAGCCGAGGTTCCGGTGCCGCCGGAACCTCGGCCTTCCCGCCGTTCTTCGCAACGCCTGCGAGAAGCCACGTGGGCCGAACCGGTTCGGCGGACACCCCGGACTGGGCGACGGCTACTGCCGCGGATCCGGGTTCTTTGGATCCTGCGAACCCATGTCCGCGGCGCCGAGCACACTGGCCACCGGGTTGTCCGTCTTCTCGTTCGCGCGCGGCTTGAGCTCCGGGTGGTGCAGGTCCAGGGCCGGCCGCTCGGAACGGATGCGCGGCAGGGAGGTGAAGTTGTGGCGCGGCGGCGGGCAGGACGTTGCCCACTCGAGGGAGCAGCCGAAGCCCCATGGATCGTCCACTTCCACTTTCTTCCCGCGCCGCCAGGTGACGTAGACGTTCCAGAAGAACGGGATCAGGGAGAACCCGAGGATCAGGGAACCGATGGTGGAAAGCTGGTTCATTGCCGTGAAGTTGTCCTCCACCAGGTAATCCGCGTAGCGCCGCGGCATGCCCAGCACGCCGAGCCAGTGCTGGATCATAAAGGTCAGGTGGAAGCCGAGGAACAGGAGCCAGAAGTGGATCTTGCCCAGGCGTTCGTTGAGCATCTTGCCGGTCCACTTGGGCCACCAGAAGTAGAACCCGCCGAACATCGCGAACACCACGGTGCCGAAGACCACGTAGTGGAAGTGTGCAACCACGAAGTAGGTGTCCGAAACGTGGAAGTCCAGCGGCGGCGAGGACAGGATGATCCCGGTCAGCCCGCCGAACAGGAACGTGATGAGGAATCCGAGGGCCCACATCATGGGCGTCTCGAAGGTAATCGAGCCGCGCCACATGGTGCCGATCCAATTGAAGAACTTCACACCGGTAGGCACGGCAATGAGCATGGTCATGATCGCGAAGAACGGCAGGAACACCTGTCCGGTGACATACATGTGGTGCGCCCACACAGTCATGGACAGGCCCGCGATTGCGATCGTGGCGAAGATCAGGCCCTTGTAGCCGAAAATCGGTTTGCGGCTGAAAACCGGCAGGATTTCCGAAATGATGCCGAAGAACGGCAGCGCGATGATGTAGACCTCAGGATGGCCGAAGAACCAGAAGAGGTGCTGCCACAGAATGGCACCGCCGTTTTCCGGGTCGAAGATGTGCGCGTCGAACCGGCGGTCTGCCCCGAGGGCAAAGAGCGCCGCCGCCAGTGGCGGGAACGCCATCAGCACCAGGATGGCGGTGACCAGCGTGTTCCACGTGAAGATCGGCATGCGCCACATGGTCATACCCGGGGCGCGCATGCAGATGATGGTGGTGACGAAGTTGACCGAACCGAGGATGGTGCCGAATCCGGACAGCGCCAGGCCAAAGACCCACAGGTCTCCGCCTATGCCGGGGGAAAACGTGGTGTTGGACAGCGGAGCGTACGCCGTCCAGCCGAAGGACGCCGCTCCCTGCGGGGTAAGGAAGCCCGAGATCGCGATGAGGGAGCCGAAGAGGAAGAACCAGTAGGCCAGGGCGTTCAGGCGCGGGAACGCCACGTCCGGAGCGCCAATCTGCAGCGGCATCATGACGTTCGCAAAACCGGCGAAGAGCGGGGTTGCGAACATCAGCAGCATCAGCGTTCCGTGCATGGTGAAGAGCTGGTTGTACTGCTCGCGCGAGGAGACAATCTCGAGTCCGGGCTGGAAGAGCTCGGCCCGGATGATGAGGGCCATGACCCCGGCCAGGCAGAAGAAGACGAAGGACGTGATCAGGTACAGGTAGCCGATCTTCTTGTGGTCGGTGGTGGTCAGCCAGTCGACGACGATGCGGCCGCGCGAAACGGGCACCACGCGCGGCGGTACGGTTGTTCCTTCGTCTGCCGAATACTTCAACGTAGACATTCGCGCCGCCTAGGGGTCCGCAGGAGGTTCAGTCCGTACACGGGCTCCGCCGTCGCAGGCCAGTGTGCCTTGTATCGTAGGACCCGCTCCGGAGCAGGTCCATAGGCTGCAGGGGTTTTCCTGCGTCCGCCCGAGGTTAGCCGCCCGCCTATATTCCCGGAACCCGCTCCCCCGCCCGCCAAACGGCACTGGTCAGCGGCATGCCGGGCCGGTACGCGAGGTGGGCGGCGGACGGCGCGTTGAGCAGGTGGAGATCCGCCCGGTGCCCGACGGCGAGCGAGCCCACCGCCCGCTGCCCGTCGGCGTCGTTCCCTGTGTGCCTGCGCAGCGCCAGGGCACCGCCGTAGGTGGCCGCGCGGATGGCCTCGGCAACGCTGAGTCCCATCTGCAGCACGGCTGTTGTCACGCAGAAGGCCATGGACGTGGTGTAGGAGGTGCCCGGGTTGCAGTTCGAGGCAAGCGCAATTTCGACGCCGGCATCCAGCAGTTCCCGCGCCGGCGCCAGGGGCTGCCGGGTGGAGAGATCGCAGGCGGGCAGGCACGTGGCCACCGTTCCCGGCGTTCCGGTCCCGGTGCCGGCGTTCCAGTTTCCCCAGCTGGCCGCGAGCGCCTGGACATCGGCCGCCGAAAGATAGTTCACGTGGTCCACGCTCGCCGCACCGAATTCAACGGCCAGCTGCACACCGGCTCCCGGGCCGAGCTGGTTCCCGTGCACGCGCAGCCCCAGTCCGGCGTCCCGGCAGGCAGCCAGGACCCGGCGGGACTGGTCTTCGGTGAAGGCTCCGCGCTCACAGAATACGTCCGCCCACCGGACGTAAGGCAGCACGGCCGCGAGCATCGGGCCGCAGACCAGGTCCGTGTAGTCCTCGGCGTCGATGCCGTCCGGCACCAGGTGTGCTCCCAGGAAGGTCACGTCGTCCACCACGCTGGAAGCGATCCGGGCACTGCGGGTCTCCTGCTCAACGTCCAGCCCGTACCCGGTCTTGGTTTCGAGCCAGGTGGTTCCGCCCGCGGCAGCCTCGGCCCGGCGGCCCAGCAGCAGCCGGGTGAGGTCGTAGTCCCCGGCAGCCCGGGTGGCCTCCATGGTCACGGCAATGCCGCCTGCACTGTATTCCTCGCCGGCCAGGCGGGCGGCGAACTCGGCACTGCGGTCGCCGGCAAACACCAGGTGGGTGTGTGAGTCCACCCAGCCGGGCAGCGCCGCCCGCCCGCCGGCGTCATGCGCTTCATCTGCTGCGGGAGCCTGGGCGGCCGGGCCCAGCCAGGCGATCCGCTCGCCTTCGAATAGGACGGCGGCCTGCGTCAGCACGGATTCCGTTCCGCGGGCGGGGTCCATGGTTGAAAGTTCGCCGATGTTGGTGATCAGCACGGAACCCGTCACAGCCGCCCCTCCCGTCCCGTCGCCGGGACTGCTGCGGCGTCCAGGTTCGCGGCAGCGGAGGCCAGCAGCGGCCCGGGGTCACCGAGGTGCAGGTGCCTGCCGCGTTCGGCGGCCAGGACGCCCCCGACGACGACGGCGGCAACGTCCTGGGCGGTCGCTGCCAGTGCCAGCTGGGCCGGGTCGGCTCCCGCAGTCCGCGCCGTCCCGGGGTCCATAGCCATTAGGTCGCAGGACCGTCCGGGAGCGAAGCCTGGTGCCCGGCGTCCCTGGGCGGCAGCACCGGCGTCGGACGCCGCACGGTGCAGGTCAGCCGGGGTGAACCGTCCGCGGACACCGGAGGCCAGGCGTTCGCCGTATTCCAGTGCGCGCATCTCCAGCCACGGATCCACCACGGCGTGCTGGTCCGAGCCGAGCGCAATGCGCGCTCCAGCGTCCGCGAGCGCCGCCGCCGGGCCGATTCCGTCGGCGAGGTCCGCTTCGGTGCTGGGACACATGGCCACGGTGGCACCGGCAGTCCCGAGCAGCGCGACGTCCTCCGGGGTCAGGTGCGTGGCGTGCACAGCGGTCAGGCGTGGGCCCAGCAGCCCGTAACGGTGAAGCAGCTGCGCGGGAGTCAGCCCGGTGGCAGCCAGGCAGTCCTGGTTTTCGGCCGGCTGCTCGGAGAGGTGAACGTGCAGGGGCAGGTCAGGATCCAGCCCGGAGGCGATGGCCTGCAGTGCGTCCTCGGGGACTGCCCGGACCGAGTGCAGCGCTGCACCGACTGTCACGTACGCCGGATCGAACTCGGACTCCACGGTGTGCCGCAGATCCTTGAGACGGTCCAGCCACGCACCGGCGGAACCGTCACCGAAGCGGAGCTGGTTCTCCGCCAGCGGCTTCCCGAACCCGCCGGCGAGGTAGCACGTATCCAGCAGGGTGAGCCGGATTCCCGCAGCCCGGGCAGCGCGGCCCAGGGCCAGTTCCATGGCGTGCCCGGGATACGGCGAACCGTCCGGACGGTGGTGCACGTAGTGGAACTCGGCGACAGAGGTGTAGCCGGCCGTGACCATTTCGGCGTAGGCCGCGGTGGCCAGCTCCTCGTACAGCTCGGGTGTCAGGGCAGCCGCGGCCCGGTACATGCCCTGCCGCCAGGACCAGAAGCTGTCCGCCCCTCCGGTGTGGGTGCGTCCGCGCAGCACCCGGTGGAAGGCATGGGAGTGGGCATTGGATGCAGCGGGGAAGACGACGCCGTTGAGCACCAGGTCCCCCGGCCGCGGCCGGGTGCCGGATTCCACGGCGGCGACGATGCCCGCGGAGTCGACGCTCAGCCGGACGCCGGTCTCAACCCGCCCGTCCTGGACGGCGTGTTCGCACCACACTCCCGTCCTCACAGCAGGCCCTCCAGGACGTCGGCAAGGGCTGTGGCGGAGTAGTCCGCGTCGGTGTCTTCCACGTATTCCTCCGGGGAATGCGAGACGCCGCTGGGATTGCGGACGAACACCATGCCGGCGGGCACGTGGCCAGCCAGGATTCCGGCGTCGTGGCCGGCACCGGTGGCCAGAACCGGCGCCTGCGGCAGGGCGAGCTGGAGCTGGCGCTGCAGTCCCGGGTCAAAGGCGGTGGTGGGACTGAAGGATTCCCGGGCCAGCGTCACGGAGCAGCCTTCGAAGGCGGCGATTTTCTGCGCCTTGCCGTGGATGGTTTCCACCAGCCGGGCGGTGACGGCGTCCTCCTCATGCCGGGCGTCGAGCCACAGCTCCACCCGCGATGCAATGACATTGGTGCCGCCCGGAACGGCGTGGATCCGGCCGACGGTGGCACGCGCCCCGGGCTGGGCCGACGCAGCCTGCTGCACGGCCGTGATGATTTGCGCGGCGGCCACCATCGGATCTTCGCGGTCTTCCATCAGCGTGGTGCCTGCATGGTTGCCCTGGCCGTGCACGGTCAGTTTCCAGCGGCCGTGCCCCAGGATTGAACTGCCGACGGCGACGGACGGGCCGTCCTCGCCGAGCCCGCGGCCCTGTTCCACGTGCAGTTCCACGAAGTCACCGATCCGGGCGAGTGCGTCCTCGTCCCTGCCAAAGTGTTCAGGGTCCAGTCCGGCCGCCCGGGCGGCATCCGCGAAGGTGGTGCCGCCGTCGTCCCGCAGGTTCCGGGCCTTGTCCGCGTCGATGGCGCCGGTCAGCAGCCGTGAGCCCAGGCAGGCGACGCCGAAGCGGGAGCCCTCTTCCTCGGGGAAGACAGTGATGGCCAGGGACCGGTTGCGCTGCACGCCGCGTTCCTTGAGGACGTCGACGGCGGCGAGTGCCGCAGCGATGCCGAGCGGTCCGTCGAAGGCCCCGCCGCCCGGCACGGAGTCCAGGTGGCTGCCGGTGACCAGCGCGCCTTTCTGTGGCTGTCCCCACCAGGCCCAGAGGATGCCGTTGCGGTCAGTCTCGACGTTGAGACCGCGGGCCTGTGCCTCCGCTATAAACCAGGCGCGCAGGTCAGTCTCGGCAGTTGAGAACACGGGGCGGCTGTAGCCGCCGCGGACCGGATCGCGGCCGATTCCGGAGATCGCGTCAAGAAGGGAGGTGACTGTGCTCATTGCGGGATGTTCCTCGAGGTGGTGCTTAATCGGCCATGGGGATGCGGACGCCGCGTTCTTTGGCAACCTGCTCGGCCTCGCTGTAGCCGGCGTCAACGTGGCGCATGACGCCCGTCCCTGGATCATTGGTGAGCAGGCGTTCAAGCTTGCGGGCAGCCAGGTCGGTCCCGTCCGCCACTGAAACCTGGCCGGCGTGCAGGGAGCGTCCAATTCCCACGCCGCCTCCGTGGTGGATGGATACCCAGGTGGCGCCGGAGGACGTGTTGAGCAGGGCGTTGAGCAGCGGCCAGTCAGCGATCGCGTCGGATCCGTCCCGCATGCCCTCGGTTTCACGGTACGGAGATGCCACCGACCCGGAGTCCAGGTGGTCACGTCCGATGACGATCGGAGCGGACACCTTCCCCTCGGCGACGAGGCGGTTGAACAGCAGTCCGGCCTGTGCGCGTTCTCCGTAGCCGAGCCAGCAGATCCGGGCGGGGAGGCCCTCGAACTCCACGTGTTCGGCGGCGGCGTCCAGCCAGCGGTGCAGGTGTTCCTTTTCCGGGAAGAGTTCCTTCAGCGCAGCGTCGGTGACGGCGATGTCCGCGGGGTCCCCGGAGAGCGCCACCCAGCGGAACGGGCCCATTCCCTCGCAGAAGAGCGGCCGGATGTAGGCCGGAACGAACCCGGGGAAGTCGAAGGCGCGGCCGTACCCGCCGGAGCGTGCCTCGTCACGGATCGAGTTGCCGTAGTCGAAGACCTCGGCCCCGGTGTCCTGGAAGCCGACCATCGCCTCCACCTGCCGCGCCATCGATGCCTGCGCCTTTTTGGTGAACCCTTCCGGATCGGCGTCCGCCTCTCGGTGCCAGTCCTCGACCGCAATGCCTTCCGGCAGGTAACTGAGCGGATCGTGGGCGGAGGTCTGGTCGGTGACGATGTCGAAGTCCGCGCCCAGTCCGGCTTTTTGGCGGCGGAGCAGTTCAGGGAAGACCTCTGCGGCGTTTCCGACCAGCCCCACGGAGAGTGCCCGTCCCTCGGCCTTGGCCGCCATCACCTTGGCGAGGGCGGCCTCGAGGTCCGTTTCGACGTCGTCCAGGTAGCGTTTGCCGGCGCGGCGCCGCAGCCGGGACTCGTCGACGTCGACAATCAGTACCGCACCCCCGTTGAGCGTGACCGCGAGCGGCTGGGCACCGCCCATGCCTCCGCAGCCGCCCGTCAGGGTGGCGGTGCCGGCCAGGGTGCCGCCAAACCGCTTGTTGGCGATGGCCGCGAAGGTCTCATACGTGCCCTGCAGGATGCCCTGCGTGCCGATGTAGATCCAGGAGCCGGCGGTCATTTGCCCGTACATGGTCAGGCCTTCGGCTTCCAGGCGGCGGAACTCAGGCCACGTGGACCAGTCCCCCACCAGGTTCGAGTTGGCGAGCAGCACCCGCGGCGCCCATTCGTTGGTGCGGAAGACCCCCACGGGCTTGCCGGACTGGACGAGCAGCGTCTCGTCGTCGTCCAGCGTTTTCAGGGTGCGGACAATCGCGTCGAAGGACTCCCAGTTCCGAGCAGCCTTTCCGGTGCCGCCGTAGACCACCAGGTCCTCGGGGCGCTCGGCGACCTCCGGGTCCAGGTTGTTCATCAGCATCCGCAGGGGCGCTTCGGTCTGCCAGCTCCTGGCATTCAGTTCGCTGCCGCGCGGGGCGCGGATGGTACGCGGGGTTGATGCCTGGCTCATGGGGTTCTCCGTCATCGTTGTCGGTTAGCCGTGTGTTTGGACTGCATTGGTTTCTGCGGTGAGGACCCGGCAGATCCCCTCCAGCCGGTCGGGAGTGATCCGGTAGCTGGGCACCACTACGCTCATCGCTGCCACGGGTTTCCCGCCGGCCCTCAGCGGGACGGCGACGGCGGTGATGTCCGGTTCGACGCCGTCGCTCACCACGGCGCACCCGGTCCCGTTCACTTCGCCGCGCATCGCCCTGCCGGCGGCGCTGGTTTCGAGGTCGAACCGCCGTCCCACCCAGTTGGCGTGCCGAACGGACTGAGTGCCTTCTGCGATGGCAATGTACAGGCCGTGCCCGCCGGCCGCGGGAATGCTGAGGTAAGTGGATTCACCGGTTTGCTCCACGATGCGGTCCATGGTGTCCCGGTACGTGGAGATCAGGGATTCCGAGCTGAGGGCGAGGACGCCTAGCTGCACGACCGCCGGGCCGGGACGGTAGGTCCCGTTCTCCTCCCGCCGCAGGAAGTCGGTTCCTTCCAGGGTGCGGAGGAGCCGCAGCGCCGTGCTGGTGGACAGCCCGGCTGCCTTGGCCGCTTCGGACTGCGTGACAGCGCCCTGGCGGCACACGACGCTGAGCAGGGACAGGGCTCGTTCAACTGTCCGGGTGGTGCTGTCCGCCTTGGCTGCCATCCTGCTGCTTTCCTCACGGGTTACGTCACATGGGTTGTTTGCCACCCAGTAAAACAGCAATTTCACTAGGTGGCTAGGCTGCACTGTTGATTGAAGCTTCAATAAAGATGTGTCATAGTAGTTGAAGCTTCAACCGTCCGGTGGCCTTGTTCCCCGGATTACCCACCCTCCAACATGAGAAGAACCCAGTGACTTTCCGTTTCCCCCTCTTTCGAAAGAAGAAGAAAATGACTGATCTCACCATCATCGGTACCGGCAACATGGCCCGCGGACTGGCTGCCCGCGCAGTGGCAGCGGGACGTTCAGTCCAGCTCCTGGCCCACGAGGACAGAGCCAAGGCCGAAGCCCTTGCCACGGAACTGGGCGGCACCATCACCCCCGGCGTCCTGGGCGATCAGCTCACCGGCGCCATGGTCATCCCGGCGGTCTACTTCGATGCCTCCCGGGCCATCGCGGAACAGTACGGGGATGCACTGAACGGCAAGGTGTACGTGGACATCACCAACCCCGTGGACTTCGCGACGTTCGATTCGCTGTCGGTTCCCGCGGACAGCTCCGCAGCGGAGGAACTGCAGAAGGTGACCGGTGCAAAGGTGGTCAAGGCCTTCAACACGACCTTTGCCGCGACCCTGACCGACGGGACCGTTGCCGGACATCCGCTTGACGTCCTCATCGCCGGGGACGACGCCGATGCGATCCAGGCCGTGGCCGGGTTCGCCTCCGCTGCCGGGCTGAACCCCGTCGTCGTCGGCCCGCAGCGCCGTGCCCGCCAGCTCGAGCACATGGGCTTCCTGCACATCCTGCTCTCCGCTAGCGACGAACTTCCCGCGTACCAGTGGAACTCGGCGCTGAAGGTCATCCCGGCCGCGTAGCTTTGAGGTTCGCCAGGTTCTTGTGCAGCCGGTCCGTGCTCCGACCCGGAGTGCGGGCCGGCTGCCGTTTCGTCCGGGTTCCGCTTTATCCGGGATCTGCCGAGCGCCCCTAGCTCTTGGTGATGAAATAAAACACGACTCCGGCCGCGACCATAAAACCGAACCCTGCCGCCCCGATACGCCTCTGCTGCGCGCGGGTGGGCGGATTGTTCCTGCGTACGAAAGTCTGGATGAGCCCGAGTGCGCCGAAGCCCAGCCCAATCAGCACCAGCACCATGAAAACGGGCACCAGCGGATCGGATCCCTGGGTCAGGGGGTTGGGGCCGTCGGGAACAGAATGTTGCAGCACCCCCGTCAGGGACAGAATGACCAGTACCACTCCCATCACCATCCCGCCCAGGATCGGCAGCAGGAGGGCTGCCTTCATCCGTTCCGGACCGGTGTCAGCCCTCTTCGCTATCTTGTCCCCCAAAAAGAATTCAGGCTGGGAGCTGGCGAAGCCACTGATGGCATCCCGCTTCCGAAAAGCGAAGATGCAGGCGGCTGTCATCAGCGTTCCGACTATGAGCCCAGGCCAGAAAATGTCCACGAATCGCTCCTTATTGGTGATTGCCTGCCGGATGGGCGTGCTGGTCACAGCTGGTCACAGACCGACGAACGCCTGCCCATTCCAAACCTGCACATGAATTCCGGGTCGTTGATGTCGCCGCCGTCGAGCAGAAGAATGACCCCCAGCACCATCAAGGCCACGCAGACGGCTGTGATCATCCAGAACCGCCGCCAGTTCACTGCCCGGCCGCCAGCACGGACGCCGCGTTTGCCAAACGGGCTCACTCACCCCTCGTTTCCGCGTTTCTGCGATAAACGAGCCTGACCACATAGATGAGGAACAAGGTGCCGGGGACGCCGAGCAGCGGCGATCCGTCCGGCACGAGGAATGCGAGCAGCACGGTGGCGGCGGCACAGCACAAAAACGCAAGACCGATTGTCTTTGCGAGTCTCATTGCCGCTCCGTTCCGGCGAGACCAGTGCTGGCATAGCGGCTTGGAGCCGTTGCTTCCATCATCGATTCCCCCGGATACGAGACTGTGCCGGAACGGGCGTTTCGGTGGGAAGAATCTAACCCACATCCGACCGGCAGTCTGCGGTTGCAAGTACCTGCTTCCAGCCGTTGCCTACTTGAAACCCAGCTGTTTTTGCTGCTTATCACCGGCCCTGCTCTTCAGAAGCGCACGGAGTCCCGGCCGCCGTTTCCTCTGGTGCACGTGGGGTCACGATAGGACCCGGCAGCAACAACGGCTGGGAAACCGCGCGGACTTTCGGAGGTTGTTGGAACGCAGAAAGCTCTGGGATCCAGTTCGCCTCGCCTGAACCGGAACCCTCGGTGGTTTAGCGTCGTTTAGGCGTCAGGTGCTCGAACCTTCGGTGACTTACGGTCGCTTAGCCGCACCCAAAGCGACGTTTACTCCCCGAAGGTTTCGCCAAGCACCCCCAAAACGGCCGCATCTCCCCGAGGGTTTCAGCGTGCAGGTGCCAGCCCCCACCAAAACAGCCTCATCTCCCCGAAGGTTTCGTCCGGGCAGACCCCGGGCAGTCCGCATCCACTACCGCAGCCTCAGCCTCTGCCGCAGCCACTGCCACAGCCACAGCCACAGCGTCAATCGAGGTGAACCCGCGGCCACGGTGACCCAGCAGCCCGGACCTCCGGCGGAACCGGTTCCCCACCCAAAACCCCAGAACCGGGAACAAGAAGTAAGCATGCTTGGTTATACCCGGCATCGTCAGAAACGTACCCTTACAAAGGAGAGCGCCCATGACCGCCGCTAACCCCGCAGCATCCGGCTGGATCCCCGCAAAGCAGTTCATCGCCGGAGAATGGCGCCAGGGCCGCTCCGAGAAGACCCTGCCGGACATCAATCCGTTCACCGGCGAGGAGCTCCTCGGCCTGCAGCTGGCCTCCATCGAAGACCTTAACGACGCCTATGACAGCGCACGGGATGCCCAAACCGAGTGGGCCGCCGCTCCCCCGGCCGAACGCCGCCGCGTCCTGGAACGCGCTGCCGAGATCCTGGATGAACGGCGGGACGAAATCGCCGCGTGGCTCGCAGCCGAATCCGGCAGCACCGTGGTGAAGGCCAACATCGAGATCGATTCCGCGATCGGCATTACCCGCGAAGCAGCGTCCTACCCGCACCGGGTCCACGGGCAGATCCTCGACTCGGACATTCCAGGCAAAGAGGACCGCGTCTACCGGGACCCGCTCGGCGTCGTCGGTGTCATTAGCCCGTGGAACTTCCCGCTGCATCTCTCCCAGCGCTCAGTGGCACCTGCCCTGGCACTGGGCAACGCCGTCGTGCTGAAGCCGGCCAGCGATACCCCGGTGACCGGAGGCCTGCTGATCGGCAAGGTCTTCGAGGACGCCGGACTGCCGGCCGGCGTGCTGAGCGTCGTGGCCGGCGCCGGGTCGGAAATCGGGGACGCGTTCGTGGAGCACCCCGTCCCGTCCCTCATTTCCTTCACGGGCTCGACGGCGGTGGGCAAGAACGTTGGTGCCCTTGCCGCCAGCGGCGAGCACCTGAAACACACGGCCCTGGAACTCGGCGGCAACGGTCCGTTTGTGGTCCTGGCGGATGCGGACGTGGACCAGGCGGTCCGGGCCGCGGTGATGGGCAAGTTCCTGCACCAGGGCCAGATCTGCATGGCCATCAACCGGATCATCGTTGAGGACGCCGTCCACGACGAATTCGTGGAGAAGTTCACCCAGCACGTCCGGTCCCTGCCTGCCGGTGACCCTACCGATCCGAAGACCGTGATTGGCCCGATCATCAACGCCAAGCAGCTCGAAGGCCTGGAAGAGAAAATCAGCACCGCCAAGGACGAGGGCGCGAAAGCAGTTCTGCAGGGCAGCACCGACGGACAGGTGCTCAGCCCGTGGGTCTTCACCGGCGTCACCCCGGAGATGGAGCTGGCCCGCGAGGAGATCTTCGGCCCGCTTGCCGGCATCCAGCGCGCCCGCGACGCAGAGCATGCCCTGGAACTGGCCAACGCCACTCCCCAGGGACTCTCCGGAGCGGTGTTCACCGAATCAGCCGAGGCCGGCCTGAAGTTCGCCCGGCGGCTGCAGGTGGGCATGGCCCACGTGAATGACATGCCGGTTCACGACGAGCCGCACGTGGCGTTCGGCGGAGTGAAGAACTCCGGCCTGGGCCGGTTCAACGGCAGCTGGGCCATTGATGAGTTCACCAAGGACCAGACGCTTACGCTCCAGCACGAACCGCGGCAGTACCCCTTCTAGCCGTCTCCCCGCTGTCCTGCTCCCGGGGGAAGCTGTTTCCCCGGGAGAGGATGGCGGCGGCTATGTCGTCGGCGTCGCGCAGGGTCCGGGACCCGGCCGACGCCGGCGCACCGGCTTCGGCGGCGATGGCCGTTCCCCACTGAACGGAGGACAGCTGCAGGCCAAGAATGTAGAGGTTCTCCTGAGGCTGGCCCTTCACATCCAGCGGGCGGTACGGCGGCAGGGAAACGTCCAGCCCGGGAGTCAGCACCGGGGTGCCGTTGGGGGCCATCATGACCTTGGGCCGTGCTTCACCGCGGTGCAGCAGGTCTCCCAGCAGCGGCGAGAGCGTGGCATTAACGCGGTTCGGCGGCATCATTGCTTCCACCAGCGTGGACGCCGCGTATTCCCCTGTCACCCAGGGTGAGGACGCGGTGAAGACGGCACGTGCCTCATCGACGTCGAAACGCGGATCAGGCCCCACGAAATGGACCAACCCGGCACGGACCAGGGCGGCGAGCTGTTCGATCCGCTCCGGCGGCGGCCCGGAGGCCAGGCCTTCCACCAGGGGTTCAAACCAGCCCCGCAGCTCCGTGAGCCAGGACTCTTCCGCCAGCCCGCCGTCGGCCACTACTGCCTTCAGGACGGAACGGCCCGCGTTCAGCGCACCGATCGCCATCTTCAGCGGATCGTCCTCGCCCTTCGCCGAGCCGGCGGCGTCGTCCTCCAGGTACCGCAGGATTTCGGCATCCAGGTCCTCGGGACCGGCGAACGGCCGGCGCCCCAGCGGTTGTGCCAGCGCTTCCATGCTGGTCCGCCGGGCCGGCGGGACACAGCGCGCCAGCACGTCTTCCTTGGCCGCGTCCCACTCCGGGCCGGGAAGGCTGAGCGCGGTTTCCAGCTCCGCCAGGAAGTCACCGGCCGGGACATTCAGGCACTGTGGGTTGGTGCGGGCCAGGGTTGAGTAATACGCCCACACCGAATCGCGGTGGAGCAGCGGCCAGAGGTCGTGGTCGAAACCGGGCTGGATGCCTTCCTCGGCGAACCTGCCGGCAGTTTCCTCGGTAAACCAGCGAAGCGTCACGCTGCGCGGCACATAGCTCTCAAGCTTTGCCTTGGCACGGTACGGGGTTCCCCGGCGCGAGGCAGCAACCAGCACCGGTTCACGCCCGGAGGGTTCGTAGCGCAGGGCATGCCCGGCCGGTTCCCCGGTCGGCACGAAGACGCCGCCGCGGCCCAGGGTCACGTGCGCCATGATGTCGAAAAAGTTCAGGCCCAGCCCGCGCACCAGCACCGGTTCCCCGGCGGGAAGCACCGAAAAGTCCGCGTCGGACGGCACGGCAGGCGGCAGGTACTGCAGCCCCAGCCGGGACGCGGCGTCGCTCAGCCGGTTCTGCTCCGGTGTGAGCGCGGCCGGCAGGTGTCCCACGGCCAGCACGACGGCGTCCGCGGCCAGCGGGTCCTCGCCCGCCAGTTCAACGGTGAATCCTGTGCCTTGGCGGTGCAGTGCCAGCGCTTCGGCACGGTAATGAACGACGGCGGCGCCGGCCTGGGCTGCGGCGTCCACCAGGTGCGCGTAGGTCCACTCCAGATACCGGCCGTACAGGGCGCGGCTGGGGAACTCGGCAGGACCGAGCCGTGCGATTTCTTCCCGGTCTCCGGCACTTAGCGACGGTGCCGGCTCCCGGGCCATGCGGCGCACCCAATCGCCCAGCGAAAGACCCGTGGCCGAGGGAGCGAACTCCGTGGCCGTCCTGCCGGCCGGTACCACGGTGGGAAAAAGGCAGGGGGTGTTCATCAGGAACTGGCGGGACTGGCTGGTGCGCCAAACGTGCCCGGGGCCCGGATTGAACGGATCAACCATGCAGACCTGCAGCGCAGGCCGGTCCTCGCCGGGCATTTCCAGGTAGCGGGCAAGCAGCCGGTCAAGGACCGAGACGCCGCGGGGGCCGGCACCGATGACGGCAACGCGGAGATTTTGGCCTTTGTCCATTCTTCTAGGGTATCCGCCGCTCCTGCCCCGGTTGATCCCCTCCCATGCAGAGGGCGGATGTCAGGTGAAGGACAGATAAAAGAAGATGGCGGCTACGAAGACTCCCAGGATCCAGAACCAGCGGTTCACCCGCCTGCGCCGCGCCACATCCTCCACCGGAATGCGGGACCCGCGGAATATCAGCACAATCAGGATGACTGACGCGATGATGCCGGCCAGCGACAGCACCGGAGCGAGGATCGACACGGGCAGGGTTCCTCTCACAGGGGTCTGCGTTCCCAGCACCCTACGCGCAGGGCCGCCGCGGCGGAACGGCCCGGCCCCGGATCCAGGCCGCGAAGGGCAAACCGCACGGATTTTGTTATGGTCCGCCCGCCCTGCGTTAGGAATGCGTGAGGATTCGCTCAGGGGTCCGGATAGGGGGTTCTACTGAGTTCGGCGCTCCACAGCGCCCTCCTGCCGAAGCGGTGGGAGCAGAACGATTTTGTGGGGGCACCCCTTGCTGGATGTACTGATAACCGCAGGAACGGCGGCGTTCTTCGCCGGACTGGCCCTGCTGGCCCGGGCGGTGGAGAAGCTGTGACCTTCTTCGACTTCGCCGCGCTGATCCTGGCCGCCGGCTCGGCGGTCTACGTACTGGCTGCGCTTCTGCGGCCGGAGAAATTCTAATGGCGGGCTGGCTGGCGCTCGGCCAGTTCCTCGCCGTCGCGCTGGTTCTAGCCCTGGTCCACCGGCCGCTGGGCGACTATCTGGCACACGCCTACACCTCCGGCAAGGACCTCGCGCCCGAGCGGGGCGTGTACCGGATGCTGGGTGTGGCGCCGCGCTCGGGACAGACCTGGCAGTCCTACCTGCGGTCTGTCCTGGTGTTCTCCGCACTCGGAGTCCTGGCGCTCTATCTGCTGCAGCGTATGCAGCCGCTGCTGCCGGCGTCGCTGGGACTCCCCGCCGTTCCCGAAGGCCTGGCCTTCAACACGGCGGTGTCCTTCGTGACCAACACGAATTGGCAGTCCTACTCTCCGGAAGCAACCATGGGCTACGCCGTCCAAGCCGCGGGGCTGGCGGTACAGAACTTCCTCTCCGCCGCCGTCGGGCTCTGTGTGGCACTTGCCCTGGTGCGCGGATTCGCGGGCCGCGGGGCACAGACCATCGGCAATTTCTGGGTGGACCTCACCCGCTCCGTGACCCGTGTCCTGCTGCCCGGAGCCGCGCTGGGAGCACTGGTCCTTCTGCTGGGCGGCGTCATCCAGAACTTCAACGGTTTTACGGAGGTTGCCACCCTGGCCGGCGGCACCCAGTCCATACCGGGCGGTCCGGTAGCCACACAGGAAGCCATCAAGCTGCTGGGTACCAACGGCGGCGGTTTCTTCAACGCGAACTCTGCCCACCCTTTCGAGAACCCGAACGCGTTCACCAGCCTGGTCTCCGTGCTGCTGATGCTCATCATTCCGTTCTCGCTGCCCCGCACGTTCGGCACCATGGTTGGGGACCGGCGCCAGGGGTACGCCATCCTCGCTGCCATGGCAGGCATCTTCGTCCTGTCCCTGGCCACGATGACGGCGTTTGAATTCGCCGCCGCGGATGGTCCCGCCGGTTCCATGGAAGGCAAGGAAACCCGTTTCGGGATTGCCGGCTCCACGCTGTTCGGCAGCACCAGCACCCTGACTTCCACGGGTGCCGTGAACTCCATGCATGACAGTTTTGGGGCGCTGGGCGGCATGATGGCCATGCTGAACATGATGCTGGGCGAGATCGCCCCCGGCGGTGTGGGTTCCGGGCTATACGGCATGCTCGTCCTCGCTGTGGTGGCGGCCTTCGTGTCCGGGCTGCTGGTGGGACGCACCCCCGAATACGTAGGCAAGAAGATCGGCCCGCGGGAGATCAAACTGGCCTGCCTCTATGTGCTGACCATGCCCGCCCTGGTCCTTGCCGGCACCTCGCTCAGCTTCGCCCTGCCGGGTATCCGCACGGAAATCGAAGAGACCTCCATGCTCAACGACGGCCAGCACGGCTTCAGCGAGGTTCTCTACGCGTTTACGTCCGCCGCCAACAACAACGGTTCGGCCTTCGCCGGCCTGACCGCCAACACTCCGTGGCTGAACACGGCCCTCGGCCTGGCCATGCTGCTGGGCCGCTTCCTCCCCATCATCTTCGTCCTCGCGCTCGCCGGAACCCTGGCGGCCCAGGGCAAGGTGCCGGTAACCGCCGGGACCCTGCCTACCCACCGGCCGCAGTCGGTGCTGGTGCTCAGCGGTGTCACCGTCCTCGTCACCGCCCTCACGTTCTTTCCCGTACTCGCGCTGGGTCCCCTGGCAGAAGGACTGATCTGACATGTCCACCCTTACCAAGCAGCAATCTCCGCGGCCCGGCAACGCCCAGGCACCCGTGCCCGCTCCGCCGTCGTCGTTGGGCCTGAAACAGGCAGCCGCCGCCTTCCCGGTGGCCGTGCGCAAACTGGATCCCCGCAGGATGTGGCGCACGCCGGTCATGTTCGTCGTGGAAGCCGGAGCCGTCCTGATCACCGCAATCGCCGTGGCGGAATCCTTCTCCGGTGCCTCTCCTTCGTCCGGCGGCTCGCCCGTGCCAGCCGGATTCACCTGGCTCATAGCCCTCTGGCTCTGGCTCACGGTGCTCTTCGCGAACCTGGCCGAAGCCGTGGCCGAGGGACGCGGCAAGGCGCAGGCCGCTTCGCTGCGCGCCACCCGCACCACCACGGCCGCCCGCCGCGTCCGCGGCTATGATCCGGATTCCGATCCCGGCGCGTTGCAGGCCGCGGTGGAAGACGTGGCGTCGGCAGACTTGCTGCTGGGCGACGTAGTAGTCGTGAGAGCAGGGGAGGTGATTCCCGGCGACGGCGACATCGTGGAGGGTATCGCTTCCGTGGACGAGTCGGCCATTACCGGCGAATCCGCCCCCGTGGTGCGAGAATCCGGCGGCGACCGGTCTGCGGTCACCGGCGGAACCCGCGTCCTGTCGGACCGGATCGTCGTCCGGATCACCAGCCGCCCGGGCGAAACGTTCGTGGACCGGATGATCTCGCTGGTGGAAGGAGCAGCGCGCCGCAAGACCCCCAACGAGGTGGCACTGGACATCCTGCTCTCCACCCTCACGCTCGTGTTCCTGCTGGTAGTGCTGACCCTGAACCCGATGGCCGAGTATGCCGGTGCCGCCATCAGCGTCCCCGTGCTCACGGCCCTGCTGGTCTGCCTGATCCCCACCACCATCGGCGCCCTGCTCTCAGCCATCGGCATCGCGGGAATGGACCGGCTGGTGCAGCACAACGTGCTGGCGATGTCCGGCCGGGCCGTGGAAGCGGCCGGGGACGTGACCACCCTGCTGCTGGATAAGACCGGCACCATCACCTATGGCAACCGGCAGGCCGCGGAGTTCTATCCGGTGGCCGGTGCTCCGCTGGAGGAACTGATCCGCGCCGCTGCGCTGTCCTCGGCGCTGGACCCCACTCCGGAGGGCAGGTCCATCGTTGAACTGGCAGCATCCCGGGGCGTGGCCGCTGTTCCTGCTTCGGGCGCGGCCGGGATTCCGTTTACGGCCCAGACCCGGATGAGCGGACTGGATTTCCAGGATGGTTCCAGCGTGCGCAAGGGCGCGGGTTCCGCGGTGATGGACTGGGCGGCAGAAAGCGGGGGAATCGCCGTCGATGTCCTTTCCGACCTCACCTACCGGGTGGACACTGTCTCCGCTGCCGGCGGTACCCCGCTGGTGGTTGCCGAACGGGACGCGGCAGGCACTTCCCGCATCCTCGGCGTCGTCTACTTGAAGGATGTGGTGAAACAGGGCCTGAAGGAGCGCTTCGCCGAACTGCGCCGGATGGGCATCCGGACGGTGATGGTTACCGGTGACAACCCCCGCACTGCCAAGGCCATTGCCGCCGAAGCCGGGGTGGACGACTACCTGGCCGAAGCGACTCCGGAGGACAAGATCGCCCTGATCCGCCGGGAGCAGGAAGGCGGGCGGCTCGTCGCGATGACCGGCGACGGCACGAATGATGCGCCTGCCCTCGCCCAGGCGGACGTGGGGGTCGCCATGAACACGGGAACCTCCGCTGCCAAGGAAGCCGGCAACATGGTGGACCTGGATTCGGACCCCACGAAGCTGATCGACATTGTCCGGATCGGCAAACAGCTGCTCATCACCCGCGGTGCGCTGACCACGTTCTCCATCGCCAACGACGTCACCAAGTACTTTGCGATCATCCCGGCCATGTTCATGGGGCTTTTCCCCGGGCTGGCGCTCCTGAACATCATGGGGCTGCACTCGCCCGCCTCGGCGATCCTCTCCGCGGTGATCTTCAACGCCGTCGTCATCCTGGCCCTGATTCCGCTGGCGCTGCGCGGCGTGAAGTACCGCGCGGCGGGCGCCGCCGGTGTCCTCAGCCGGAACCTGCTCGTTTTTGGTGTTGGCGGAGTGGTGGCCCCGTTCCTCGGCATCAAGCTGATTGACCTTGCCGTTTCCCTGCTTCCCGGTTTCTAGCACCCAAGGATTTTCCATGACCACGTTCCGTTCCACCGCCCGGCAGATCGCCGTCGCCGCCAAGGCCCTGGCGCTGTTCACACTGCTGCTGGGCATCGCCTATCCGCTGCTCGCCACCGCCGCTGCCCAGACGGCCGCCGGCCACCTGGCCAACGGCTCACCCGTCTCCGCAGCGGGGGGCGCCGGCGGGAATGCCGCCGGTTCAGCCCTGCTCGGCCAGTCCTTCACGGACAGTTCCGGTGCTGCCCTGCCGCAGTGGTTCCAGTCCCGCCCCGGAACGTACGACGGCGCTGCCTCCGGCGGCAGCAACCTTGGCCCGTCCAGCACCGAACTGGCGGCGGCTCTCGAGGACCGCCGGCAGGCTGTGGCCGCGCTCGAATCGGTCCCGCCTGAAGACGTCCCGGCCGACGCGCTCACCGCCTCGGCATCCGGACTGGATCCGCACATCAGCCCGGAATACGCGTACCTCCAGGCGGCGCGGGTGGCACGGGTCCGGGAGCTGCCCGAACCCGCCGTCCGGGCCCTCGTGGATGCGGCGGTGCAGGGCCGGATTGCAGGCTTCCTCGGCGAACCGACCGTAAACGTGTTGGAACTGAACATGGCCCTTCAGGAGCTGGACACTTAAGGAATGACACGAGGAGAACTCCGGGTGTTCCTGGGCGCTGCCCCGGGCGTCGGGAAAACCTACACCATGGCCGAGGAAGGCCACCGCCTGCGCAGCGAGGGCCGGGACGTGGTGATGGCCGTGGTGGAAGCCCACGGCCGGGCCGCGACGGCCGCGGCAGTGCAGGGCCTGGAACACGTGCCCCGGCGCCGGCTGGATCACCGCGGCCTGGTCCTGGAGGAACTGGACCTCCCCGCGGTCCTCGCCCGGCACCCGGAGTATGCGCTGGTGGACGAACTGGCGCACACCAACGCCCCGGGCCTGGAGCACGCCAAACGGTGGCAGGACGTCCAGGCACTGCTCGACGCCGGAATCAATGTGCTCTCCACCGTGAACATCCAGCACATCGAGTCCCTCAACGACGTGGTGGAAGGCATCACCGGCACCATCCAGCGCGAAACCGTACCGGACGGCGTGCTCCGTTCAGCGGACCAGATTGAACTGGTGGACATCGCCCCGGAACTGCTGCGCGGCCGTCTGGCCGAGGGGATCATTTACCCGGCCGCCCGGGTGGATGCGGCGCTGTCCAACTACTTCCGCGTCGGCAACCTGACCGCCCTGCGTGAGCTGGCACTGCTCTGGCTCGCGGATGAGGTGGACAGCGCCCTGAACCGGTACCGGACGCAGAAGGGAATCCGCAGCAAGTGGGAGGCCCGCGAGCGCGTAGTGGTGGCGCTCACCGGAGGCCCTGAGGGGCAGACCCTGCTGCGCCGCGGTGCCCGCATCGCTGCACGTTCAGCGGGCGGCGAACTGCTGGCCGTGCACGTCACCAACCCGGACGGACTGCGTGGAAGCCATCCTGGCGAGCTGGCCGTACAACGGGCCCTGGTGGAGAAACTCGGCGGTACCTTCCACCAGGTGGTGGGAGCGGATGTTCCCGGTTCCCTGGTGGATTTTGCCCGCTCCGCGAACGCCACTCAGCTGGTTATTGGCGTCAGCCGCCGTGCGAGGCTGAAGGCCCTGTTCGGCGGACCCGGCATTGGCGCCACCGTGATCCGGCTGTCCGGGGACATCGACGTGCACATCGTGAACCACGGCGCCGCCGGAGGCAGCCGCGGGCTGCCCCGGCTGGGCGGGGCGCTGAGTGCCCGACGGCGGCTGGCCGGGTTCGCCCTCGCCCTCGCCGGGGGCCCGCTGCTCACCTGGCTCCTGGTGGGGGTGAGCACTCCTGAATCCGTCACCAGCGATGTACTGTCCTACCAGCTGCTGGTGATCCTGGTGGCGCTGGCCGGCGGGATCTGGCCGGCGCTCTTCGCGGCCCTGCTCTCCGGAGTGACGCTGGACTACTTCTTCATCCAGCCGCTGCACACCGTGACGGTCTCCGAACCGCTGCACCTGTTCGCCCTGGTGCTCTACTCCGCCAACGCCATGCTGGTCAGTTTTGTGGTGGACCGCGCGGCCCGGCGCTCGCGTGCCGCCCGCCGGGCCGCGTCGGAATCGGATCTGCTTGCCTCCGTGGCCGGCAACGTGCTGCGCGGCGAAGATGCGGTGGAAGCCCTGGTGGGCCGGGTCCGCGAAGCGTTCAACCTGGACGCTGCCCGGCTGCGGACCGGGGACACGGACCTGGCTGTCTCCGGGTCCCCGCGCGGCAGCGCCGCGCACCGGGTTGAGGTGGACGAAGCGGTCCTCGAGCTCTTCGGCAGCGTTCCCGGGCCGGCGGATCTGCGTCTGCTGGAAGTGATCACCGCACAGCTGGGTGCGGCGCTGGATTACCGGGAACTGTCAGAGCGGGCCGAGGGCATGGGACCGCTCGCCGCCGCGGACCGGGTCCGAACCGCCCTCCTCGCCGCCGTCGGGCATGACTTGCGCCGTCCGCTGACTGCGGCAACCGCAGCCGTGACCAGCCTGCGGGCCGAGGACGTGAACTGGAGCGAGGCGGACCGCCAGGAGCTCCTCGCCACCGCGGAGGAATCCCTGGCCACCCTTTCCGAACTGGTGACCAGCCTCCTGGACGTGAGCCGGCTCCAGGCCGGGGTCCTGGCCGTCTCCCTGGCCCCGCTGGAGACTGCCGACGCGGTTCTTCCCGCACTGGAGGAACTGCGGCTGGGCCCGGGACAGGTGCAGCTGGACCTGCCGCCCGGGCTCCCTCCGGTGCTGGGCGATGCGGTGCTGCTGCAGCGGGTGCTGGTGAACGTGCTGGCGAACGCCGTGCGGTTCTCCCCGCCGCAGGAAAAGGTGCTGCTGGCGGCGAGCGAGTTCGGCGGCAAAGTGGAAGTGCGCGTCATAGACTGCGGGCCAGGGATTTCCCCGGAGCGTGGGGATGAAATGTTCGTTCCCTTCCAGCGGCTTGGGGACACCGATAACCAGACCGGGCTGGGCCTGGGGCTGGCAGTGGCAAAAGGATTCATGGAAGGCATGGGCGGGACCCTGGAAATGGAAACGACCCCCGGCGGCGGACTCACCATGGTGCTGGGCCTGCCCGCGGTCCCCGCGGCCGCGCCGGCAGAAAGCGCGGAGCTGCGGTGAGGATCCTGCTGGCGGACGACGACGTCCAGATACTCCGTGCCCTCAAAATCACCCTGTCCGCGTACGGATACGAGGTGGTCTCGGCGTCCGACGGCGCAGCGGCGGTGCGCCGGGCGGTGGACTGTCATCCGGACCTGATGGTCCTGGACCTCGGGATGCCCGGGCTCAGCGGCATGGAAGTCATCGAAGCCGTGCGCGGCTGGAGCACCATGCCCATCCTGGTGATCTCCGGCCGGTCCGACTCCGCGGAGAAGGTGCGGGCACTGGATCTGGGGGCGGACGACTACGTCACCAAACCCTTCTCTGCCGAGGAACTCCTGGCCCGGATCCGTGCCCTGAAGCGCCGCACCGGCGCTGCCCAGGACAGCCCTGCGGTGACGTTCGGCGACGTCACCGTGGACCTGGCTGCGCGCCGGGTGTCCCGGCTCAGCGACGGCACCGCCATCCGACTCACCCCCACTGAATGGCATCTGCTGGCGGCATTGCTGCGCAGTCCCGGCCATCTGCTCACCCAGGCCCAGCTCCTCAACGATGTTTGGGGACCGGGCACCAGCGATTCGGGCTACCTGCGCCTGTACATGGCCCAGCTGCGCCGGAAGCTAGAACCGGATCCCTCGCATCCGGTCCACTTCCTGACCGAGCACGGCATGGGGTACCGGTTCCAGCCCTAGATGCCGAGGACTCTCCGGCGCGGGGACAAACGGCACCGTGCCGCCTGCGCCCGCCCAAATCCGGGTAAGCCGACACACAGATCATTTGTCCCGTAGAACATCTACTCCTCCGCATTGCAGGGCTAGGATGTTCTGCATGACAATCGGCGGCACCTCCAGCCCGGACGTCCGGCCAGGAAGCCTGGGCTGGGACCTCGGCATGGTCGCGGGCGGCTATCAGTCCAGAATGGAAGCTGCCCTGGGCGGTTTCGCCGGCGGGCTGCGCGGCTTCCTGGTCCTGTCCACGGTCGCCTACTGTGATCCGCCCAATCAACAGGCACTCGGCGCCCACCTGGGCATCGACAGGACGGTCCTGACCTACCTGATCGATGCGCTGGCAGAGGCTGGCGAAGTTGAACGGATTCCGGATCCGGCTGACCGGCGGGCCCGAAAAGTGGTGGCCACCCCGGCAGGGCTCGCCAGACTGGCAGCCTGTGAAGAACGCATTGCCGCAGAGGAAGCGGCGCTGCTCTCCGGGCTCGTAGCCGAAGACGCAGACCTGTTCCGCGCCCTGCTCCACCGTCTCGCGGGGCAGGCCCACCAACCGGCGTCGGGCCTGAATCCCTGCGCGGCCATGGACCACGCCTAACCAGTCCCAACTGGCCATTTGGCCGCAGACTTCGTAGAGTCGGCTGCAGTGACACGGGGTGCCGCAAGGCTGAGATGAGACCCGTCGAACCTGATCTAGTTAGAACTAGCGAAGGGATGTCGCCGATGACTATTGGCCTGACACCATTTTCTGTATCCACCCTCCTTTCCCGCGTGCGCAGCGAACCGCCGCTGGTGCAGTGCCTGACCAATGCCGTGGTCACCAACTTCACCGCCAACGTGCTGCTCGCCCTTGGCGCGGCACCGGCCATGACGGACATTCCAGGTGAAGCGGGGCCGTTCGCGCGGATCGCTTCCGGAGTGCTGGTCAATCTGGGTACCCCGCACGCCGAGCAGCGCACAGCCATGCTGGAGGCCGCCTTGGCAGCGAACGACGCCGGCACTCCCTGGGTCCTGGACCCGGTGGCAGTGGGCAGCCTCCCGGTCCGCACCGCCCTGGCCGCCGAACTGCTGGCGCTGCGGCCCACCGCCGTGCGTGCCAACGCGTCCGAGATCATGGCCCTGGCCGGTCTGGGTGCCGGCGGGCGCGGGGTGGACGCCACGGACAACCCCGAAGATGCCCTCCCCGCCGCCGACCTACTGGCCGCCAAGTACGGCTGCGTGGTGGCGGTCTCCGGTCCCACGGACGTGATTACCGACGGCGAATCCACCCTGCGGATCAGGAACGGAGATGTACTGCTGACCAAGGTGACCGGAGGGGGCTGCGCCCTGGGCGCGGTGACGGCCGCGTTCCTGTCCGCGGCGGAGGACGGCGAAGGACTCACCGCCGCCGCGGCGGCTACGGCCGTGTACACCATTGCCGCCCAGCAGGCCGCGGCGGGCGCGGCCGGGCCCGGTTCCTTTGCGCCGGCCTTCTTGGACGCCCTGGCCGGTCTTTCGGACGAACAGATCACCACGATGCTGGTGAGCGCATGAGCGCCGAGGCGCAGTCCGGGCTGACCCGCCGGCCCCGCGCCCTGGCACGGAACACCGGCATTTACCTGGTCACGGACACCACGCAGTGCGGGGACCGGGGCGTTGCCGCGGTAGCGGCCGCTGCCGTGGCCGGCGGTGTGCGGACGGTCCAGGTGCGGGAGAAACATGCCTCGGCGGCAGACTTCTACGCGCTGGTCCTGGCCGTGGCGGACGCCGTCGGGAACCGCGCCCTGGTGCTGGTGGATGACCGGGTGGATCTATACCTCGCGGCCCGGGCCGCCGGTGCCCGGGTGCACGGCGTCCACGTGGGCCAAAGCGACCTTCCCGTCTCATCCGTTCGCTCCCTGGTGGGCCCGGACGCCGTCGTGGGCCTCACCGCCAATACGCCCACCCACCTGGATGCCGTGCGTGCACTGGCTCCGGGAACCGTGGACTACCTTGGCGCCGGGGTCATCCATCCCACCAGCACTAAACCGGACCATCCCGCACCGCTCGGCGTGGACGGGTTCCGCGCCTTCGCTTCAGCCGCTCCCGTGCCCACCGTGGCGATCGGTGGGATCGGGCTGTCCGACCTCCGTGGCCTGCGCGCCGCCGGCGCCTCCGGTGCCGCCGTCGTATCCGCCATCTGCACTGCCGCCGATCCGCGGCGCAGCGCCGAAGAACTGGTGGCAGCATGGGAGGGGTAAGCGTCCGGGACGTTCCGCGGATCCTGAGCATCGCCGGAACCGATCCAACCGGCGGAGCCGGAATCCAGGCCGACCTGAAGTCCATCGCTGCCAACGGCGGGTACGGGATGGCAGTCGTCACCGCTCTCGTTGCGCAGAACACCCACGGCGTCCGTTCAGTGCACACCCCTCCTGCGGCGTTCCTGCGTGAACAGCTGGACGCGGTGAGCGACGACGTCGTTCTTGACGCCGTGAAAATCGGCATGCTGGGCATCGCCGGGGTCGCCCAAACGGTGGGCGCCTGGCTGGCCGACGTCCGGCCCCCTGCCGTGGTGCTGGATCCGGTGATGGTGGCCAGCAGCGGTGACCGGCTGCTCAGCCGCGACGCCGAAGACGCTTTGCGCGGGCTGCTGCACGGTGTTGACCTGGTAACCCCGAACCTTCCAGAACTAGCTGCGCTGCTCGGGGAAGAACCCGCGCGGGGGTGGGAACAGGCGCTGGACCAGGGACGCCGCCTCGCTGGTGCGTATGACACGGCCGTGCTGGTCAAGGGCGGGCACCTCGCCGGAGCCGCGGCACCGGATGCTCTGGTGATGCCCGACGGCGGCGGCTTCACTGTCTGTGAGTTCAGTTCAGTGCGGGTGGAGACCAAGAACACCCACGGCACCGGCTGTTCGCTCTCCTCCGCAGTAGCCACGCTGTTTGCGCGGACCGGCAGCTGGGTGGCGGCGCTGGGGGCCGCCAAGGCCTGGCTCCAGGAAGCCCTGGAAACCGCGGACCTGCTGGAGGTGGGGACCGGGCACGGACCGGTGAACCACTTCGCCGGGCTCTGGCGGCGCGGCCTTGCCCCGCTGCCCGTCTCCTCCGGCACCGGTGTTCCTCCCGCCGGGGACCGTACTGCGGAGCTTTGGTCCCGGACCGCGGGCGTCCGGAAGGAAATCGCCGCCCTGGACTTCGTCCGCGGCCTCGGCGACGGGACCCTGGATTCGGCAGTTTTTGGCAGATATCTCGCCCAGGACGCGATATATCTGCGGGGATATGCCCGTGCCCTGGCACGGGCCAGCGAACTCGCACCGACGCTCCAGGAACAGCTGTTCTGGGCCGAAAGCGCCCGCGGGGCACTGGAAGCTGAACTTGAACTGCACCGGAACTGGCTGCATGCCAATGCCGGACACGGCGGTGTCCCCGGCCCCCGGGACGTTCCTGCGGATCCCGCCGAGGGCCTTGCCCCCGGACCGGTGACCCGCGGCTACCTGGACCACCTGCTGGGAACCAACCGGCACCGGGATGACCGGCTGGAGTACGCGCGGCTGGTGGGCGCGGTGCTCCCCTGTTTTTGGGTTTATGCCGACGCCGGTGCGGAACTCGCCGCCGGGAACCACGCCTCGCATCCGTACCGCGAGTGGCTGGACACCTATGCCGATCCGGCCTTTGCCGCGGCCACTGTCCGTGCCGTCGGCATCCTGGAGGGTGTGCTCGCCGGGAATGAGAACCAGCGGCGGGCGGCCGAGGAAGCGTTCGCCCAGTCAGTGCAGTGGGAGCACGACTTCTTCGCGGCCGGCTAGGATTCCTGCCGCTTGGTGCCTTCGTCAGCCCTCGACGTCGGTTTCAGTATGCGCGGCACCCACCGGCTTCGATTCCGGAGAACCACGCTGCCGCAGATACACCGCGAGGATGACCATCGAGGCGACAGCGAGGAACTCGGACTGCCAATTCTGCAGGGTCCGGCCCCAGAACTCCGGCGACAGGACGTATTCGCCCCATGTTCCCGGATCCTGCAGGTTGGCAAGCTGCTGCTCCGCAAAGGCGCTGAACCCGGCAATTGATTGGGCCAACCAGGACAGCAGGAAAATCGTGCCCATGACGAGGGCCAGGGAGTTTGAGTACACCAGCGTCCGCCAGCCTCCTGCGCGGGCCCAGGAGGGCGAAGCAGCGGTGGCATGCTGTCCGAGCAGCTGGTCCTTATCAGTTTCCAGTCCTCGCCTCCCGACCTTCTTGGACTCAGGCGAGCCCTTCTGCACGAACCAGACCGATGCGACGATGAGCAGGAGGAACTGGAGGAACTCGGACTGCCAGTTCTCGGCGACGTCCACGGCGAAGCTGGACGTCGCCAGGTACTGCCAGATGCTGACCTTCTCCAGCCCGGCAGCAGTCTGCTGCTCGTTGAAAAGGGCTACGCCTGCGGCTGCCTGTCCTGCCAGGGAAAGCAGGAACAGGGCGAAGAAGACGAGGAAGAGGCCATTGTCCCGGAGCGTCTTCATCGAGCAAGCACCCCCAGCGTGATCATGTAGGCAAGTCCAACACTGATGAAGGACAGGCACAGAACGAATGCCCAGCGTGCGCGCAAGTCAATCTCCTTCCACCCTGCAGCTGTACGGGCGGTCTCCCCGGGCCGTGCATCCAGCGGCCATCACTTTCCAGTTGGAGCTGGACAGCGTGAGGAACACCGTCTCCGAGCCGAACTCCACCTGCGCGTTCCGGCCGAAAGCCTGCGCGGAAAGAGGCTCGCCGGGGTCCTGCAGCGAGACCGCCCGGAGCCCGTCGGCACAAGCTTGGTCTCCCCCGTTTTCAGACTGCTGGACACCCTCGAGTGTCGCCGGGGCCAGCATTCCGCATGCACGGCCGTAGTCGCCGTTTTCCAGGGCGGCGTAGAAGGACTCTGCTGTTTCCTCCGCACCGTCCGGCGCTGGACCACTGCCGCCGCAGGCTGTAACCGCCAACAGCAAACCCGCCATATTCAGCGCCAGCCCCAGGGAACGCAACACGACTCCTCCCGTCTTAGGACACCTGCAGGTCTCCTAAGTTAGTCCAAGTCCCCCAGCAGTATCACGGCTGCGCGTTTCGGCCGGCTTCCGTCCGGCCGGCCAGCGGAATCCGCCACCCGTAGCGCAGGGAGAGGATGCGCAGCGTGAACACCAGCGCCGCGACGGCAATGCCCAGGACAGGGCCGAACACGCCGAGGGCCGTGAACAGCGATACCAGCCCGGCGCCCAGCAGGGCCGGAATGGCGTAGACGCCGCGCGGGTTGAAGACCTGCGGCACTTCATTCGCCACCACGTCACGCAGCAGCCCGCCGCCCACCGCAGTGGTGACCCCCAGCAGCGCGGCAGACACCGGGTTCAGCCCGGCCTGGTGCGCGGTCAGCGTACCGGTGACGCAGAACAGGGCCAGCCCCGCGGCGTCGAACACCAGGAGGGTACGCCGGTACCTCTGCACCCCCAGGGCGTGGGTGAACACCAGGATGGCAGCAAGGAGCGGAGGCAGCAGGTAGACCGGTTTCGAGAATGCCAGCGGCACGCCCTGGTTGATGATCAGGTCCCGTATCACCCCGCCTCCCAGCCCCACGAAGGAACCGAGCATCAGGGAGCCCACAATGTCGAAGTTCCGCCTCGCCGCGAGGAGGGAACCGGAGACGGCGAAGAAGAAGATTCCTGCCAGGTCAAGGATCAGGAGTGTCACGGCTGCCCTCCCCGATAAGCGGCTAGCGCCGTTCCAGCCGGGACAGGATGGCCGCCACTGCGGCTTCTACGGCCGTGGAAAGGGTCGGTTCCAGGACGGGGGCGAAGTAGGGCGAGTGGTTCATGGGAACCTTTTCCCTTTCCAGCGTTTCGGCGCTGTGTCCGCCGAAGAACCAGTAGACCGAGGGAACACCAATTGCCTGGGCGAGGTGGCCAAAGTCCTCCGATCCCATCAGCGGGGCCACCTCGGTCACGCGTTCATCTCCCAGTGCTTCCCGCATGGCCTCCATGACCCCGGCTGTTTCCTGCGGGTCGTTGTAGTTCAGGGGAAAGGTGTAGAGCTCTTCGATCTCCGGTTCCGGTGCCGCGGACGCCGCGGCCTCGGCGGAAATGATGCGGCGCAGGGCATCCAGGACGTGGGTGCGGACGCCGTCGTCGAACGTGCGGATGTTGAGGGTGAACTCCGCTCGGTCCGGAATGATGTTCTCTTTCAAGCCGGCATGGAAGGTCCCCACGGTGACGACGGCGGCACGCCGGGGGTCCAGCTCCCGCGAGACGATCGTCTGGATGCGGGTGATGAGGTGCGCCCCCAGCACAATCGGGTCTACCGAGTCCTGGGGCTGTGAGCCGTGGGACTGGCGTCCGTGGAGCGTGACCTTCCAGGAGTCTGCCTGGGTCATGGCGTTCCCCGAGGCGTACTGGATGGTTCCGGCGAGACCGGGCATCACGTGCTGTCCAAGCACGACCCCCGGCCGAGGGGCTTTGTCCCACAGCCCGTCCTGCACCATGGCTGCCGCGCCGGCTGCGGTTTCCTCCCCGGGCTGGAACAGGAGCACCACGGTGCCTGCCCAGGCATCCCGGCTCCGTGCCAGCAGCTTTGCGGTGGTGAGGAGCGCAGTGACATGGGTGTCGTGGCCGCAGCCGTGCATCACGGGAACCTCGGTTCCGTCCTCCAGCCTCCCCGTAGCAGTGCTGGCATACGGCAGGCCGGTGTCCTCCCGGATGGGCAGGGCATCGGTGTCGGCCCGGAACGCGACCACCGGGCCTTCCCCGTTGGCCAGCACACCGACCACCCCGGTGCCTCCGCAGCGGAAGCTGCGAATGTCCAGGGCTGCGAGGCGCTCTGCGATGAGGGCTGCCGTGCCGTGCTCCTGCATGGACAGCTCCGGAGCGGCATGCAGGGTCCGGTAAAGCTCGTGCATCTCCGAGGTGTCCTCTGGCGTGAGGGCGGGGTGCGTGGGGTTCGGCATGGGTTCCTCTCGTTCAGCTCCGCCCGGGGGCGGCGGGTGCACTGCGGGGTGCGCGTTTGCGGGTAAACCAGGCGATCAGGATAGTCCCGATTACCGAGATGGCGGTGGAGATCATGGCAAGACCGGGAACCAGGGGCAGAAGTATGTACTGCACGGCAAGGACCACGCCCAGCGCCGCAAGGGTGGGGCGGAGTGCCTTCATGGACACGATGGCCTGGACAATGACGGCCCCCATCACCGCGGGCAGGACGTAGACCCGGGCCAGGGCGGTGAGTTCCGCGGGAATGACGCTGACCAGCCAGGTGCCGAGCAGGCCCACAAAAACCAGCAGGGACAACAGGTGCACTGCGGCCGCTCCGCAGATCGCCATCACGGCGGCGAGGTCTCCGCGCTTTGAGCCGGGGAGGGCGCCGACGCTGGTCTGGGCGACCAGGGCCGAGGGCAGCAGCTTGTTGGAGATGTTGCCGATCATAAAGGCCTGGTACATCGCCGCAGGTCCCAGGATGGGGTAGTAGGTCAGCGGCTCCACAAGCCAGATGACGAAGAACGTTGCGGCAACGGCGCCGAACGCTGTCCAGAGCTGGGCGGAAGTTACCCCGAGGTTGCCGAAGAGGACCAGGTACACCGGCCCACCCACCGAGATGAGCAGGCCGGCGATCATGGTGAGCCGGCCCCACCGTGACGTTGTTCGGTCAAACCTGTCCAGTTCGACTGCGGCAGAGCGCCCGGTTTGGGCGGTTCCTGTTTCCAGCATGATGGTTCTCCTTAGGTCCGGGGAGCTCATTTAGGCGGGTCCGAGGCCGGCTGTGTGGGCGGTGTAGGCCGCCAGCAGTCCGGCAACGATGGCAATGCCCAGGCCCCACTCGCGCAGCCATGGCCGGTGCAGGATCCGTGCCAGCAGCAGGCAGGCACCCATGGCGGCGGCTGCCGCCAGCAGGGTCAGGGCGTGCGCGGTGCTCTTGGGCGCTTCGGCCAGCCCCAGGGAGATAAACGCGGCAAGCAGGGCCGACGCCGGCACAATGGTCATGACCAGCGGGTTCACCGTGGCAAGGCGGTGTCCGCCGCGCTTAAGCAGCGGGGTAAAGACCAGCGTGGCGAGCATCCACATTGCCCCGCCCAGGCTCATGGCAAAGAACGCGATGGCGAAGACCTGCTGGGTGTAGGTATCCCCGCCCAGTTCGGCCCCGACAGTGGCTGCGGCGACATTCGCGGCTCCGGTTTCATACGCTGCTGAACCGATCAGGCCAATCCGCACCAGGACTGCCGGCGTTCCGAACAGTGCCAGCAGGGCGATGGCCACCAGGACGACGGCCAGCGAGGGCCCGATCGCTGCCACGGCTCCGGAGCGGAAGGAGATCCGCAGCTCGTCCGGCGTCATTCCCACCGCAGGCGCCACCCGCCGCGCCGCACGCATGTAGATGAGTGACTGGACCACGACGACGCCGAAGACACCCAGCGCGCAGATCCACAGGACAGGCGTGTTGGCTAGGGCCAGGACATCGGTGGAACTTCCGTTCAGGGGAAGAACGCTGTGCATCGGAATTCCTTTCGCTCGGCCCGGCGGGAAACCGCCGGTGCCCGGTACTGCGATAGGAGCAATTGTTGGGTTTACTTCGCCGTATCGATGAAAACTTCTGAAATATTGCACAAAGATCCGATAAACATGAGAAAACGGACACATGAACCGCCAACTGGACGAGGATGACCTGCTGCTCATCAATGCCCTGCAAATCGGTCCGCGCATGCCGTGGACGGCCATTGGTGCAGTCCTCGACCGGCACCCGACGTCCCTGGCCCTGCGGTGGGAAAAACTGGTGGCCACCGGTGCCGCCTGGATCACCTCCCACCCCGTGGGCGACCCGGAACAGATGTCCCTCTCATTCCACGACGTGCAGTGCGATCCGGCCCAAAGACGCTCCGTGGTACAGGCGCTGGCGGCCCTGCCGGACGTGTTCAGCATTGACGAATGCCACCGGAACCGGGACATGATGCTCACAGTCATCACCCCCACCCCTGCGTGGCTGGCGGAGTCGGTGTATCCGCTCTTCGACCGGATCCCCGGGCTGACCCGCTACGAAACGTCCTTCTGCACCCAGCTGCACCACGGTGCCGACTCCTGGCAGCTCGGTGCGCTGAATGCCGTCCAGCGAAAGAAGCTCAGCCAGCTGGCCGAGAACCAGACCGCCTACCGGGGCCCGCTTCCACCCGCATACGGGGAAATCCTTCAGGTCCTGTCCCGGAACGGACGCGCCTCGGCCGCAGACATCGCAGCCGAAACCGGACTGCATCCCGCCACCGCCAGGCGGCAGCTGCAGAAAGTACTCGGCAGCGGATCACTCGCCCTGCGCTGCGAAGTTGCCCACGGACTGGCGGGGTTCCCCATCATTTGCCAGTGGTTCGCCCGTCTTCCTGCGGCAGAACACTCCCGGACGGCGTCCGCACTCGCAGACTCCGGGACGCTGAGGCTGTGCGCCTCAACTACCGGACCCACGAACTTCACCTTCATGATGTGGCTGCGCAGTGCGGCGGACATCATGAACACCGAGCGATCCCTCGGGGAACGGTTCCCGGCCCTTGAGATCACCGAAAGCGTGGTCGTGGCAACCGTGGCCAAACGGGTGGGGTGGATCCTGAACCGGAACGGGACGGCCGCCGGGAACCTCACTGTGCCCGGAGAAGCCTGGAAACACGGAGCCTGCTGAGCGGTGTGGTGCAGCGCACAGGCCAATGTCTCCGGGCACCCTAGGATTGGCTCATGACTTCAGCGAGCGCAGAAATTCCGCAGGACACCGAGGACGAATTCCTATGGCTGGAAGACATCTACGGAGACAGGCAGCTGGACTGGGTCCGGGCGCAGAACGCCGAAACCGAGGCACTGCTCTCCGCCACCGGCTTTGAACAGACCGAAGAGCGGCTGCTCGAAGTCCTGGATTCAACGGACAGGATCCCCATGGTGGTCAAGCGCGGGGACTGGTACTACAACTTCTGGCGGGATGCGGAGCACCCCAAGGGCCTCTGGCGCCGCACCACGTGGCAGGGCTACACGGACTCCGCCACCGAGTGGGAAGTCCTGTTGGATGTTGACGCCCTGGCTGCTGCCGAAGGCACCGAGTGGGTCTGGGGCGGCGCCCGGTTCCTCCGGCCGGCGGACGGCACCTCCTACCGGCGCGCCCTGGTAATCCTCTCCCCCGACGGCGGGGATGCTGCCCGCTACCGGGAGTACGACGTCGAGGACCGCGCCTTTGTGCCCGGAGGTTTCGACCTGCCCGTCGCCAAGACCCAGGTCTCCTGGGCCGGGCCGGACACCCTGTACGTGGCCACGGACTTCGGGCCGGGGAGCATGACTACGTCTTCCTATCCCCGGACCGTCCGGACGCTGCACCGGGGGGAGGATCCGGACTCCGCCGAACTCTACTTCGAAGTCCCCGAGGACCACATGATGGGCTACGTCCACCATGACCAGACTCCGGGCTTCGAACGGGACGTTGCCGTGGACATCATCGACTTCTACGACAGCGTCACCCATCTGCGGCAGGACGCGGGATGGAGGCGGATCGAGGTGCCGCTGGACGTGAACGTGGATTTGCACCGGCAGTGGCTGGTGCTGCGCCCGCGCACCGACTGGCTGGTGGGCGGCACCCTGCACAAAGCCGGTTCGCTGCTGGCGGCAGAGCTGACCGCTTTCCTGGCCGGAGACCGGAACCTGCGCACCCTGTTCACCCCGGAACCGGCTGTTTCCCTGCAGTCCTGGAGCTGGACCCGGGACTATCTGCTGCTGAACCTGCTCCGTGACGTCTCCTCCGAGATCCAGGTGCTGGACCCTGCCGCGGACTGGCGTGCCACGGAGCTTGATGCCTGCCCGCCGCTGCACACCGTGGACGCGTACGCCGTGGACGATGAGGATGAAGCAGCCGGAAACGACTACTGGCTGGTGAGCACCGGTTTCACCACGCCGTCTACGCTTTCCCGCGGCACCCTTGGCAAACCGGGCAAAACTGCTGAACCGGTCAAAACCTCGCCGGCCTTCTTCGATGCCTCGAGCTGCACCGTGGAGCAGCACTTTGCAGTATCCGAGGACGGCACCCGCGTGCCGTATTTCCAGGTGGGGCACAAGGACATGGTGCTCGACGGCGGCAACCCCACGGTCCTGTCCGGTTACGGCGGGTTCGAGCAGGCCCTGACCCCTGCGTACTCCGGCGTGGTGGGGCGCGGCTGGCTGGAACGCAGCTTTACCGACGGCTCAGGGATTCTGCGGCGCGGGGTCTATGTACTGGCCAACATCCGCGGCGGCGGCGAGTATGGCCCGGACTGGCACCGCGCCGCACTCCAGCAGAACCGGCACCGGGCGTACGAGGATTTCGCCGCCGTTGCCCGCGACCTCACCGCTCGGGGTGTTACCTCACGGGAGCATCTGGGCTGCACCGGCCGCAGTAACGGCGGCCTGCTGGTCGGCAATATGCTCACCCTGTACCCGGAGCTCTTCGGCGCCGTGTCCTGCGGTGTCCCCCTGCTGGACATGCGCCGGTACACCAAGCTGTCCGCGGGCGCGTCCTGGATTGCCGAATACGGCGACCCGGATGATCCCAAACAGTGGGAGTTCATCAAGACCTTCTCCCCTTACCACCTGCTGCGCGAAGGCGTCCAGTACCCGCCGGCGCTCATCTGGACGGCCACGAGCGATGACCGCGTGGGGCCGGTGCAGGCACGGAAAATGGCAGCCCGGATGAAGGCGCTGGGAGTGGACCGGGTGTGGTTCCACGAGGCCCTGGAGGGCGGCCATGCCGGTGCCGCCGACAACCGCCAGTCAGCTCGCATGCACGCGATGTCCTATGAGTTCCTGTGGGAGGCGCTGACCGGCCGGTTGTCCTGAACCTGTTTTGCTGAAATCGCCCCGTTGTGGGTAGTCTTGACAGGCTGGCAGCGTGAGTTTGCCAGGGCAATTGGAGACGTGCCAGAGCGGCCGAATGGGCTTCACTGCTAATGAAGTGTGGGCCTAAAGCCCACCGGGGGTTCAAATCCCCCCGTCTCCGCCAGTGGAACACCCCGGTCTTCGGACCGGGGTGTTTTCTGTATCGGACCGCTCCCCCACGAGCTGCAGGAGGTGAACCGCACGCATGGATGACGGAAACAGTCGATCTACCGCGCCGCGCGGGCCTCGCCAGCGCATGAGGGAAGCCCTTCTCCCCAGCCTCTCCTAAGGCTGATTCCGGTCTGCGTCATCACGCAGCACCTGCTTTCCTGTGCCGGCCGCCCGTACGGCTGCGGTCTTCAACCGGCACCACCTCACCACTGATGCACACCCGCTGTTCTCCGCGGCCTTGCCTGTGTGCGCCCCGTAGGAAAGCGGATCATGATCAAGTCACCGAGCCTCTCCTTCGACACCACCGCTGCGTTACTGGCCCAGGCCCTCAGCAGCGGCAATCTGTCCCGCGTAGCCCGCGTCCTCCAGCCGCTGGACGTAGCGGAAACCCTGGAACAGCTTGAACGCCTAAGCACCATCGACCGGGCGGTGGCCTACCGCACCCTGCCCAAGGACCGGGCGCTGGACGTGTTCGAGCGTTTTGACGCACCGGTGCAGGCAGACCTCCTGACTGGACTGCAGGATGCCCAGGTGGCAGAAGTCTTCTCGGCGTTAAGTCCCGAAGACCGGGTGCCGCTGCTGGATGAACTGCCGGCGACCGTGGCCAGCCGCCTGGTTCAGGGACTGGGTGAAGAAGACCGGGCGCTCACCACCGCTGTGCTGGGCTATCCGCGCCGCGCGGTGGGCCGTTACATGAGCCCGCGGGTGGTTACCGCCCGTCCCGAAATGATGGCCTCCGAGGCACTGGACCGGGTACGGCAGCAACTGGACGAGGCGGAGAGCGTCTACGTTCTTGCCGTGACCGACTCCAGCCGCCATCTGCTCGGCGTCGTGCCGCTCCGGGATCTGCTCCGTGCCGGCGGCACGGAGCAGGTCGCGGACCTCATGAAGCCGCCGTCCTTCGTTCCTGCCACACTGAACGCGGAGGAAGCAGCCCGCTACTGCGCCGACGCCAAGGTCCTGGTGCTTCCCGTCGTCGACGCCGAAGGCCGGCTGGTGGGTGTGCTGACCGTGGACGATGCGCTGCGGATCCTCGAAAGCGCGGAAAACGAGGACTCGGCGCGCTCCGGCGGCTCCGAACCCCTGCGCCGGCCGTACCTCGCCACGCCGATACGGTCGATCGTCCGCGCCCGGGTCGTCTGGCTGCTGGTCCTGGCCCTCGGGGCCACCCTCACGGTCCAGGTCATGGATATCTTCGAGACGACCCTGGCCGAGCAGGTAGTGCTGTCCCTGTTCATCCCGCTGCTGATCGGCACGGGCGGGAACACCGGCAACCAGGCTGCAACCACCATCACCCGGGCGCTGGCGCTGGGCGACGTGCGCCCCCGCGACGTCGTCAAGGTGGTTGCCCGCGAGGTGAGGGTGGGCGCCCTGCTGGGCCTGCTGCTCGGCGGCTTGGGATTCGTCATCACGTCCGTGATCTTCACCGTGCCGCTCGGGACGGTGATCGGTTTGACGCTGCTGGGCGTGTGCACCATGGCTGCCGCTGCGGGCGGGCTCATGCCGATTCTCGGGAAGACCCTGAAGGTTGATCCGGCGGTGTTCTCCAACCCGTTTATTTCGACCTTCGTGGACGCTGCCGGCCTGATCATCTATTTCCTGATCGCGTCTGCCGTACTGGGGATCTAGCTCCTGCCATCGCTAATTGTTCCCGGGCCAGGCCCGGCCTGTTCCGCGCCGCCGAAAGCGGCATAGGCTGGAGCGCACCACCACGAACCGGCCGGAAGGAAATACCCATGGAGATGCGCCTGCTGGGCAACAGCGGAACAGCTGTCAGCAACTACGCCCTAGGCACCATGACATTCGGCAACGAGACCGATGAGAAGACCTCGCACCGGATGCTGGAGGATTACCTGGCAGGGGGCGGCAACTTCATCGACACCGCGGACATTTACAACGAGGGCGCCTCGGAGGAAATTGTCGGCAAATGGCTGCATTCGAACCAGGCTGCGCGCAACACCATGGTCCTGGCCACCAAGGCCCGCTTCCCTACCGGTGGCAACGTGAACGACGCCGGCAACTCCCGCCGCCATCTGCGCCGCGCCCTCGAAGCATCGCTGCGGCGGCTCGGAGTTGACCACATTGATCTGTACCAGCTGCACTCCTGGGACCCGCTGACGCCGCTGGAGGAGAGCCTGGGCTTCCTCCAGGACGCCGTGGCCTCCGGGCTGATCAGCTACTACGGTTTTTCCAACTTCACCGGATGGCAGCTCACCAAGGCAGTCTGGACGGCGAAGCTGCACAACTGGCAGCTTCCGGTCACCCTGCAGCCGCAGTACAACCTGCTGGAACGGGAAATCGAATCCGAGATTGTGCCGGCAGCGCTCGACGCCGGACTGGGCCTGCTCCCCTGGTCACCGCTGGCAGGCGGCTGGCTGACCGGCAAGTACCACCGCGAGACCGTGCCGTCAGGAAACACCCGGGTGGGAGAAAACCCCACGCGGCAATTCCAAGGCTGGGAACTGCGCAGCTCCAACCCGCAGACCTGGGACGTGCTGGATGCCGTGCACCAGATCGCTTCGGCCCACGGCGCGGCGCCTGCCCAGGTGTCCCTCGCCTGGCTGGCTGCGCGGCCGGGCGTCACGTCCGTGATCCTGGGTGCCCGGACGCCGGAGCAGCTGGAAGGGAACCTGCAGGCAGCACAGCTGGAACTTACCCCGGAGGAGATCCGGCGGCTGGATGATGCAAGCGCCCCGGCCGTGGGCAACTATCCGTACGGCCATGACGGACAGATTCAGCGCTCCCGGAAGCTCTAGAAGTCTTCCGGGCGCAGGTTCTGTGCCCAGCGGCTGATCTCGGCATCGTCGGGAGCCGCGGCTTGCTTGTCCTTCGCCTTTTCTGCCGGCTTGTCTTCCCCGGCCGTTCCGTTTCCGGAAGCGGCCGGGGAAGCGGCTGCGCTGCGGGCAGCGGCGTCGGAGGCAGCAGTATCGCGGGCAGCAGTGTCGGGCGCACCGGCGTCGGGGGCCGCGGCGTCGGGGGCTGCAGCTTCATGCCCTTCTTTAGCCTGGGCCTCCGCCGCTTCAGGCGCGGCCGGTTCCATCGGGTCGGAGGACGCAGAGGCGGCGGCGTCCGGGGCCGGGGGCTGCTCCGGCCGGGGTCGGGAGTAGGGAACCGGGTGGGAGGCCAGGGAGGCTACTGCTGCGCTGGCTGCGCGGAGGCCGCAGCCGGTGTTCTGGGCATAGATCTGGATGGCGCGGATCGGCTGGCCCTGGGCGATCGCAGCGTAGACCTGCTGGTGGCCCTTCTCATCCAGCTGTGCTGCGGCTTCACGCGCGGCCTCAAGCGACGTTCCGGCCGGGGTCCGGAGGGGCTTGGCCGAACTGCCTGCACCGGATTGCGCCGGTTTTTCGGCTGCCGGACGGCCCGCGCGGTTGCGCTGCGCGCGTCCGACGAGAAAGTTCACGAGCACGATCGCAGCGATGAACAGGACAATGACCACAAACTCCATACCTCGATCCTAGCTTTTTCCCCGCCGGGCTTCCTGTGCCGCCGGTATATTGGCGCGCAGCACACATCCGCTGCGTTATCCCTGCCCTGTTAGGACGCCATGAATTTCGAACCCAACTTGAGGTCCCTGCACGTGACACTGGATCGAGGCGTTGCAGAGGTGCGGCTGCTCGGTCCCTCCAAGGGCAACGCGATGGGCCCGGGCTTCTGGACTGAGTTGCCCCGGGTCTTCGCGGAACTGGACGCGGACGACGACGTCCGTGCCGTCCTCCTCTACGGCTCCGGGGAGAACTTCAGCTACGGGCTGGATCTTCCCGGCATGGAACCGGTGTTTCGTCCCCTGCTGCAGTCCCGCGGAACGGATGCGCGCCTGCGCTCGGAGTTCCGGCTACGGATCAAGGCGCTGCAGGACGCCGTGAGTTCCGTGGCACGATGCAGCAAGCCCGTTGTGGCGGCAGTGCAGGGGTGGTGCATCGGCGGTGGAGTCGACGTGATCACAGCGGCAGACGTGCGGATCGCAGCGCCGGGAGCCAGGTTCAGCATCCGGGAGGTCCGCGTCGGCATTGTCGCGGACCTTGGCTCCCTGCAGCGGCTTCCGGGGATTATCGGTGCCGGCGCCACCCGGCAGCTGGCCCTCACCGGGGAGGACTTCGACGCCGCCCGTGCCCGCGAACTGGGGCTGGTCACGGAACTGGCTGACGACGTCGTCGGGCGCGGCCGTGAGCTGTGCGCCCAGATCGCTGCGAACCCGCCGCTGGTGGTCCAGGGCGTGAAGCAAGTGCTGAACCAGGGCAGCGAACCGGCGGCGCAGGCCGGGCTGGACTACGTGCAGGTGTGGAACACGGCGTTCCTTCCCAGCCGGGACTTCGCCGAGGCCAGTACGGCGTTCGCCGAGCGCCGCCCCGCGGTCTTCACCGGGGACTAGCTCCCCCACGACCCCCAGCCCACCCAGTAACAAACCCATCGAGATGACAGAAACTGCCCGTATCAGGCCTGTAACGAGCAGTTTCTGCTATCTCGGTGGTGGGGAGGGCGGGAAAGACGGTGAGCTGCCAGAACTAGACTTGGGGCATGGCAGTAACGGACGAGGCGATCACCAAAATCAAGGCAATGCTCATCAGTGGTGAGCTGAAGGCCGGTGACCGGGTTCCGCCTGAAAAGGAACTCAGTGAACGCCTCGGACTTTCCCGCAGTTCGCTGCGTGAAGCGGTCAAGGCGCTGGAACTGGCCCGGGTGCTGGACGTGCGCCGCGGCGACGGAACCTACGTCACCAGCCTCGAACCGGCCATCCTGATGGAAACCATGTCCTTTGTGGTGGACCTGCACCAGGAAAGGGCCGCCGCTGAACTTCTGGAAGTCCGGCGCATTCTGGAACCGGGATCAGCCTCCCTGGCGGCGCGGCGCATCACGGAACACCAGCTTGCCGAATTGAACGCACTGATTAACACAGTTCAGGAAGACATATCCGTCAAAGGACTGGTGGCCCATGATTTGGCGTTCCACAGCCTGATCGCCCGGGCTTCCGGAAATTCCTACCTCGAGAGTTTCTTGGACGGACTCTCCAGCAGCACTGTACGCGCCCGCGTATGGAGAGGGCTCACCCACGATAACGCGGTCACCGCTACCCTCGCCGAGCACGCCGCTATTGCCGCCGCTATCGCTGCCGGGGACCCAGACCTGGCCCGCGCGCTAATGACAGTGCACGTCAGCGGAGTGGAGAACTGGCTTCGGCAGTCCCTCTGATCCGCGGCTGGCATCCTCATGACAAGTAAAGAGCCCCGCCGGGTTAACCGGCGGGGCTCTTCTTTTCAAGCTACCGCTCGATGCCGTCGATAATCACGTGGATGGACCTATCCGGGAGTTCCAGGATCTGCTCACCCGGTGTGAAGGTATCGAGGCTTTGCAGCTGGTCCCGCAGCTGCTGCGTGGTCTCGGGATCGGCGGTAACCACCTCTACCTCTTCGATGTCGGTGTTCACCGGCAGATAGATGTAGACCTCTCCGGCTTCCTCCTTGATCTCAACGTTCGAGATGTAGTTCTCGCCCGCGATCTCGTAGGTTTGAGTACCGTCCCCGACACTGAGCCCCGCCCAGACCGCCCCGCCGACGCCCAGGACCAGCACCCCGATGAGGGATCCGCGGAGCCGTACCCGGGCCGAAGCATGAGACCGGCCGGCCGCCCGGCGGCCCCGCCGGGTCCGGGTGGTTTCGCCCGTGGCCCCAGCGGCGGCTACCGCCGTGGGTTCTTCGTGCGCAGTCTTCATACTCGCTCCTCATGCATCTGTTCTTCTGCCTTCTTGCGGCGACGGGCTGCTGCAAGAAGCAGGATGCCAAGGCCACCGGCGCCCAATCCGCCCAGAAGGAGCAGGGCGAAGCCGTTGCCTCCGGTAAACGGCAGTCCACCCTCGACCAGAACCATCACGAACGGGAAATCCAGATCCAGATCGTCGGTGAGCGAGGTGACCACGATGCTGCCGTCCTCGTCGACCTCCGTGATGACTGCTTCCAAGGTTGTCGCCTCGTGGTCGAACTGCAGGGTGGTAACACTGCCAGCGGTGCTGAGGCGGTAGCCGCCAGGCACCACCATCGTGGTGCGGTACTGGCGCGGCTTCATGTAGCGGACGTGATCCTCGTCGTAGTGAGTCGGGCGCACCTCGAACGCATAGGAGCCGAGCCCATCGGTGACCTTGACCGAGTCGCCGTTCAGGTCCTCGGCAATAATCCACTTGCCGTCGACCTTCTCCCAGAGGGTGACCTCGCGGTCAGCCATGCGGTCTTCGTTGCCGTTGTACTTGCCGTCCTCGTTGACATCCACCCACGCGACGCCGCCGATGGTGACCGAGTCCGCGTAAGGGGTGACACCGATATCCATCTGGAGATCGTCTCGCATCGTCGTCGGAAGTGAGACGCCGTTCACATGATCGATGATCGAGAACACGTTCGTCACACCGGTCAGCCGGGAACCGTACTCGGTCGCCGGGGTGATGATGTCGCTATCCACGAGACGGTCATCGCCCGCGTTCAACGGTGACCACTTCTGCCAGCCGTCGCGCTCTGCAGTAACCCGGTACTCGCGGGGCTGCATGAAGTTCGCGGCCTCCTCATCCTCGTAGTGCAGCGGGCTGACAGCAAAGCGGTACTCGCCGTTCCCGCCGGACACCGTGGAGGCCGCCATGCCGGCATTCGCGTCACCGATCTTGGTCCAGGTGCCGCCGATGAACTCCCAGAGAACGACCTTCTCGCCCTGGATCGGCTCTTCTCCCTCGTCCTGGATGCCGTTTGCATTGGCATCCTCCCAGAAGCGGCCGCCGATGACGGTGTTCGGCTCCAGCAGGCCCAAATCGACGTCTTCCCGGTCAACAGCCTCACGGGTGTCGATCGGTTGCAGCTGCCCGTCGACCAGGTTGCCCAGGATGTAGGTGTCAGACACGGTGGTGTAGGTACCTTGGCGGCTGATCTCCACAAAGTCGTTGTCGACCTCGTCGTCATCACCCATGTTGCGCTCGGTGATCGTGAGCCACAGCGGGATCTCGGTCACCACAACGCGGTACTGGAACGGAGTCCAGCCCACCTCATCGAGGATCGCCAGACCTTCGAAACGGTAGCTGTTGACGGCCTCCTGCGACGCGACGTCGGCCCAGTTCCCACCGTCGATGCTGCGCTGCAGGGTAACGGTGTAGCGCTTTGCGCCCAGCGGATCGCCGGTCTTGAGGCCGTCGCGCTCCTTGTCGATAAAGGTCTCACCTGCGATAACGCCGGTGTCGTGAGCCATCAGGCCCAGGTCTACGGTGACGTTGTCGACGGCGCGGAGGAACAGACCGTCCTGCATGGTGAGTGAGATGAGGTGATCCCCCACAGCGCCCTCGTGCATTTTGCCGTTCATGAAGAAGTCCGAGTCATCCTCACGATGGTCCCCAGCAAGCATCGGAGCGAAAGTGAAGCCTTCAATCGGACGTTCGATAACGACTTGATAGCCGTAAGAGGTGCCGTTCTCAGAGGTGCCCTTGAACGCGGGGACATCCGTGAAGTAGTAGAGACCGTCAGTCTGAGAGGTGGTAGTCATGACGAAGCCGTCATTGATCACCCACTCGCCGTCGACGAGCTCGTACTGCTCGAGCTTCAGCTCCTGCCCCTCGATACCGGGTTCGCCGGCTTCCTGGATGCCGTTGCGGTTCTTGTCGTCCCATACGAGGTTTCCGATAACACCGGTGTTCTTGTAGTCATAGAGGCCCGCGTTCACAGCCTGGCGGTCAGCGAACTTGGTCTCGTAGAGGTTCTTCAGATCGAAACTGAAAACGTTCGTGCGAATGACCAGGTCATTCCCGGCCGCACGGACGGACACATCATTGTCATCAACACGGGTGAACGGGTTCTCCGCGTGCGTGATGGGCGTGACGGGCAGTTTCTTGTCGTAGGTGCCATCGGGGTGAACAACCTCGACGTAGAACTGGCCGGGGCGTGCGAGGACGGGGAAGGTGTACTGGCCCTTGTCACCCGAGACAGTAGTCATCTCGTCGCCGTTTTCGTCGAGCACCGTCTCGCCCTTGGCGTTCTTCAGGGTGACCTTGAAGTTCGGCAGGCGATCCTCGCCGGACTGCATCACACCGTCACGGTTCTTGTCGTTCCACACAGTTCCACCGAAGTCGAACAAGTGGCCAACACCGAGGTCGAAGCCCATACGGGTGTCGTCCGCAGTCTCCTGTGTGACCGTACGTACGTCGGTCACTGCAACGAGTGCAGACACATCGTGCGCAACCTGCACGTCTGCAGCCTCACCCGGGAGGAACGTGGTCACGTCCGCACCGGAGATCATCTTCTGCGTGGTCACCGAGTAGCCGTCGTACGCCTTCGGCATTTCGAACATCACGCGGTACTTACCGGGGGTGATGTTGGAGAACACGTAGTAACCGTTCCAGCCGTTGATGTCGGTACGGGTGGTGGTCACCACCGGGCCGTCAGATTCCATCTTCTGGCCGATCTCGTCAACGAAGACCTCACCGGTTGCATCGTCAATGACGAGCCACTGGTTGCCGACCTTCTTGATCGGGTTACCGAGGTAGTCCACGTTGTAGCCGTTCGGACTCAGGAGGGTGACTTTGACCTGGTTAATGCCAGCATCGTCGATGTCGCCGTCGAAGTCGATATCCTTGGCAGGCTTCAGCAGTTCGCGGCCGTTCACATCGGTGATGATCTCGCCCTCGTTCTGCTCGGCGTCGAAGTTGGCGTCGTGCCAGACGTAGTTGCCGATCGAGACCTTGTCCGCCTTCTCGGTCACGAAGGTGCCGGCATTGTTCGATTCCTGGGGCTTGAAGTTCTCCTTGAGCTGCGTCGCAGCGAACGAGTTCCACTGCGCCACGTCATCAGGCTTGGCGTCGGTGTCCCAGGCCTCCAGGAAGGCGGGTGCGTTCAGCGGCGTGCTCATGCCGTACGACAGGGTGAGCTTGCTCTGACCGGGCAGAGTCTCGCCTGCGTTGTTGAACAGCATCAGCAGCGACTGGGCCTTAACCAACAGCGACGGGTCTGCAGCAACAGCAGCCTTGAAGTCAGCCAGCGAGACAAAGTGCTTGTCGCGCTCGGCCGAGGCAGCTCCGCCCACACCCATCGAGTCGTAGAACTCCTGGGTGCTGACCACACTTGCCGGCAGCAGCTCAGCCTCAACGACCTTGCCGCCCTGCTTGGTGAACGGCCCCACGTACATCGTGTAGTCACGTGCACCGTAGGTCTTGTTCAGACCACCTTCTGCGGTCAGCTTGAAGCTGTCCAGGTTCAGGATCGACGAGCCGTGCGAGTTGCGCGCCACACTCTCGTTCATCACAGCGTGGTCGCCGTCGTAGGGCAGCACGTCATAGATGATCGGGAACGGGTACGGGGTCTCGCCCTTCTCCTTCGTGTTATCGATCGTCAGGGTGTAGCTGAAGTCCCCGCCTTCACGAACAGGCGTGATCCGCGGGTGTGCGGTTCCGGCACGGTTCAGGTCAGAGTAGGCGACCTTCCGCTTGCCGAAGTTGTCGTACACCTCGTACTCGAAGAGGTTTCGGTCGGTGAAGACCAGGCGGTCGTTCCGCAGGTTGTTGTCATCGAGGTCGTTGCGGTCAGTCTCGTAACCGAGCGTGTTCGAACCGTTCCAATCCGAGTTGAGCGGCTGCACGAGGCCGGTGTTGTTGGTCGTGTAGACGCGCGACTTGGTGTCCTCGCTCGTCGCGCCCGGGGTGTAGGTATCGATGAGGCCGATGAAGTCGATCACGATCTTGTCACCGGGCAGCAACTGGCCCTCGAACCAGATGGTCACCACGTTGCGGTCCATGCCGTCCCACTCACCGGCATGGATACGCGTGTGAGTAAGGTTCGATTCGGATTGCTTGACGGTGCCGTCTGCGGCGACGATCTTCCAGGTCCACTTGAATGCATCAGACTCACGGTTTGCCGTGGCGTTCTTCTGCAGCGGGCCCTTGGAGCGGTGAGCGTCATTCAGCGGGCTCGTTTCGTCCACCTCGTCGGCGGGCACGTAGACCCAATCGTCTTCACCGCGAACGGTCATCACGCCAGGCAGCTCAAACGTTACCTTGGGGTCGATGAGCATGTCCTCGGAGTAGGTGATCGACTCTTCCTCGTTCCACATGGTGTCGTCCGCGTTCACGACCTCACCGCGGAACTTCAGGTGGGAAGACGACGACGGGTTGATGGCCATGTTGTCCGACCATCCCCAGCGCTGATCTTCAGGCTTGGCTCCGTCGTAGCGGTAGTAGAGAGCGTCGTGGAAGACGTTCACTACCGGGCGAGCGGGCGTGAGGTAGGAGCGGTTCTGGTCATCATCCAGTTTCGCCATTGCGTCTGCGACGTAGTTACCCCACAGCTCAACGGTGTCGTAGATGAACATCGTCTGCTTCTCATCCGAGGATGCACGCATGTTGATCTTGATCGCAGCGTCGGTGACGCCGGCGCCGAAGATGGTGACACCCTTGTTCTCGGGGTCAGTCTCCGTGACGGCCTGGTTGCCGGCCTTGCCCGCGTCGGCATCAACAGCCAGGCGGGTACCCGTGGGCACGAGGTAGTCATCGTCGATCGAGCGAACTACTACACGAACCTGACGGAGGTCGCGAACGAGATCCGGGTCCACTGAGATGATCTGGTTCTCGTAGATGCTCTGCTTGCCGAGCGAGACCCACTCATCGGTTGCGTAGCCGGTTGCAGGGTCAACGTGTGAGACGAAGACCTCGGACTCGAACACCTGGTCAATGGTCTTACCGTTGCCCTGGATGTGGGCAACGACATCAGCGGGGATCTCCCACTTACCGCTGGACACAGACAGCACTGCAGCGTCGATCTTGTACTTCGTTGCAGGGTGGTTCGGATCATTGGATTCCGGCGTCGGCAGGTTGCTGTCGATGGCCATCTCCCGCAGGCCCGAGCCGGTGTTCTTGGCGTGGGTCACCAGGTACTCGATCGTGTCCGACGCGTTGAAGTACGGGTCACCGATGGAGCCGTTGGTGTATTCCATACGCGGACGTGTGGTGTTGACGCGCACCTCACCCTTGGGCTTTGCAATCTCGAAGGACGCATCATTCTGGGCCAGGAAGCTACCCACCTTGCCGCTACCGTCAATGTCGCCGGTGGCTAACGTTTCCGTCAGGAGCTTCGCGTAACGGACGGGCTCAAGCGGCTGCACGACGAAGTCGTCCTTACTTGCGCCCTCGGGCAGAAGGGTCAGATCGTCCGAGATGAGCGAGATGTAGGTGTCGACCTTGAAGTCCTCGGCCGTCCACTTACCGCCTTCGGTCTCGTCCTCACGGAAGCCGTCAACCAGCTTGTACTCCTGCAGCAGAGTGAAGCGCTGATCCGACTCGAGGCGCCCCGCAGCGGTTTCGGCGTCGGGCGCCGGCGGCGTCACGATCCAGCGAACCACCTGGCGCGCAGACCAACCCTTAATGCGCTCGTCCTCGGTCACTGCCTTCACGGTGTAGCCGGCAGCTTCGAACGCCTTGCGGTCCATGATCGTGTTACCGACCTTGATACGCACATCCCCGGTCTTCTCCGCGAACGATGACACATAGGAAGTGAAGATGAAGCGCGAGTTGTGCACGGTGCCGGTGCTCAGCATCCGGCTGTAGTCGCTGCCTGCACTGTCCGGCTTGTTGTACGCCTCGGTCGATACCCAGAACTTCGCCGCGGCACCCAGCAGGGTGACCTCGTTCGATGCTGCGTCGGCGTAGGGGCCGATCTTGGTCTCGTTCACCACGGACGGGAAACGCATCACGATACGCGTTCCACCGTAGGCGCCGTAGTTGGTTGCCGACTCCTGAACCGTCTCGGGGAGCAGGGTCAAGCCTGCTACCTTCCACGAACCACTGACATGCAGGGGCACCTCGGTGTCCCGCTTGTAGGTCTTCGTCTCCGAGATCAGCGATTCGGTGATGTGGTTCACGCCGTTGGTGCCGATGCTATCCAGGCGGCGGGCGTCAGCGCTCGGGGTCTGCACGTACGAACCGGTCTTGTACATCCCCGAGACGATCGGCTCGAAGACGTCGGCCTCCGAGTTGGCGAAGGTCATAATCTCCTGGAACTTCGTCTCGTCGGACAAGGACTCGTCCGTGCCGTAAGGAGGCATGTCGATCACCGTGGCGCGGGGTGACACAGTCAGGGACTGGCCGTACTTGATGCTGTGCAGGATCTGCTGGGCCTCGGGCGTATCCTTCGCAGTGAAGTGCAGCACGAAGCGTTCGCCCTGCTCGCTCTTGACGCGCTCGACACGCAGGTTCAGGTGCTCGGCCACATCGACCACAGGCGTCGTGCTGTTGTAAGCCACGTCGCTGATGTGAGCGGTGAACGCCACATTCTGCTGGTTCTCCACCTTGCCCGTGTAGCGAGCAATGGTGCCGTCCTCGAGGATCGGGACGATACCGAACGGCATCGACACGGTCACGGTCGGCTCAAACCACGAACCACGGGCACCGCCCTTGGTCTGGGGTTGATGAGTCAGCTCGTCGAGGCGGTTGCCCGAAGTGCCGTGGTAGTCCTTTTGAGTCTCAATCTGCTGGTTCTCCACGGTTGCGTGGATGGTCAGCTTCTCGTGGAGCTCAGTCGTGAAGTCCTGCACCGTCGAGTGGTATCCCGTGAGGTAGCTGTCCTTCGAGATGTCGTTCCACACGCGCAGCGCCGGCTTGCGCATGACCATCTGGTCACCCGTCACCAGCGCCGGCTTCTTGTCGGTCACAGTGGCGGTCGCCTGTGCATTCAGGCCGCGGATGTACATGCCGTGAGGCTCGAACGAAGAGTAACTCGTATACCCGCTGGTACCCCAGTGATACCAGCTGAGGTCCGCCAGGTCGATGCCGGGCTTGATGCCGTCGTTCGGCCAGGTGTTCGGGTTGTAGGAGTTCGGGTCCTTGTGCAGGGCACCGTACTCCTTGGTGTAGAGCGCGAGGTACTCTTCGGCCGCGATGGTGCTCACGGTCAGCTGGTCGAACCAGTAGCGCTGCGAGCCGTTGACGACGAGAGCCTGCTCGTCGACACGAACCTTCACATCGACGTACTGGTACTTCGCCTTTTCGGTCGTGGCCGCGGCGTTGAACATGCCGTTCAGCACGCCTGCAACCTTGATGCGGAGCACGTAGGGCACCTCGTTCTCAATGGTGGTGCCATCTGCGTCGAGGTTCTTGAAGGTGCCGGCTTCCTGGTTCTGGCGCGGAGCACGGTAGCCCTTGTCGTCCTCGGGCGTCTGCAGGACATCATAGGTATGGGCAATCGTGTTGCCGAAGCCGTCGAATGCGGTGATCCCGATGAGGTTGCCATCGTCATCGAATGGATTGAACCCGACCGGCAGGATCTCGGTGTACTCGATGCCGCTTTCGACCGCGCGGTCACCCAGGTTCGCTGCGTGCAGACGGGCGGTGACGATCTCGTCCAGCTCAACTGCGTAGCTGTAGTTGTCAGCGGTGTACTCCGTCACGCTCACCGGCGCCCGAAGGTCCCCGTCGTGCTCGATGAAGTTCGCGTCTGAGACACCCGATGCCGTCGTGCGCTGCACCCTGGGAAGCAGTTCGCTGGCGCCGTAGAGCCATGCACGCTTCAGCTGCAGGTTGTCGTGTGACCACAGGATGCGCTCCTCATGCGTGACGGCACCATCATTCACACGGGCCGGCTGCAGGTACGCAGAGATGTCACTCTGCTCGCCGCTGCCAATACCTTCGTACAGCTTGTTCCCAGACTCCTCCCGCAGGTACACCCGGTCAGCGACCTGGCTGTCCGCCGATGCATCGTAGTAGGTGTCATGGGTGTCCGACCGGCCGTCCTGAACACGGCGCTCCCGAGAGTCGCCCGAGACCCAGGAGCTGGACTGTGCCAGGAACTCGGCAGGAGTCTGCTCGAAGCTGCGCGTACCGCTGAAGCCGGCGTCGTGCAGCAGGGCAGCCATGTCCATGTCGTACGTGTGGGCGTTCCGTGAGATGGGGTCTTCGTTGCCGTACCAGCCGAGGAACGGTGCGAACACCGGACGTCCGTCTTCGTAGGTCGCGAACGGCAGCTTCTCCTCGCGGATCTTCGCGTCGTACATGACCTCGATGCGCTCACCGCGGCCGAGATTGCGGGCGAACTCGTAGGTGAACAGCTGGAACTTCACGTCAGCGGCCGGGTTTGCGCCCTGGTTGGTGGGCTCGGTCCCCGAGATCTTGCCAGAGCGGTCCACCTGGACACTACCCGCAAGCGGAATATCCGTGAACTTCTGGTTTCCGCCCACGTCCTTACCCGAGATCGACTTCACAGTGACGCTCGGGAGATCGTAGTCAACGACCTCGTTGCCGTCGATGTCGTAATGCTTGATCACGAGTTTGCCGGCAGCCACAGCTGCAGCCACATCGAGCTCACCATCAGTGACGAACTTGTCGAGCGAGTTGATGATGTACTCAGGCACCTTGTCGTAGATGACCGGGTCAATAACTGGAGCCTTGCCGAGACCGGTGTTGGTCGAGGCGGGGGTGTTCTCGTTACGCGCGGTCAGCTTCAGGAACACATCATCACCGGCGAGGTAGTTGACCTTACCCGCCTTGGCGTTGTCGTACGGTGCGCCGGCCTCCGGCTTCGTGTCGAACGACTGCAGGTTGAACTCAACCTGGGGCAGACCCTTCCAGATGACGGCTGAGTCAGTATCGGCAGCCTTGTACAGTGCCACTGCGGGGTTTCCGTCAGTAGCGCCGTCGTGGTGCGTCAAGCCGATCTCTACACTTGAAGTGATGGTCGAGCTCTTGGTTGACCCCCCGCCGGAGTTCTGCCACCAACCAGTGCCGAGGATCTCGAACGACGGAACGGTGAAGTCCTTACGGTCTTTGTCTTCGCCGACGTAAGCGGGCACGATGCCGTAATCAACGCGGATGCTGTTGATGTCCTTCAGCTCGTGCTTGTCAGCATCGAACTCCACGTATTCGCCGCCGACGAGAACCGTCAGCTTGGGTGCGGGGAAGCCATCCGCGTGGGCCGGCTTCGGCAGTTCAGTGAGCTCGAACCCGCGGGCACGGGTATCGAAGGTCACGTCAACAACCATGTGGGTGTTGTGATGACGGATCTGGTTGCTCATCTTGTCGACGGTGATCGTCATCGGAGTCCCCGAAAGGCTCTCCGCGTCGAAGTTCGTTTCGATCTCGATGGTGGTCGGGTTCGCGTACGTGTACGTCGCAGCCAGACCAACGCTGTGCTCACCAAAACCGTCCTGGTTGTAGTCAGCCTCGCTTCCGGAGGACTCGCTCACACCGTTGCCGGAGACAGCGGAGTGGTTGAAGTTCTCCAGATGGTGCTGCATGCCAGGGGTGGCGTAGGCGCGGATGGTGACCGACTTGTTCTGTGTTGCCGCGAGGTCATCGCTGTAGTCGTTGATCGCCTCGTACTCAACGAACACCCACACCGACTCTTGCTTGGGCAGAGTCAGGTTGAACTGAACTGAACGGGATTTCTTCTGGTCGTTGGTGTCCAGGAAGGTGAAGTTGCTGTCCTTGAGGTCGTAGCTGGTGCGGCCCAGCGCGGCAATCGCGTCATGCAGACCCTGTGCCGAGTCCTTGGTGACAACCTCGATACCGGTGATCTTCATGTCCTGGGGCGCGGTGAAGTGTGCCGAGGGATCGAACATCGCATTGCGGTTCTCAGCATCGGTTGCAGCCGAGTTGCGGATCTCGTAGAGCACCTTGGCGGTGTCCTGTACAACCATGTCCGTAGTTGCGACCTGCTCCCTGGTGTCAGCGTCGTAGGGGAAACCACCCTTTGCCAGAGTGAGGTCCTCGTTCAGCTGTGCGCCGCGGAACTGCATGTCCACCGTGCGGTGGTGGACCGTGGGGGCGTTGCTGATCGAACCCTTGCTGAGGTCAGGGTGGTTACCGGCGTTGCCGCTGGTGGCAGCATTCGCCCACAGGCCCTGCGGGGTAACGAAACCCGTACCGTGAACCGAGAACGAACCGGTGCGGTGCGTCCCGGCGGTGACACGTTCGCCGTCGCCGCGACCTGCGGGCTTGGAGTCCCAATCCTTGCGCTCACCCGTCCAGCCGTCGATCGCCTCGTCAACCCAGTCACCGGTAATGGTGATGTAGTCGCCGTCGATCATGCGTTTGGGCAGAACCTTCTCGGTCTCAAGATCCTGGGCGAGCGAGCCCCACATGCGGACACCGGGCTTGGCGGCGGCGAAGTCAACACTCACCTTGGTGATGCGTCGAACGTCGAGCTTGGACTCCCCGCCGGCGTCCACCTTGAGCGTGGTCGCCTCCAGGATGTCGGCGTCGAACAGTGCGTCCACGTCGAGGACGTAATCGGTGCCGTCGCGCTTGAACTCGACGAGATCGAGAACAACGTCGCCGCCGGGCTGGCTGACAGTGACCTTCTTGGCCTCCCAGTCACCACCCTTGAAGATGGCCGCGGGGATGCGGATTTCCTGTGCACGGTAGGCGCTGTCCAGGTTCACGTCCATGGTGAACGCGGTAATGTCAGCTTCCGAGTTGTTCGTCATACCTGCGTACAGGGTCGAGGTGTTCGGGGTGATGCCGTCGATGCCGTAGTCATACAGCGAGAGCTTGTCGAACTCGAGGTCCATGGCTGCGCCGAGCTTCGGCGTGTAACCGGCGAGTACACCGGTACTGCTGCTCACGAGCTTGCGCTCACTGTCGTTTGGCTCACGGAACAGCTCGGTCTTACCGGTCAGGTCCTTGTTGCCGTTGACGATGCCGCCGACGCGCACGTCGATCTCGTTCAGGTTCGCGCCTAGCGTGTCCTTCTGGACACCCTGCAGTTCAGTGGTGTTGTCACCGAAGCCGTCGATCTCCTCGAAGCTTGCCTCGAAGTCGGTCGGGTACACGCCTTCGCCGAGTGAGACCTCATAGAGGCCGGCGCTGACCTTGTGGAAGCCAACAGGTTTTTCGCTGTTGTATTTCACCACGAACGAACCGTGTGCGATGAATTCAGCACGCTCCGCCTCGTCCAGCACGATGTTCACCTTGGTGCCGCCCGCGGTGTTGATCATTAGTCCGGTGAGGTACTTCAGGGTGCTGGTGTTCTCGAACGTGATGTGCGTCGGATCCAGGTTGAAGTCAGCGTCCTTGTCAGGGGTCGCCGGGTAGGTGAACTTGTACGCCAGCTTGTCGTGGAACGTGGCCAGACCTTGGTTGTAGTAGCTCATCATCCACTCGTCCGATTCAGTGTGGACCGGGACGTTGATGTCTGCGCCGTGCGGCCAGTGCCAGCCGCCGTAGTACTGGTTCGCCACGTTCCATACGCTTGCAAGGTAATTGCCCTCGGTGCCCATCGTGACCACCTTGCGCTGCAGCGAAACTGCATCCTGCGCACCGGTCTCGGCCTGTGCGAATGGGTAGTGCACCAGCGAGTACACCGGGGTTGGGATGTGGCCGCGCTTGATCGGGTACTTCTTGCCGAAGGTGTCTTCCACCATCGCGGTGGTTGCTTTCTTGCCCTCTTCCGAGGTCTCGAAGAAGCGGCCCATGTACTCGATCACGCGGCTGGTGGTACCCGAGAGCGCCGGGACGGAAGCCAGGTCCTTGCGCTCGAGCTTCAGCGACACTGAGACACGGCTGACCGGCTGGTCAGGAACCACATTGTCCGCGAACGGATCCTTGTAGTACGGGTGGTTCGCCTCTTCAGTCGAAGTCTTGGTTTCGAACAGTGCGGCGCCGTCATTCTTCGGGTCGGCAGTGTTGATGCGCCAGTATTTGACTCCCTCAGTGGTGTTCTCCACCCAGTCCGATGCGGGAACGGTCTTCCACAGCTGCTCTTCACCATCCACCATGCGGAAGATCTGCACGTCCTGGATGTAGGGCTTCAGGTCTTCGCGGATCTTGACGTAGTAGGTGTCGAACTGCTCGTGAGGCAGGTTCACGTCCATGACCGTCGTCTGGTCATTGTTGTTGGTGAGACCGCCGGGACGGTACATCGAGGCAGCGAAGCCACCCAGGGTCTTGTAACCCTGGTCCAGCGTGTAGTCGGTCATCGTGCAGTTGTAGTAGCCACACGAGCGTTGGCGGTCGACCCACTGGTCGTAGGTGCTGCCTGCGCCTGCGGACTGGGTGACCTGGTTCACGCCTTCGATCTCAACCGTGGTGCGGGTCTCTGCAACCTCGATACGGTGCGTCGCGGAAGCAGTCTTGCTCTCCACGTACGGGTCCTGCGGGGTGCCCTCGAACTTGGCCAGCAGTCGCTGGCTCGCACCCATGTCCAGCTCGGAGTCATAGTCGATCGTCACAACGGGGATTGCTGCGCCGATGTTCAGGTTCTTACCCGAGATCACGATCTTCGCGATGTTGTCGAGCGTGATGTCCTTGTAGTCGACCTCAGGAGTGGTGAACTTCTGCTCGTTGCCCTCATCGTCCACGAATGTGATGGCGATGTCGGTGCCGGCTGCCAGGAACTCCTCGCTCAGCTTGAGCTTGTTGTCGATCAGGATGCCGCTGGAGTCCGTAGGCTCAGCGGGCATCTTTGAGGGTTCTGCTTCGGTGATCGTGTAGGTGAACTCAGGTGCGTTAACACCGCCGGTGCTGAGGCGGTACTCAGCGCTCACGGGAACCTCGTACGGAATGTACGTGGGGTCGTTCGTGCGGCGGTCACCGTAGATACCGACGATCGAAGTGCTCGGGTTCAGGTCAGCAGGAAGCTGGATGCGGATGTGACCTGTCGAAGTAGATGTGTTGGTCTTGTTGAACGGTTCCGGCTGGTAGGTCTCTGTCTTCACGGAAACGGTGTGCGAGGTCTTCAGGCCTGCAGACACCTTGCCGACCACATCAATAAAGTTCCGTGCACCGTTGGTGTTGAACTCACCCGTCTCAATGACGATCCTGGCGAAACCTTCGGGGAGGGCAACTTCAATCGCAAGCGCGGGATCCTTGCCCTCCAAGTCAACCGGGATCTCCGTGCCGTCCAGGGTAACGATCTTGATTCGCACGTCTTGTGCGCTCGAGAAGAGTTCAGGCTTGATGACGAGTTTGGCGTCCTTGATGGCTTCCAGACTGGTGGTGTTCACCGTAATGGTGGTCTCGGAGGTCTCGGCCTCGTTGTTGTTCGTGCCGAAATTGAAGCCTAGGGTGGCTTCCTTGTCCCACGCCACCGTCTGCGGGTAGGTGCTGCTGGTGTTGCCGTTGCCGTTGATGGTGACGCCAGTGCTCGGGATGACTTCGGTGGGGAGGATGACGCGGAACGAGGCGTCACGCTTGACCATGTGGGGAACCTCCGCATAGGTGGTTTCCTGCGTGTAGTCCTCGTTGTTCGCGTACTTCTCAAGGTAGGTGGTCACCGCGGGGAAGGTCATCGTCTTGACCTCCATTGCTGTGCCGTGCATCTGAATCGCGAAGGGGACTCCCTGGCCGGGGTTGATGCGGCCGGCGAAGTTCTCGAAGTGGAACTTTTTGTCCCAGTTCTTTCCCTGCAGCTCAGAGACGTCAAAGACGGCCTTCATCTTGCCCGGGGTATCAGGGTCAGCGACAGCGTTGACCTTGAGCTCGCGAGTGACGCTGACCAGTTCTTTCCGGTCGTTCTCATAGCTGTACTCGTAGCGGAGCAGAGCGTTCTCGAACCCCTCGGCATCTGCCTCGTCAAAGATGTACACGACCTCGTTAACGTCAAAGTTCTCGGCCGAGGTGTATTCGATCGAGGGGTTCCAAACCGGGGCATTGCTGGTGTTCTTGAAGTCGGCAAGCTCGGTGTAGGTGTCCGTCCCGTAGACGGCTTCAGCCTTCTCCGGCTTGTGGGTGAAGTCGAACCCATAGGAGGGGTTCAGCACCTCACGCGCAGCGGTTTTGGTCTTGGTCCAGTTGCTGCTCTCCCCCAGGACGATGTTCGTGATCGCGTCAACGTAGAAGTTTGTCGGGATGTTGGGGAAACCCTGGCGGCTCATGGGAAGCGACACCATGTAGATGCGCTCGGCGCCCGGCTTGACCTGCTGGCGGTTCTCACCGTTCTGGCGGTCCAGGGTGATCATGCCGGCACCGGTGTAGATGTAGGGCAGCGGTTCACCGAGACCGGTCGCCCCGTCCCAGGTGGGGCCGTAAATGTCGGTGATGTCGTAGATGAGCACACCGCCCTTACCGGGGACACCAATGAACTCGCCTTCGGTGTAGTCCGCGTCATTGTTGAAGGTGGGTTCTCCACCGGGGGTGTACGACCAGCGGTTGATATCGGCAGGGATGATGCCGTTGATGTTGTCGGTCGTATCGATGTCGAAGTTGACCGAGTACGCCTCAATGTTCGAGGCAGGGTTCGTAGAGGTGTTCTGCAGCTTGTAGATGTAATCGAAGTACTGGAAGCGATCCCACATAGGCACAGAGGTCGATCCGCCGTTCGCCGTAAAAGCGGTGAATTGCGGCTCCCACTGAAGGTCAGTAGCGATGACCTGGACGTGGGAATCAACGTCGTCGCGGCCAAGAGCCTCCCAACCCTCGCCTTCACCGTTGTACTGCTCGTAGGTCACGTAACCGTGGACGTCGAACGTGGTTCCCTCAGGGACGCCGCCGAACGGACCGTCAGTACCGTCGTTGTAGGTGCTGAGGAACAGGTCGAATGCAGGGTTCACGCCAGCTTCAAGATCGCCTATGTATTCAAGAACGATTTTGCCGCCCTGGGAGACAGTTCCATTTGGAGTAGCCCAGCCGCCGCCGGCGCTGACGCGACCCTGGAGACCCATAGCCGTGGGCGCTGCATCGCGGTCCACGATTCTCCAACCACCGTTACCGTCGGGCTCCAAGGAAGGCATGAACAGAGTCACGGTAACCTTGTTGGCCGCACCGGTCGAGTAACTGGGCACGAGTCGGTAGTTCAGCCGCGCTTCCTGCGCGGAGGTCATAATTACCGATTTGGAGGTGAGGAGGCCAGGGCTGCCCTCCACCACGGTTCCGTTGAGGGTTATCGACGGCGTCGCCCCAGTGTTTGCAGCCGCCAGGTCACTTGTGGTGACCACGTCTGTCGCTGCAATGGTCATGGCGAGCAAACCCGCCATCATTCCAGTGAGGATCCGTGTGAGCTTCACGAATGGCCTTCCCATAAGCTGCACATGACGAAATGTGCCCAAATAACTGATGGCCCAAATCTATCGCCCTTAGGTAAGAATATGCTGATTTATGAGTAAAAAACGCGAAGTCGTAGCGTAAACTTGCGGTGCAAATTGGACCAAAGACCCGCGCGAGGCGTATATGCGAACTATCAATTCCGGGAGCGTCACAGCTGCAGCCACACTCAGTGTCGCTGTCAGAACCGGTGTACTTTCGGGAAGAGAAAGTCCTTGGGACCGCCAGCGAGCGCGTAGACCACGGTCACCCGCGAGAACGGAGGCCTCGGCGGTGCATCAGACGTTGGTAAGTGTTATGTCCAGCCTTACGCTGTGCCCTGAAGCCTCGCCGGCGAGACCCCGGCACCCTGCTGGGCCTCGTACCAGGCAAGAATGCCTTTCCTGCCCCGCACCTCGAGCTTCTTGGCAATACGCGCCACAGAGCTCTCCACAGTTCGCACAGAAACAGACAGCCGGTCGGCGATCTCCCTGTTACTCGCACCCGTAACAACCTCACGGATGAAATCCCACTCACGGTCGCTCACGCGCACACCCAGAAAACGGCGGTGGGAACGCATCTGGAACGCCGGCGGAACCCGGCGCTTCAAATCTCGGACACGGAGTCCAAGCACCGCAGCCTCAGCATCACCTTCAGGTGCCGGCTGGAAGTCCAGCACGTTCTCGAGCGTCGACATCGTCCATCCAGGGAGCCCCATCGCCTCAAGCTCGTCAGCCAGTTGGACCAGTTTGTTTACGTCCCTGTCGACCATCGCCGTGAAGTGCCCCGTATCTACAGCCAGCAGATGACCATCGATCTGAGCGAATCTTTCACGGTCCTGCCCCAGCAGCTCCGGTTGAAATGACACTTCCTGAGAGAAGAGATAGCAGTGCACCGCGGCCACGCGGGCACCTCTCGCCCAAAGCCGGTCACCAGCGGAACGGAGCAGCTGGGCGCTCTCAATGACCGACCCTTCATGCACCAGGAGCCGAGCGCGAGCAAGATCCCTCTGTTGGTGGAGAAGACCCCCGTCCGCCACCTTCACCTGATCCATCTCGGCGATGTATCGCCGTGCCAATCCGGCATCATCCCGTATGAGCGCGACGAGAACCGCGGTATTCAGGATCCCCAGCTGGAACACCCCGGGCAGCTCAGTACTACCGACCCCAAGGGCGGGGCTCAGTATCTCTTCCAGACCGTCCCAGTCATCGAGATACAGGAGCGCCATGCACGCCAGCCAGCCGTAGGCCCGCATGATCGATATGTTCAGGCCCTCCACCGCCTGCAGGAACTTAGTTCGCGCAAACCCCGCCACCTCACGGAGACGGCCCTCGTAAAGGTCGAGCAGCTTCTCTAAAAACTCCATCTGATGAGGTATCAGGCCCGACGGCGCAGTCGAGATATCCGCCAGGTTTCTTCTGGCTTCAGATGTGCTGCCCCGCACTACGCAAACCATTGCCCGGGCCAGCGCCAGCATGTCGTTGACCACTACCGGAGACCCCTCGGACGAAGCCAATAGCCTCTCATAGCCCTCTGGGATCGTCCCGAGCATCGCCTGCAGCTGCGCAATCTTGGCCAGGGCGATTTGTCCGCCGTCGCTCTTCTGACCCGCCACTTCGCGAAGAAGCTCGATCGCTGCGCCCAGATCACCAACGCGATAGGCCAGCCAGCTGGCCCGCGCGATCAGGTAACTGGCACCACTCAATGAAATTGAGGCCCTATCGGGCTCGGGCGTGCGCCTCAACACCTCGTCATAATCAGGCCCCGCGGTCCTGTCCCAGAGCATGGTACCGATATATCTCGCCGCATTCTGGGGTGAAGGGTCTGCTTCCCAGACACGTTGGGCCTCAACCTTTTGGGACCGAGTGTGACCGTTGGCCACACTCGCGAGGGTTGAGACCTGCACCGAAATAGGAGTGATCTCCAATGTCCCGGAAAGAGCAGGCTCGAACCCGTCTTGTGTAACCGCCCACTCCCCCAGACGCACTCTGCGGGACTCTGGCATTTCATCCCGCAGAAAAGCAGACAGGACAGGTGGATGCACAACAACGGTTGGCTCTGTCCTGCCAAATATCTTGATGAAACCGCGAGCCTCCAGCTCTTCGATCACCTCCCAGTCGGCAACCTCGCGTGCAAGACGAAGAGGGACACGGTCCGCCAGGGAGAACAACCCCAGCGTGCCGCGAGCGATGGGGGTGAGGCCCGCCAGCAAAGCAGCGAATGAACCCCGAAGTGACGGATCATAAAGGTCGCCCGTGCCGCCCCATGAACCCGCCCCCTCCCTGACACGCCGCCCTTTCACGGCGCCGTCGACAAGTGACATGGCGATGCCGATGTGACCGCCGGACTGAACAAAGACTTCATTGACAAGCACTGACGTCACAGGTCCGCCAAGTTTTCGTTCAAGCGCGACCTGCAGCTCATCCAAACGGACTGGGCCCAACTCGACCTCCAAGGAGGGCGAGACCTCTGACTCCACACCGGCATGACGGTCCATACGCCTGGATATCGCCACCGGGACACCCGACCTGTGTCGCACGGCCTGAATCACGCCACGCGTCAGGTCATCAAGGTCATCCCAGTCGTCAACAAGAATCACCGACTTGCCGGCAACAAGCTCCGCGAGCTGCTCGGCGACAACTGCCAGGGTGGCTGATCCGGACCGGGGTACCTTGCCTATCGGGAGCGAAGAGACCTGGAGGGCGGCCAGCGGCTGCGCCCTAAGGGCCGAGATACCCCTAATGCACACGGTGTGAAAACCCGCCGCCGTAAGACCCTCACCGAGCGACTTCAAGAAGGTACTTCGGCCGCTTCCTTTTGTCCCGACCACCTCAACATTGATGCCGGCAGATAACTTCGCCAAAGCAACTTGCAGGCTATCCACCCGAACCAAAGACGCTCTCCTTCGCAGAGGTGCCCAATCAGGACCCCTCGTCAGTCTCGTAACTCAGGATACCCGTCTGACAACAACCGCTCCGGACAAGGATTACTACTGCATTCAGGCTGAATCTGTACTGCAAATAGGGAAATTCGCAACTACCAATCACACCCGTGACCAAGACTTGGAAGCGCGTTCACACTTTCAAAAACGCGATCCGCGCGTCCGTAGGCCACCTCAGAGGGAGAAAAGTGATCGGTAACCGGAGTGACGTGAATGTTGCCCCCGAGCACCACGGGCTCACTCGTGAGCACCCAACGTACTGCGGGGGCGCACGTCGTATCGCCAGGCTTGTACTCGACAAGTACCCCTCGGGATCCGAAATATCCCTCGACGCCTATCTCGACGACGACACTCTGGACTGCGGGCCGGTCAGCGGCGTGGATGGTGCAGTACTTATCGACGATGTCAGTGACATCGAAGATGGTCTTGAAATCGAACGAATTGTGGCCGGATGGAGTTACACAGTGCTCCTCACATCCAAGTGCTGCTCGTGGTTCAGGATCACCCCAGACACCGGAGAATCGACGATCGTGCTGCAACGCGCAGTCGAAGCCGGCAACCCTGTTCAGCACTGCAGCTGCTGAACAACCCGACCAGCCAAAGCCATTCCCCGACGATGGCTGGTCGTTCCCCCCAAGGCAGAAGCCCCGAGTGTACCCCTCGGGGCTTCTGTCTTTCCCGGCTTCTAGGAAGCGTCTTCTTTGTCTTTGTCGTCAACTCCCGGAGCCGGCTCATGGTGAGGCTTCGCCCCGATCTTGCGGTTGACCGCTCGCGTGGCCGAAAATTTCAACACCGCGTAGTCACCAACGGTCTCGGGATTCTCGCTCCCCTCGAGCTTGCCCTCTTCGTTGATTCTCTGAACCCGGTGCCCCTTGTGCTTCTGCGGGTAGAACTTACCGAACCCCGTTAGAGTGAGCCGATCACCATTCTCGACAATCTCGAGAATCTCTTCGATAACTGCCTCGTACACATCCGTTGCAACCCGAACCGGCACACCTGCGCGGCGAGCAACGCGAACTAGGAACTCCCTTTTATTCACGCGGCCGCCACCGTCATCGTCACCATCGTTGACCATCACGTTTTCTCCAAATAGTCGTCTCAGCCAGAACAGTCCAACCTCATACGATAGAACCTCAGCGCAACTCCTAGCCCGCAGGGCACTACTGACCGGGCAATACCGCTTCCAGGCCTGCCCCGCTCAGGCCTTCAGCGCCAGCACGAACGGCAGGACGGATTCAACACCGGCCAGGCGCAGGGTGCGGCCGGCTTCGGTGAGCGTCCAGCGGCTGTCCGCGAAGTCATCCACCAGCAGCACCGGCCCGGGATTCTCCGCGAACCAGGCCGCTCCCTCCGGTGGAACCGCGAACTGTTCCCAGACCGAAGCCAGACGGAAGGCACTGTTGCCGCCGGAGCCGCCGGTCGGTCCGCCGTGCGGCAGCTGCAGGGCCCCCAGATACGGAATCCGACCCAGTTCGGAAAGCCCCTGCGCCAGCGACGCCACCAGCTGCGGCCGGGTCCGGCTCGGGACAGACACGATCGCCACCGGACGCTGGTCCCAGCCCCACTGTGCCAGCACCTGAACACAGCCGTTGAGCAGCCCCTGGTCCACCGGGGCGTCTTCGGCCCCGGGACCGAAGATTTCCCGCAGCCGTCCGCCCCAGCCCAGATCGGTCAGGCGGGCGAGCGCACGTCCGGTGGAGACAGCGGCGTCGGGCTTGATCTTTCCCTTGACCGGCACCCCCAGCCGGTCCATTCCGCTGGGGTACATGCCGCGCGGATCGATGTCCACGCCCACCCGTGACAGGGCCTGCCCGGCGCTGTCTGCGGCTTCGCTGGCTACCTCGTCCGAGTACCAGCGCCCGGCACAGTTGTCGCAGCGCCCGCACGGCGCCGCCGCCGGATCATCAAGCTGCCGGGACAGGAACTCCATCCGGCAGCCGCTGGTGTTCTCGTAATCCAGCATCGCCTGCTGTTCCCGCACCCGAGCGGCAGCGATCCGCTCGTAGCGTTCCCGGTCATAGCTCCACGGCTGCCCGGTCCCCCGCCACCCTCCGGTGACGCGTTCGACGGCGCCGTCCACGGCGAGCACCTTCAGCAGCAGTTCCAGCGGGGAACGCTTTAGGTTCACCAGGGTTTCGAGCGCACCCGTGGAGAGCACCGATCCATCCGCAAGCTCGCGGAGCACCGCATTAGCGGGACCCTCAGACGGCATGGAGGACGTGGCGAAGTACTCCCAGATGTCCCTGTCCTCGGCACCGGGCAGCAGCAGGACGTCCGCGTTGGGAGTGCCGCGGCCGGCTCGGCCAACCTGCTGGTAGTAGGCCACGGGGGACGAAGGAGCACCCAGGTGGACCACAAAGCCCAGGTCCGGCTTGTCGAAGCCCATGCCCAGCGCGCTGGTAGCCACCAGCGCCTTGACCTCGTTGTTCTTCAGGGCCGCCTCTGCCGCTTCCCGGTCTGCCGGATCCGTGCGGCCGGTGTAGGCGAGGACGGGGTGTCCCGCTTTCTGCAGAAGGCGCGCGGTGTCCTCCGCGGCTGAGACGGTGAGCGCGTAGATGATGCCGCTTCCGGGGAGCTCCTCGATGTGTGTCAGCAGCCAGGCGAGCCTGCTGCGCGGGCTGGGCAGCCGCAGCACACCGAGCCGCAGTGAGTCCCGGGCCAGCGCACCGCGGATGGTGAAGACCTCTTCCCCGCCGGCAGCGAGCTGCTCTTCCACATCCTTCACCACCCGGGTATTCGCGGTGGCAGTGGTGGCGAGGACCGGCACGGAATGCGGAAGCTGTTCAATCAGGTGCCGGATGCGGCGGTAGTCCGGCCGAAAGTCGTGCCCCCAGTCGGAGATGCAGTGGGCCTCATCGATCACCAGCAGGCCTGAGCGCCGGACCAGTTCGGGCAGGTGGTTCTCCCGGAAACCCGGGTTGTTCAGCCGTTCCGGGGAGACAAGGAGCACATCCACCGTGTCCGCTTCCAGGCGGGCGGAGATGTCCTGCCATTCAAGCTGGTTGGCCGAGTTGATCGCGGCGGCGCGGACTCCTGCCCGGGCGGCAGCGGCAACCTGGTCCCGCATCAGGGCAAGCAGCGGGGAGACGATCAGCGTGGGCCCGGCACCCCGGGCACGCAGCAGCAGGCTGGCCACGAAGTAGACCGCGGACTTGCCCCAGCCGGTGCGCTGAACGACCAGTGCACGCCTCCCTCCCCTGACCAGGGCCTCAATCGCCTCGTACTGGCCTTCGTGGAACTCGGCGTCGTCCCTGCCCACGAGTGCGCGCAGCAGGGCTGTTGCTTCCGTGCGCAGGGCAGCGGCGTCGTCGGGTTCGGATGAAGCGGGGAGGGCTGTGGCGTGCTGGGCGGATACCGGTTCCATACCTTCCACTATTCCAGCCGCCACGGACAGGATCCGACGCCGCGGGAAGAGATTGTGGAAAACACCTCCCGGCGGCGGGCATGCTCCGGCCCGCAGCGTGCCCCCTATAGACTGCAAGGCGTGACTACTGCATTCGATCTTTCTGCGTCCTTCAAGGCCTATGACGTCCGTGGTGTTGTTGGCGAGACCATCACCCCGGAAATCGTGAAGGCCGTCGGCGCTGCCTTCGTCGACGTCCTCGGCCTGGCCGGGGAGACCGTCCTGGTGGGAGGGGACATGCGCCAGTCCTCCCCCGAGTTCATCAAGGACTTCGCCTCCGGCGCCACCGCCCGCGGAGCCTACGTCCTGCTGCTGGACCTCATCTCCACCGATGAGCTGTACTACGCGTGCGGTTCGCTGAACGCGGCGGGCGTGACCTTCACGGCCAGCCATAACCCGGCCCAGTACAACGGCATCAAGATGGCCAAGGCCGGAGCCATTCCGATCTCCTCGGAAACCGGACTGAAGGAAATTCAGGAAGCCGCCGAGCGCTACCTCAACGACGGCGTCATCAACTCGGTGGAGACACCGGGCCAGATCAGCGTGCGGGACGTCCTCGGCGACTACTCCGCCTACCTGCGCGGCCTGGTGGACCTGCGCGGCATCCGCCCGCTGAAGGTAGTGGTGGACGCGGGCAACGGCATGGCCGGCCTCACTACGCCCGCGGTCCTGGGGAACTCCATCCTCCCCGGACTGCCGCTGGACATCATTCCGCTGTACTTCGAGCTGGACGGCTCCTTCCCCAACCACCCGGCAAACCCGCTGGAACCGGAGAACCTCCGGGACCTGCAGGCCGCCGTCGTCGAACACGGCGCTGACCTGGGCCTGGCGTTCGACGGCGATGCTGACCGCTGCTTTGTCATCGACGAACTCGGTGCCCCGGTGAGCCCCTCGGCCATCACCGCCCTGGTGGCACGCCGCGAGATCGCCCGCGCCAAGGCAGCCGGTGAAGAAGTCCCGGTGATTATCCACAACCTGATTACCTCCCGCGCCGTTCCCGAACTGGTACAGGCCTCCGGCGGGCGTGCAGTCCGCACCCGTGTAGGCCATTCCTTCATCAAGGCGCTGATGGCCTCGGAAGGTGCCGTGTTCGGCGGCGAGCACTCCGCGCATTACTACTTCCGCGACTTCTACAACGCTGATACCGGCATGCTGGCCGCCATGCACGTGCTGGCTGCCCTGGGCGAACAGGAGCTGCCGCTGTCTGACCTGGCCCGCGAGTACGAGCCGTACTTCTCCTCCGGAGAGATCAATTCAAAGCTCGACGACGTCCAGGCCGCCGTGGACCGGGTGCGCAACGAGTACGACCGTCCCGGCGTCACCGTCGACGAGATGGACGGCCTGACCTTCACCTCAGATGACGGACAGTGGTGGTTCAATCTCCGCGCGTCCAACACCGAACCCTTCCTCAGGCTTAACGCCGAGGCAGAGGACCTTTCCACGATGGAAATGGTCCGCGACCGTGTCCTTGAACTAGTTAGGAAATGAGCTCATGGCTGATGTTGAACTGACCGGCGGGGAACCTTCCGCCCAGGTACAGGATGACCTGAACTCGCTGCTGGGCACCGCCCTCGGTGTCACGCAGGAACAGCTCGAAGCGCAGGGTGCCTTCCTGCCCGCCGCCCTGGTGGTGCAGGCCGACGGTGAGCTGCGCATGGTCGCTGTCTCCCCCGAGGAGAGCGACGAGGACCTGGATGCCGAGGCCATGATCGATGACCTCTACACCGTCCTGCGCGACCAGAAGGACCAGAACCGCGCAGTAGCCGTGTTCTCGGACATCACCCTCCCGGACGAGGGCACCGACGCCATCCACGTTGTGGCGGAACACTCCGAAGGCGTGTGCATCTCGGCAATCCAGACCTACTCGCAGGAGGACGGGGCCTGGACTTTCAACGACCCCATCTGGGAATCCGGCGAGCCGATCGTCTGGGCGGCAGACACCGAAGAGCCTTCCGAGTCCTGATCCCGGCTCAAACCAAAAACAGGCCCCGCACTCCACGTGCGGGGCCTGTTTTTGGCTGAGCCTACTTTGCGGCCGCGAACCGTTCCTTGAGTTCAGCCAGCTTGGCCGAGAGCTCCTCAGGCAGTGACGCGCCGAAGCGGGCGTACCACTCGTCGATGCCGGCCAGTTCGGTCTCCCATTCCGCCGGATCCACGCGCACGGCTGCTTCGACGTCGGCCGGGGTCATGTCCAGGCCCTGGAGGTCGATCGAATCGCCGGTGGGCACAAAGCCAATCGGGGTTTCGACGGCGTCTGCCTTGCCTTCGAGGCGCTCGATGACCCACTTAAGCACACGGGAGTTCTCGCCGAAACCGGGCCACGCGAAACCGCCGTCGGCAGTGCGGCGGAACCAGTTGACCAGGAAGATGGCCGGGAGCTTCTCCTGGTTGGCCTTGGCGCTGAGGGTGATCCAGTGCTTGAGGTAGTCACCGGCGTCGTAGCCGATGAAGGGCAGCATGGCCATCGGGTCACGGCGGACCACACCCACGGCGCCGGCGGCAGCGGCCGTGGTTTCCGAAGAAAGTGTTGAACCCATGAAGATGCCGCTGGCCCAGTCCCGCGCCTGGGTCACCAGGGGAACGGTGGTCTTGCGGCGTCCGCCGAAGAGGATCGCGGAAACGGGCACGCCGTTCGGGGAATGGTATTCCTCGGCCAGCATGTCGATCTGGTCGATAGGGGTGCAGAAGCGGGAGTTCGGGTGCGCTGCCGGGGTGCCCGCTTCCGGAGTCCAGTCGTTTCCGCGCCAGTCCGTCAGGTGTGCCGGCGTCTCGTCCGTCATGCCTTCCCACCAGACTCCGCCGTCGTCGGTCAGGGCCACGTTGGTGAAGATGGAGTTGCCCTTGGCAATGGCGCGCATCGCGTTCGGGTTGGTGCTCCAGCCGGTGCCTGGGGCGACGCCGAAGAGGCCTGCCTCAGGGTTGGTGGCACGGAGTTCACCGTCGTGGCCGAAGCGCAGCCAGGTGATGTCATCGCCGAGGGTCTCAACTTTCCAGCCTTCGACCGTGGGGTCCAGCAGTGCCAGGTTGGTCTTGCCGCAGGCCGAGGGGAACGCAGCCGATACGTAGTAGTCCTTCTTTTCCGGGCTGGTGAGCTTCAGGATGAGCATGTGCTCGGCGAGCCAGCCCTCGTCCCGCGCCATGACCGACGCGATGCGCAGGGCATAGCACTTCTTGCCCAGCAGGGCGTTGCCGCCGTAGCCGGAGCCGTAGGAGTAGATGGATCGGTCTTCGGGGAAGTGCACAATCCACTTCTCCTCGTTGCACGGCCAGGAAACGTCTTCCTGTCCCTCTGCCAGAGGTGCACCCACGGAGTGCAGGGCGGGGACGAAGAAGGCATCCAGCTCTTCCATCTTCCGCAGCACGTCGGTGCCGATGCGCGCCATGATCCGCATGGACGCCACTACGTAGGCGCTGTCGGTGATTTCGACGCCGAACTTGGGGTCCTCGGCGTCGAGGTGGCCCATCACGAACGGGATCACGTACATGGTGCGTCCGCGCATTGAACCGGCGAAGAGCCCGTTCAGCTTGGTGCGCATTTCCGCCGGGTCCATCCAGTTGTTGGTGAAGCCTGCGTCTTCGCGCTTCTCGGAGCAGATGAACGTCTGCTCCTCCACACGGGCAACATCCTTGGGATCAGAGAAGGCCGCGAAGGAGTTGGGGAAGGTTTCAGGGTTCAGGCGAACCAGGGTGCCTGCCTCGACCAGCTCATCGGTGAGCGCCTTGTTCTCCGCCTCGGAACCATCGACCCAATAGACATCGGCGGGCTGCGTCAGCTCGGCCACTTCCTTGACCCATGCGAGCAGGGCACTGTGGGTGGTGGGTGCCTCGCTGGAGGCCCCCCTGATCTTGCTGTCCTGCAACTGGCTAGGAGCAGCGTTGCCGCTCTCATCGAGAACTAGCTGACGCGCGTCATCGCCCATGACTCTTCCCTTCGTTGGGTCACTGGTGTTTTTTGATGCTATTTCCAACCTCCGGGGGTCCAACGGCGAAAAGATGTTACCAATGTGGCGTGCGACTCCAAGTTTGCCTAGATTTCAGGGGCAGTTCAGCCTGCGGAACCCTTTTGTGTGACGAAGGTCATATAGACCGGTCTAGTTTTTCATCGTAACGGAACTCGATTTGGCGTTCTCCGCAGAACCCCGCTATAGTTATCTACGGCCAAACAGCCACGGAAGAACTTGAAAGAAGCAGGGGAAACCCGGCAACTTCCAGAATATTCCAAAATGCGTGCGTAGCTCAACGGATAGAGCATCTGACTACGGATCAGAAGGTTGGGGGTTCGAATCCCTTCGCGCGCACCACTGAAAACCCCGTCGAACCTGGATCAATCCCGGTTCGGCGGGGTTTTTTGCCGTCCGGGCACCGGCATTGCGGCCGGGGCCCACTTGCCCGCCGTCCCTGAGGCTGAAAAGCTCGGCGTCATGACTGAATCGCTGGAAACAGATGTAATTGTCCTTGGTGCAGGTGCTGCGGGTGAAAACGCCGCGGGCCGGGTAGTTGGCGCCGGGCTCGAGTCGATCATCGTTGAATCGGCCCTGGTAGGCGGGGAATGCTCCTACTGGGCCTGCATGCCCTCCAAGGCGCTGCTGCGCCCGGGCACTGCCCTAGCGGAAGCCAGCGCGGTGGATGGCTCGCGGGAAGCGGTTTCCGGCAGCCTGGACGTCCCGGCCGTGCTGCGGCGCCGCGATTCGTTTACCTCCAACTGGGACGACGCTTCCCAGGTTCAGTGGGTCAAGGACACGGGCATCGGACTGGTTCGCGGACGGGCCCGCCTCACCGGAGAGCGCACGGTCGAGGTAACGGACGACGCCGGCACTCGGGTGACCATCCGGGCGCGGCACGCCGTGGTGCTCGCCACGGGATCTGTTCCTGTTGAGCCCCCGGTGGACGGCCTGGCGGACGTGGAGTACTGGGGCACCCGGGAGGCAACCTCCTCCAGCGAGGTGCCGGGGAGCCTCCTGGTCCTGGGAGGCGGGGTGGCCGGCACGGAGCTGGCCCAGGCGTACGCGCGGCTCGGTTCGAAAGTTTCCCTCGTGGCCCGGCACGGGGTCCTGGATTCGCTGCCTGCACCCGCCGCGAAACTGGTCATCGACGCGTTGGAGGCTGACGGCGTCGAAATCCACGGCAATACGTCTCCGGAGCGGATTTCCAGGGACGAGTCCGGCGCGATTGTCATGGATCTGCCGGGCGGACAGCGCCTGGCCGGGGACCGGCTGCTCGTGTCCACCGGCCGCCGACCCGCGCTGGACGGACTGGGACTCGAGGAGCTGGGCCTGGACCCGAACTCGCTGCGGACGGACGACTCCGGGCTGGTGGCAGGCGCCGCAAACTGGCTCTACGCCGTCGGCGACGCCGCAGGCAAGGTGCTCCTGACCCATCAGGGCAAGTACGAGGCGCGTGCTACCGGCTCCGCCATCGCAGCGCGGGCGCACGGCGAGATTGGCTTTGGCGAACCTCCGGCTTACAGCCGGTTCACCGCGACCGCGGACCACACGGCGGTCCCGCAGGTGGTCTTCACGGACCCGGAGATAGCCATTGTGGGACTGAGCCCGAAGGATGCGTCCGCCCGGGGCATCCGGGTGAGCGAAACGTCCCTGCCGCTGAGCGTGGCCGGATCCTCCCTGTTCGCTGACGGTTACACCGGATGGGCCCAGATGGTGGTGGACGAGGACCGCGGCATTCCCGTTGGATTCACGTTCGCGGGACCCGGGGTGGCGGAGCTGCTGCACGCTGCCACGATCGCGGTTACCGGGCAGGTGCCGCTGGACCGTCTCTGGCATGCCGTTCCGGCCTACCCCACGATCAGCGAGGTGTGGCTGCGCCTGCTGGAAAAATACGGGCTGTAGCTAGCCCCGGGGAACCACGAAATCAGTAACGCGGGCGTCTCGCCCGTCCAGCTCCGCCCACGGCACCTCCAGCTGCAGGACGGTCAGTCCGGAGGTCGGGTAGTGCGTGGCCATCTCCATGACGGCATCCTCATCCGATGCCACGGACGCCAGCCGCATGGCAACCTCCTGCACGCCCGGCATGTGCGCAATGACCAGCAGGCTCGAGACAGTCTCCGGCACGTGGTTGATAACGCTCAGAATGCGGGAAGCGGGGGCGTCGTACAGCCGGTCTTCGAGTTTGGCCGTGGGCGCCTTCTCCCCCAACTCGTCACAGACCCAGGTGCACGTCTGCCTGGTGCGCAGCGCGGAGGAGCAGAGGATAAAGTCCGGAACGGCGTCGTTCTCCCGCATCCAGATGCCTGCCTGCGGTGCGTCCCGGTGGCCGCGCCCCGAGAGCGGCCTTTCATGGTCCGAGGTGACTTCTCGCGGCCAGTCTGCCTTGGCATGCCGCAGCAGCATCAGTTTTTTCAGGTGGTGGCCGCTCATGGGCCCAGTCTATCGGCGTCCGGATTCCCGCCCGGCGGCCCCCACTCAACCGAAATGACAGAAAGTGCTGGTTTGAGCCCTCAAACCAGCACTTTCTGTCATCTCGATAGGGCCGCAGGGACAGCTAGATGCTGTACTCCGGGGCAGCCCAGACAACAACTTCGGGGTGTTCGTAGAAGCGGTAGCCCTGGCCGCGGACAGTGCGAACGGTGTTGGCGAGGCGGCCTAGCTTTGAGCGCAGGCGGCGGATGTGGACATCGATAGTCCGCTCGTTGGGCACTTCCTCGGCATTGCGCCACAGTCCAGAGAGCAGCTCTTCGCGCCCCACGGTCCGGGAGGCGTTCTCCACGAGGTAGTTCAGCAGTTCGAATTCCTTGAACGTCAGGTTCAGCGTCTCGCCGTCCAGGTGGACCTCGCGGCGGGAGAGATCAATCAGCACGCCGGAGGGGCGCGGTGCACTCTGCTGGACGGGCGACGGCGAGGAGACCTCCTGCCGCGGAGCACGGTTGACCGTGGGGTCGCCCAGGGCCTGGCGGACAACGTCAATGTCCGATCCGGATGCGCCCGACGGCGCCAGCGCAACGGCAGCATGGCTCTGCGCACCCGGGACCAGCGCCTGGACGTGCGCCCGGATTTCCTGTGCGAGTTTGGTCAGCGTGGTCCCGTTGGCGGCAGCAGTGTCCTCATCGAGGCCAACGTAGATCACGAAGCCGCGGGCAACGGTATCGCTGCCGACCGGCTGGGGGCCGGGAGTTCCGGACGGGGCCACGACCGGAGTCGGAGCGGTAATCGGCGTTCCCTCGCTGAGCGGGGAGCGCGGAGGGCGGATCCCGGTGGGAACAACCTGGCCGGGGAACTGCTGTCCCGTAACGGGCGCACCGAACGGGCGGGAAAACCCCGTGGGCCGTGCAGGCATTCCTGCGGCCCGGCTCTGGGCATTGCGGAGGGAGATGTGGACGTACCCGGATGCTACTGACATTTTGGGACCTCAGTGGTGAATTGCCGTCTGCACGGCACTATGCAGGGAGTGTGCCCAAGAGAGTGGCGCGGGGTTGCGCCCATCAGATGGACGGGTGTGTTGCCTGGGATGGGGGGTGTTTTTCCTAGGCCTGCATTCGACGACAGCAGCTCTTCCCGCCGGCATTGCTGCCAAAAAGAAGATCTGCGACACATGCTGTCGTGTGGATGTTCACGTTACGGATTATTGCATGTAACAAAGGCATACGCACAAGTAACAATGGTGCGGTTGTCTCACATGGTGGACCTAAATCGCCTAGTTGTGATCGATCTCACCCTTTACGGAAGTCGCGGCAGCAAACGCTTGGTATTCCCCAATCGGAATAAATCCCGGGCTTATCAGGGAATTTACGTCCTTAGCCCGTTAAAGTCACAGGCGGCTCATAAGCACACTTATGAACCGCCTGAAGTCAAGCGTCACCCGAATTGCCCACATAGTGAGACCAATACGGTGGTTTCCCGCGTTGTGGTGGCTAGTGGACGACGCCGTAGAGGCGATCTCCAGCATCTCCCAAGCCGGGCACGATATAGGCCTTTTCGTCGAGCCGCTCGTCGATGGAGGCCAGGACGATGGTGACGTTTGCGTCGGCCAGTTCCTCTTCCAGCACACTGAGGCCTTCCGGGGCTCCCAGCAGACAGATGCAGACGATTTCCGCGGCGCCCCGGTTGAACAGGAACTTAATGGCTTCGCGCAGCGTGCCGCCGGTGGCGAGCATTGGATCAAGGACGAAGACCTGGCGTCCGGTCAGGTCATCCGGCAGGCGCTCGGCGTAGGTGATGGCCTCGAGGGTCTCCTCATTGCGGGCCATGCCCAGGAAACCAACTTCTGCGGTGGGGACCAGCCGCGTCATGCCTTCGAGCATGCCCAGCCCGGCACGCAGGATCGGAACCACCAGCGGGGTGGGCTTCACGAGCCCGGTCCCGATGGTCGAGGTGACCGGGGTTTCAATATTGACGGGCTCAACCCGGACATTGCGGGTGGCTTCATACGCCAGCAGGGTCACGAGTTCTTCAGTCAGGAGCCGGAAGACGGGGGAAGGGGTGTCCTTATCCCGGAGTACCGTCAATTTGTGGGCTACGAGGGGATGATCCACTACTAGTACGCGCATGCTTCCAAACTACCATCGCGGCTTCTCCGCACCCCTGCGGATTTGGGGGCCCCACACGGAAATAGGGGACCATAGCCATATGGAATCGCCCACAGCTGCCCGGCAGGCCTGGATGGAGCTTGCCCTGGAGCAGGCGCGCGCCGCCCTGGACACCGGGGACGTGCCGATTGGCGCCGTCGTCGTAGGCCCGGACGGAAGCATCCTCGGCACTGGACGCAATGAACGGGAGGCGACGGGAGATCCCACAGCCCATGCCGAGGTGGTAGCGATCCGGGAGGCAGCGGCTGCGCTGGGTGAATGGCGGCTGGAGGGGTGCACCTTGGTGGTGACCCTCGAGCCGTGTGCCATGTGTGCCGGGGCGATTGTGCTCGCCAGGATTCCGCGGGTGGTGTTCGGAGCCTGGGACGAGAAGGCCGGCGCATCCGGCTCGGTGTTCGAGATCCTCCGGGAGCCCCGGCTCAACCACTGGGTTGAGGTATTCCCCGGCGTACGCGAGGACGAGTGCGCCCATCTGCTGCGGGAGTTTTTCGGCTCACGGCGTACGCTGCGCGGTTCCCAGGGCACACAACCCTAAGTATGCTTGCTTTTATTCGTGTACCCGACAACCGACCCCAAGAGCTAGGAGCAGGCATGACCTCGGAGCATCAAGAAGGCGTAGACCGCGTCGTCAAGATTCTTGAACACGCCAAGATCGGCAACCTGACAACCGTTGACCTCCAGGGCAACCTGGTGAGCCGTCCGCTGGCGCTGCAGGAGACCGATTCTGAGGGCAATCTTTGGTTCTTCACCCAGGACCCCTCCCCCAAGGCCGACGAGATCCGCGCCAACCCGCACGTCAATGTGGCTGTGGAGGACAAGAAGGGCTACCTCTCCGTCAGTGGACGTGCCGAAATCAGCCACGACCAGGAGAAGATCGAGCAGCTCTGGAATAGCTCTGCGTCTGCATGGTTCGAGCAGGGCCGGGAAGACCCGTCGATTGCCCTGATCAAGGTCAACAGCGACACGGCTGAGTACTGGGTGTCGGATGAACCCAAGATCGCCACCCTGTTCAAGATCGGCAAGAGCGCCGTAACGGGAGACACCCCGAACGTCGGCAAGAACGACGTCGTCGATCTCTAGTCCGCGCGTGCGCCCCGGCCCCGGAAAGCTGCGGGTCCGGGGCGTTTTGGGGCTGGAGCCAAACACCCGGTAAGGTTGTTCCGTTGGTGACGTGTCCGAGCGGCCGAAGGTGCAACACTCGAAATGTTGTTTGGTGTAAAAGCCAACGTGGGTTCAAATCCCACCGTCACCGCCAGCGAAAAAGGTCCGGATTCCCGCATGGGAAGCCGGACCTTTTTGGTTCCCCCCGCAGCCTAGGCGAGGCTATCCCGAAGCGCCTCGCCGATAATCTGTGCAGCATCGGGAAAGCGTCCGGGCGCAGGCCCCGAATAGTTGAGCCGGATGTAGCGGCCTGCGGGCTCCGCGGGGAACCAGTCGTCTCCGGCGGCAATCATCACTCCCCGGGATTCGCATTCCCGCGCCAGAATGTCCAGGTTCGTCTCCTGCGGCAACTGCACCCACAGATTCAGTCCGCCGCGGGGAAGTACTTCGAGGTGCGCTTCCGGAACGTGTTCACGGATGGCTCCGGCGAGAAGGTCCCGCCGTGCCGTCAGCTGCTGCCGCAGGTTCCTCAGGTGGGTCTTCCAGCCGGGATCCGTGACAACATCAAGGGCGGCTGACTGGAGGACACCGCTGACGTACATCGCCTGGGCCTGGCTGTCCGTGCGAATGCGGTCCAGCGCCGGGCCCCGCGCAATCAGCCCCGCGACACGCACCGCGGGGGAAACACTCTTGGTCAGGGACCGGATGTAGACAACATGCCCGCTGTCCTCCCGGGCTGCCAGCGGCTGCGACTGCGCGGTGATGCCGAAGTCATGCGCCCAGTCGTCCTCAATAAGGAAGGCGCCGCGGCCCCTGACGATCCCGAGGACAGCCTCCCCGAGCTCCCGTGACCACTGCGCGCCGGTCGGGTTGGCGAAGTTCGGCTGGGCGTAGAACGCACGCGCTCCGGTCTGCTCGAAGGCCCGGTCAAGGTCCGCGGGGTCCGGACCGGATGGCCCGCTGGGAACCGGGACGAGCTGGACCCCGACCTGCGCCGCCGCGAGCAGGGCACCCCAGTACGTGGGCGACTCGATGAGCAGCGGATTTCCGGCTCCCACCAGTGCACGGAAAAGGGTGCTCAGGCCGTTTTGGCTGCCCGGGAGAATCACGGTGTCACTGGCATTCGGTGCGCTGAGGCCCGGCGGGGTCACTGAACCCAGTTCTGAGGCAAACCACGACTGCAGGGCCGGCAGGCCCGCTGACGGAGGGCGGCCGACAGCGGCCTCACTCCGTCCGGCCCGGCCGAACGCGGCCCGGACAAGCCGCTCCGGCAGCAGATCCCTGTCCGGATAGCCCGAGTGCAGGGCGATGACGTCATGGGATGCGGTACGCAGCGCAGCTGACGGCAGCGCTGCCAGCTGCCGGGGTGAACCAAGTGCGGCAGTCTGCCAGCCGTAGTCGCTGGGACGCGGAGTACGGACCGTGCGGACGAAAGTACCGACGCCGGGCCTGGACTCGATCAGCCCTTCGCCAATAAGGGTCCGCAGTGCTTTCTGCACGGTGACAGGGCTCGCCTCGAACTGTTCCACGAGCCGGCGCGTAGACGGCAGCTGGGCCCCGGCCGGTGCGGCCGCTATCCAGTTCCGCACTGCCGTGACGATCCGCTCGCTGCTACTGTTGGACATGAAGCTACACGATACCGCTACTCATATTTCCGCGAAACCGATACCGCCAGGCTCCTTCGGACTGTGGTGGGCGCTGCTGGGCGTCACCGTTTTTTCCTTCACGGTCCCCTTTACCCGCATAGCGGTCGAGGACGGGAGCATGTCCCCGCTGTTTGTGGGCGCTGGCCGTGCGGTGGCCGCGGCCCTGCTGGCAGGCGGAGCACTGTTCATCACGCGGCAGAAAGCTCCCCGCGGCCGGCAGTGGATCCAGGTTGGCGTGGTGGCCGGCGGCGCGGTTGCCGGTTTCCCGCTGCTGACGTCTTTTGCCCTGACAGCAGTCCCTGCGAGCCACGGGGCCGTAGTCATCGCGGCGCTGCCTGCTGCCACCGCTGTGGCCGCAGTCCTTCGGACAGGAGAACGCCCGGTCCGTTCATTCTGGTTGGCTGCGGGCGCCGGGACTCTTGCTGCCCTGTGCTTCGCCCTGTTTCAGGGCGGCGGGTTCGGCACCCTCCACGGCTCCGATCTGCTGCTGTTCGCCGCGGTGATCGTCTGCGCAGTTGGCTATGCGGAGGGCGGCATCCTGTCCCGGAGCCTGGGCTCATGGCAGACCATTTCCTGGGCCCTGGTACTGGCCTCGCCCCTGATGGCTGTGCTGACCGGACTCGCGGTGGCCCAACAGCCTCCGGCAGGGACCGCTGCCCAGTGGGGAGCCTTCGCCTACCTGTCCGCAGCCAGCATGTTCCTTGGATTCATCGCCTGGTACCGGGGCCTGTCGATCGGGCCCATGGCACAGGTCAGCCAGGTCCAGCTGGCGCAGCCGGTCATGACTATCTGCTGGGCCGCGGTCATTCTCCAGGAGTCCATTGGCCGGCAGACCGTCCTCGGCGGAGTCACTGTGGTGGGCTGCGCGCTCCTGGCTGTCCGTGCCCGGAACACAAGCGTGCCCCTCCCGGCGCGAGTCGGGGCGGGAAGCGCTCCGCCCGCGGCGGATCGCACACCCTCTCCCGGCTAGCCTGCGTCGGGATTCGCCTTCTTCGGCCGGTGCCCGGCGAGCGCGGCCCGGGTGTCGCCGGGCTCGTGCCCGTCCTTCTTCTTGCCGAACGGCAGGATCTTCTTCAACGGCACCAGGGCGGCCATGACTACCAGGCCCCAGGCCAGGCCGGCGACGGCCGAGCACAGGGTGTTGACGAGCCAGCCGAGGAATCCGCCCACAACCGCTATCCCGGTGAAGGGATGCTCCAGTACATGCACAAGGTCATAGGGCGCGTGCCAGCCCAGGTCCGATGCGCCCACCAGCATGATGTGGCCGCCTACCCAGAGCATGGCGATGGTTCCCACGAAGGTAATGGCAGCCAGCACGGACGGCATGCCCTTGACCAGCAGTCCGCCCACGCGCTTGGAGGCCTGGGAGTCCTTGGTTGCCAGGTGCAGGCCAATGTCGTCCATCTTCACGATCAGCCCAACGGCGCCGTAGACGAGCACCGTGATCGCGATTGCCACAACTACGAGGATGACGGCACGGATCCAGATGGAAGCGTCCCCCACCTCGTTCATGGCGATGACCATGATTTCGCAGGAGAGGATGAAGTCGGTGGTGATGGCGCCCTTGATGACCTTGGACTCGGCGTCGGGCCCCCGTTCGACTGCGGGCTCCTTCTTCGCCTCATGGCGTCCAAAGAACTTGTGCCAGACCTTCTCCGCGCCCTCATAGCAGAGGTAAGTGCCGCCGAGCATGAGAATGAACGGGATGATTCCCGGGATGAATGCGCTGATCAGCAGCAGCGCCGGCAGGATGATGAGCAGCTTGTTGCGCAGCGACCCCCAGAAGATCTTCTTGATCATGGGCAGTTCACGGGACGGATCCGCCCCGGACACGTACTGCGGTGTCACTGCGGCGTCATCAATAACGACGCCGGCGGCCTTGGCTCCCGCTTTCGCGGCGCCTGCCGCGATGTCATCCACCGAGGCTGCCGCGATGCGGGCCAGGGCAGCGACGTCGTCCAGCAGCGCTACGAGTCCGCCGCTCACAGCCTGCCTCCGGCGGTGGGAACTGCGAGGTCTCTCAAGGAAGCGCCCTTCAGGCGCGGATATGCCATACCGGGATTATAGGTCTGAGCCGTTCGCATCGCCGTGGTTTTCCCCTTGGCGCCGCGGGGCGGCCGCTGCCCTCTCCTCAGCCTGCCGGCCCTCAGGCCCAGAAGTCCCGCAGCGCCGCCGCGGCCTCAGCGCCCTGCCGCCGTCCGGCCGCCGACGCCGGGATCCGGGTGGAGCGCAGCAGCGGATTCGCCCCAAACTCACGCAGGGCGGCTTCATCAGCCTCCACGACGAACGTGGAGCTGTGCTGCTGCAGCTTGGCCAGTGCCTGCGGAAGGCTGGGACCAAACGGACTCACCGGTGCCTCCGGACCGCAGGCCAGCACCAGCACCTTTCCGTATCCCTCGGCGACGTCGGCATTGGTGGCTGAGCGCATGCCGCCGTCCATGTAGGGCCGGCCAAGGATAGTCACCGGAGGCCACACCGTGGGCACCGCGCAGCTGGCCGCGACCGCCCGGGCCAGTTCGACGTCGGACGTTGCATCCAGGACCGTGAAGGAACCGTCCTCCGCATCCACCACCGCAATCCCAAAGGGTTTGTCCGGCCATTCAGCCCGGGGAAGCAGCGAGCGGATGCTTGAGACCCATTCCCCTTCGGTCATTACGGCGGGAGTGGTGCGCGCAAGCTGGCCTACCCGCGCCCGGGCCGCCTTCTCGTCGCCGTCGCCGCGTCCCGCCGTCGCCGTGAGTTCGATGAACGCCTCACTGCTGAAACCGCTGGGGTCCTGGTACGGCACATCGGTTCCCTGCGCGGCGAGGGCCTGCTCCGCGTCGTCGAGCTGTGCCGCCAGGACCTGGGGCAGCAGGCCGGAGCGAAGCGCGGCGCCCACCATCGAACCGGCGGAGGTGCCCACCACGAGGTCCGCCGCGTTGAGGTCGATACCGTCCTCCAGCAGCGCGGCCAGCACGCCCATTTCCCATGCGATCCCCGCTACTCCCCCGCCACCGAGGACCACCGCCCGTGTCTGGCTCATGCTGCGCTCTCCATTCTCTGTGCGGGACCACTGCCCGGGAGTCTAGACCCGCAGCCTGTCCAAGGCAGCCGGGCAGCGGGTTTCTGCCCTGTTCGCTGCCGGTATTCAATAGAGCCATGGCATTACGTGTTCTGATGGTCGGCCGCAAGCACGAGGACTGGGTGGTTGACGGGATCCGCCGCTACGAAAAGCGGCTGAAGAAGCCCTTCGACCTGTCCTGGGTGTCGATTCCGCATTCCGCGCGGGAAAACGACGCCGCCCGCAAGGAAGAATCGGAGCGGCTGCTGGGGAAGCTGGGCAGCGACTACGTGATCCTCCTCGATGAGCGCGGCAAGGCTATTACCTCCCCGCAGCTGTCGAAGACTCTGCAGAAACCGCTGGATAATTCGCGCAATGTCACGCTGATTATCGGCGGTGCCTACGGCGTGGACCAGAGCGTGCATGACCGCGCGGACTTCGTCTGGTCCCTCTCTCCCCTCGTCTTCCCGCACCAGCTGGTCCGCCTCATCCTCGCGGAGCAGGTCTACCGTGCCCAGGAGATCGCCGCGGGCCGGCCGTACCACCACGAATAGACTCCGGCGTCCGTAACAATTCGGTGTGCTTCGGGAAGGCACCGCGGTGCGGTTTGACCACGTCAGGCCACAGGTTCAGGGTGAACCCATGAGAACCAAGGTTTCAGTTTCCCCCTCCCTCGTTTTTGCCGGGCTGCTCACCGCCGGCCTGGTCCTGACCGGCTGCTCCGGCGGCAACGACGCGAAGGAGACACCCTCGCCGACGCCTTCCGCGAGCAGCTCGGCGAGTACGACGGCAAGCGGCTCGGCAAGCGGCTCAGCGAGCGCAAGTGCCGCGCCGCAGACTCCGGCTCCCGGCCCCGCAGACGGGGCGCCGCTCTGCACGGCGGACAAACTATCCGCCGATATCGAAGACACCCCCGGCGGCGGTGCTGCCGGCAGCGTCTACCGGGACCTGGTCCTGACGAACACCTCCTCCGCAGCGTGCTCCACTTTCGGCTACCCCGGCGTCTCCTACCTTGGGCAGTCTGGGACCCAGGTAGGCGCTCCGGCTATCCGGTCCGAGGGAACCGAAGCAGTCACGGTCACGCTGGAACCCGGGCAGTCCGCGGTTGCATCGCTGCAGGAAACCCGCCCGGAGAACTACGGAGACGAATGCTCCCGGGTACCGGTGTCCGGGCTTCGGATTTTCCCGCCGGATGACACGGCCTACCTCAATATCTCGCGGGCCGGGTACGGCTGCAGCAGCGAAAATGCGCAGCTCCTCCAGGTCGGGCCGCTGGCCGGCCCGCGCTAGCACAGCGATCTTCAGGCAGCCAAAACCGGCCGCTGGCAAATTGGCCGTCCCCTTCGGCACTTGGCATACTGTTGGGCACTTGTGGCCCGCGCCACCGATTTTGTGTGCGCGCAGGCCGTCTGAACCGACGCAAAGTGATACGGAACCGACCGGAACGGCTACATGACAGACGAAACGTACAAGCTGATTGCCCTGATCATTTACATGGCAGCCATGCTGGGAATCGGATGGTGGGCGTACCGCCGTACCTCTGACCTGGATGACTACATGCTGGCCGGGCGGGGCCTGAAGCCGGGTGTTGCGGCGCTGAGCGCGGGCGCCTCGGACATGTCCGGCTGGCTCCTGATGGGATTGCCCGGCGCCATCTACCTGGCCGGCCTCGCAGAAGCCTGGATCGCCGTCGGACTCACCATTGGTGCGTGGCTGAACTGGAAGTTCGTCGCGCCCAGGCTGCGCTCCTACACGCTGGTTGCCAACAACTCGATCACCGTCCCGAGCTTCCTGGAGAACCGCCTCAAGGACCGCAGCCGGATGCTCCGCGTGGTGTCCGGCGTCATCATCCTCGTCTTCTTCACCTTCTACGTTTCCTCCGGCATGGTGGCCGGCGGGGTGTTCTTCGAGAGCTCGTTCGGCTCCAGCTACACCACCGGCATGCTGATCGTGGGCGGCGTAACCATCGCCTACACCCTCTTCGGCGGATTCCTGGGCGCCAGCTACACCGACGTTGTGCAGGGCATGATGATGCTGCTCGCCCTCATCGCCGTACCGCTGGTGGGCATCTTCCTCGTCGGGGGCCCGTCCGGCATGGCTGAGTCCCTGCGCGAAATCGACCCAACCATGCTCAACCCGGTAGCAGGCACGACGGCGCTGGCCGTGATCTCGGCGCTCGCTTGGGGCCTGGGCTACTTTGGGCAGCCGCACATCATCGTCCGGTTCATGGCCCTGCGCTCCCCTGCGGACGCCGTAGCGGGCCGCCGGATTGGGGTTGGCTGGATGCTGCTCAGCGTTCTTGGTGCCGTGCTCACAGCGTTGGTCGGTGCTGCCTACTTCCAGCAGAATGACCTCACGCTCAGCGATCCCGAGGCCGTCTTCCTGAGCATGGCGGAAGTCCTGTTCCATCCGCTGGTTGCCGGCTTTGTGCTGGCCGCCGTCCTCGCCGCCATCATGAGCACCATTTCCTCCCAGCTGATCGTCACGTCCTCCGCACTGGTGGAGGACCTGTTCAAGATCGTGGTCAAGAAGGACGCATCCCAGCGGATGCTGGTCACCCTGGGCCGCGCTGCCGTGCTGGTGGTCTCCGTGGTGTCCATCCTCCTGGCACTGGACCGCAGCAACTCGATCCTCGACCTGGTCGGTTTCGCCTGGGCAGGTTTCGGTGCTGCCTTCGGGCCGACCATCCTGCTCTGCCTGTTCTGGCGCCGGCTCACGACCGCGGGCGCGCTGACCGGCATGGCTGCCGGGGCCGTCACCGCCTTCGCGTGGGGCAGCTCGGAGCTCACCTCCACGCTGTACGAGATCATCCCAGGCTTCGCCGTGAACCTGCTGCTCGCCGTCGTTGTCAGCCTGCTCACCCGGGCTCCGGAGGGGCTGGACAGCGACTTCGATGAGGCGAGGGACCTTGCCCGGCGCGGCGCGGAGGAACCGGACGCTGTTCCAGCCCATTAGCTGACCCGCCGCGGCGTTTGGGTGAGGAGCGGACGGCGGCGGCTGCGCGGGTTGGCTGGACCGGGACGCCCCGGCCGCACCGGTCCGACAAAGGCAGCCGGCGCTTCAGCCGTCCTGATCCCCGTCGTCGTCCTCCTCATGCTCAGCGGCCGGAATTTCGGTGAGGAGCATGGTTCCGCCCCGGTACTCCACCCGCCATTCGAAGCGCTGCTTCCAGCTCCCGCGGGAGACGATCCGCTCCCGTCCGATGCCTCCGTACGGTGCGTACCACTCCACCTGCCATCCGGCGCGGAGACGGGCCAGCGCGGCCTCGACGTCGCTGAACGCCGCATGCTGCGCTGCCTCCTTGCGCCGGCGGAAGTACGCCTCGGGAATCCAGAGGAGGAACCCGAGCAGGAAGCTGCCCACCAGAAGGTATGCCACGGCGTCGCCGGCCCGGGGCGGAAGCCAGGTACCGAACGGCAGCACGAGCAGCAGCGGAAGGAGCAGGCCCCAGCTGCCCAGCATCATCGCCTGAACAACCGCGGCCCTGCGCCGTGCCCGGGCCAGCCGGGCTGCCGCGGGGCCAGTCACCTCGACCGCGCGCAGCACTGGCTCAGCCATGGTCCGGACCGGCCGTAGTTGAACGCAGGATCAGGCGGGTGGACAGCGCCACCGGCTCAGCCGGTTTCCCGATCATCACGCGTGAGGTCAGCTGCTCCACGGCGTGCGCTGCGACGAGTTCCGGGTCCAGGTCAATGGCGCTGATAGCCGGAGAGGAGGAACGGGTCTGTTCCGAGTCGGCGCCTGCCACCAGCTGGACCTGACCCGGCAGACTGATCCCGTGTTCCGTGAATTCGTCCAGGATGCCGCGGGCATGCCGGCCGGTCAGGCAGTAGACCGCGTCCGGCAGGTCACCGTCGCGGAGCAGCTCCCGTGCTGCGGAGCGCCCTCCGTCCATTCCGTCCGCTTCGGGCCGGGCAACCACCCGCGCCTGCAGGCCGCGCTCCCCGGCCCATTGGTGGTAGGCGGCGGTGGACTCCAGGTTCCAGGAGTTCCGGTCGCACCCGGTCACCAGCGCGATCCGTTCCGCGCCGCGCTCCCGGAGCAGGTCAAGGATCCGGACGGTGTCCTCACCGTCCCCTGAGCCCACCCAGTTCGTAAAGGCGGGCCGGTCCGGAACACGGCCAATCGTGATGAAGGGCAGGGAGGCATCCTGCAGCAGGTCCAGGACCGGGTCCGCTTCGAGCGGATCGGCAATGATGTAGCCGTCCAGCGCCAGGGCCAGCGGCGGGCGCGGAAGTTTGGAGAGATCCCGCACCAGCATCACGCTCAGGTTCCGTTCCAGGCATTCAACTGCCACGGCGCCGGTCAGCCGGGTGAAATAGTCGACGCCGGAGGGCCGGTAGGTGCCCAGGGTATCCAGCGGGCGAAGCATCAGTCCGATGACGCCCAGCGGACCGCTGCGCATGCCGCGGGCCAACGGATCGGGCTGATAGCCGAGCCGGTCCGCTGCTTCGATGATCCGCTGCCGGGTCGCCGCAGCCAGCGTTCCTTTTCCATTCAGGGCATGGGACACCGCGGTGATGGATACATCCGCGGCACGGGCGACGTCGCGGATCGTGGTTTTTGACTGCAATATTTCTCCGTTCGTTCAGCTCCCGGTAACGGTTACGTAACGGTAGGCGAAGATCGACATATAAAACGTTTTATACACCTATATCTGGAAAGGAGCGGGCAGGAATCGCCCGGCTAGGTCCTCTTTTTGGAAGGGTGCATATGAAAAAGGCTGTACTTCCCACAGCGCTGGCACTGTCAGCCCTGCTGGCCATCACGTCCTGCAGCAGCGGCTCCGGCAGCGGCGGGGCAGCAGCGGACGGCGGGGACCGTCTGGCGGAACTCGCCGTGACAACCGACGCGGCAACCGGCAACCTTGACTCGGCGAGCTGGAACCTGCCGTTTGGCGAACCGGCGTCCCTGGATCCCATCCTGGCGTTCAACTACCCGGAAAACACGGTCGTCGCGAACATCTGCGAAGGCCTCATGATGATCCAGCCGGACTTCACCGTGACGCCCAACCTGGCCGAGTCCTTCGAGACCGAGGACGGCCAGACCTACGTCTACCAGCTGCGCGAGGGCGTCACCTTCTGGGACGGCAGCCCCATGACCGCGCAGGACGTGGCGTACAGCCTCAACCGGCACCTGGATCCGGCCGAGGGCAGCTACTGGGCGTCCGACGCCGTCAGCGGCAACGTGGCCTCCATTGAAGCGACCTCTGAATCCGAGGTCACCATCACCCTGAAGAACCCGGACTGGACCTACAACTCCTACATGGCCACCCCCATGGGCGTGGTGGTCTCCGAAGAGCACCGCAAGGCCGCCGGGGAGTCCTACGGAACCCCGCAGGGCGGAGTCATGTGCACCGGTCCGTACTCCGTCGAGGAATGGCAGAGCGGCCAGAGCATCACCCTGGCCAAGAACGAGAACTACTGGAATACCGAGCGCACCCCCAAGGTGGACAGCCTGGAAATCCAGTTCATCGTTGATCCAGCCGCCATTACCAACGCCCTGGTTTCCGGCGCCATCGACGGCTCCTACGACGTTCCGCTGAGCGCCGTGTCCCAGCTTGAAGCAGCCGGCAACGGTGAACTGATCCTGGGCAAGTCCCTGCAGATGCTCGCCATCATCGCTACCGGCGACGGCCCGCTGGCGGACCCTGCCGTGCGCAAGGCGCTCTGGACCGCCACGGACCAGGATGCTCTGGCCGCCACCGTGTACGAGGGCACCGCACGCCCGTCCGTCTCCCTGATTCCCGACGGCGGCTGGTCCTTCGCGGACGACGTCTTCTCCTCCTCCCGCTCCGAACTTCCCGGTGCCGGTGCCGACGTCGAGAAAGCCAAGGAAATCCTCGAAGACGCCACGGCAGACCTGTCCGAGCCGATCACCATCGTCTACCCGACGGAACGGTCCTTCTACGCGGACATGATCTCCGAGCTCAGCCGCGCCGGCAAGGAGATCGGCCTGGACGTCCAGCCCGAAGGGGTTCCGAGCGCCCAGTTCGGGGCCTTCTTCTCCGACCCGGAGGCCCGTGCCGGCCACGGTGCCTTCGTGACTACCAACTACATGGACGTTCCGGACCCGCTGGTCTTTCTGCGCACCATCGTGCAGGACGGCGGTTCGCAGAACTTCTCCGGCTACTCCAACCCGGAAATCGAAGAGCTGATCACCAAGGCAGAGGCCACCGCTTCGGAGACCGAGCGCGCCGAACTGACCGCCGAGATCGAGGCCCTGGCCATGGAGGACATGCCGTGGCTGCCGATCCTGGACCCCTCCGTACGGCTGTTCATGAGCGACCGCGTCACCGGCGTTCCGGCGTCCTTCGCCTACCTGTACTACCCCTGGGCCGCCGACCTCGGCGCAGCAGGGTAAGCAGGCACCATGAAATACATCGCCAAACGGCTTCTTGCCTTGGCTGGCATCCTGCTGGCTTCGAGCTTCGCAGTCTTTGGCGGCCTGTACCTGGCACCAGGAAGCCCCGAACAGTTCCTGGTGCAGGGACGGACCGTCAGCGCCGAAGTGCTCGCGTCCATCCGTGAGCAGTACAACCTCGACGATCCGTTCCTCACACGGTACGTATCCTGGGTGGGCAATGCCCTCCAGGGGAACTTTGGGCAGTCGCTGGCCAACCGGCAGGAAGTTGCCGACCTGCTGGCCAACCGCCTCCCCACCACCCTGTGGCTCACCGGCCTGGCCGCAGTCCTGATCATCGTCCTGGGCGTAGGCCTGGGCACGGTGGCCGGGCTGCGGCCGGGCGCCCTGGACAACATCATCCTGTTCGCCTCCAACCTCGGCTTCGCGGTTCCCACCTTCTTCGCCGGCCTGCTCCTGATGAGCCTGTTCAGCGTGCAGCTGGGCTGGTTCCCGGTCTTCGGGTCCGGCAGCGGAGAAGGCATAGCGTCCCGGCTGACGCACCTCACGCTTCCCGCGCTGGCGCTGGCACTGCCGTCCATCGCCGTCGTCGCCCGGATCACCCGCACCGCGGTGCGCGAGGAACGCCAGTCCGAGCATGCCCAGACTGCCCGCTCCCGCGGCGTGCCCGAACGTGTGCTCATTCCCCGCCATGTCATCCGCAATGCCCTGCTGCCGGTCACCACCGTGTCCGGCGTGCACATCGCGGGCCTGCTGGCGGGCGCGTTCGTTGTCGAGTCAGTGTTCACGCTGGACGGCATCGGGGCACTGCTGGTGACCTCCATCCAGCAGAAGGACTTCGCGGTGGTGCAGGCCGTGGCCCTGATCATGGTGGTGGCGTTCGGCGTCATCAACCTCCTGGTGGATCTGCTGTATGCCGTCATTGATCCCCGCGTCCGGGTGGGAGGAGCATCATGAGCGCCCCGGCACTGAACCTCCGCAAAGCACGACGGCGGCACTCCGGCGGCGTCTTCAGCGGTCCGCTGGCAAGGATTTGCCTGGGCTGGCTGGCATTCGTGCTGCTGCTCGCCGTCCTCGGCCCGCTCATCAGCCCGTTTGATGCCACCGAGGGAAATATCGTTGACCGATACCTCTCCCCCGGCGCAGAACATTGGCTCGGCACCGACCAGGCCGGACGGGACCTTTTCACCCGCCTCGCGGTGGGCGCCCGGTCCACCATCCTGGCGGCGCTGGCCGTGGCCGCATTGACCGTCCTCATCGGCGGCACGCTGGCCCTGGTGGCCGTCTGGTTCGGCGGCCGCGTGGACGGTGCCATCACCCGGTTCCTGGACTTCCTCTTCGCCTTCCCCAACCTGCTGCTCGCCGTGCTGGCCGTGGCCGTCTTCGGGGCGGGGGTTGAAACCGCCGTCGTTGCCCTGGCCATCGGTTTCTCCCCCTATACCGCCCGCGTGATCCGCTCCGTTGCGCTGCGCGAGCGAAACCTGCCCTACGTGAAGTCCGCCGAGCTGCAGGGTATTTCCGGGCTGGTCATCACTTTCCGGCACCTGCTGCCAAACGTGAAGCAGCAGATCCTCACCGGTGCCAGCATCAACTTCGGCTACGCCATGATCGACCTCGCGGCCCTGTCCTACCTGGGTTTCGGCGTCCAGCCGCCGGATGCCGACTGGGGCCTGATGATCTCCTCCGGCCAGGCTTCGCTGCTGGCCGGTTATCCGCAGGAAAGCATCTATGCCGGCGCCTGCATTGTCCTGACCGTCGCCGCCCTGGGCTACCTGGGCGAGCAGCTCGGCGGCCGCCGCGCCGCAGGGAGGGCATGATGCTCACACTCGAAAAAGTTGGCCTCGCCATCGGATCCGGCCCGGACACCATGACCCTGCTGGAGGACATCAGCCTGCAGGTCGGTCCCGGGGAATCCCTGGGGCTGGTGGGCGAATCCGGGTCCGGCAAGTCCATGACCCTGCGCAGCATCCTGCGCACACTCCCTGACGGCAGCGTCTCCAGCGGCACCGTCCGCTATCGGGACAAGGACATCACCACGCTTTCCCGCGAGGAACTGCGCCGCTTCCGGGCGGCCGAAGTATCGATGATTTCGCAGAACCCCCTGGCCGCACTGAACCCGGTGCTGCGGGTGGAGCGTTTCCTGATCGAAGGAATCCAGGCCGCGAAACCGCGGACTTCCGCTGCCGAAGCGCGGAAAACCGCGCTCGCGCTGCTCGCCGACGTCGGCATCCATGACCCCGAGCGCTGCCTGCGTTCCTATCCGCACCAGCTCTCCGGCGGCATGCTCCAGCGTGTGGTCATTGCCGGATCCGTGGCGCGGGGCAGCTCGCTGCTGCTCGCGGATGAACCGACGACGGCGCTGGATGTCACCACCCAGTCCGACGTCGTCGCGATCCTCAACGAGGCGCGGACCGACGCCGGAATGGCGATGATCTTCGTGACCCATGACCTCGACCTCGCTGCAGCTGCCTGCCAGCGGATCGCCGTGATGCAGAAAGGACGCATCGTGGAAGCCGGCCCGGCCCAGTCCGTGCTGGGATCCCCGCAGCATGAGTACACACAGATGCTGGTCGCTTCCAAGCCCAGCCTCACCCGGCGCGCCTCCGCGCCCGTTCCTTCGGAGGACGGCAAATGAGCACCATGGTTACGGCCGACAACCTGAACCGGACTTTCACCTCGGGTTCCGGACGCTCGAAGCGTTCCGTCCACGCCGTGAAGGACGTCAGTTTCCGGATTGAGCGGGGCACCTGCCTGGCCGTGGTGGGAGAATCCGGGTCCGGGAAGACCACCGTGGCCCGCATGCTCGTGGGCCTGGAGTCCGCAGACTCAGGCACCATCACGGTGGACGGCCGGCAGGTCACCGCAGGCTCGTCCCGGCGGATCCGGCGGCAGCGGTCCAAGGACATCCAGATGGTATTCCAGGACCCGCAGGGCAGCCTCAACCGGCGGCTGCCCGTCTCCACGGCCGTCACCGAAATCCTGCAGGCGCACGGCACACTCGACGCCGCCGCCCGCCGGGAGCGCTGCCTGGCGCTGTTCGCCGAAGTGGGGCTGGAAGCCGGGCACGCGTCGTCGTACCCTGACCAGCTCTCCGGCGGGCAGAAGCAGCGTGTCGCAATTGCGCGCGCGTTGGCAGCAGAACCGTCCGTCATCGTCCTGGACGAGGCAGTCTCCGCCCTGGACGTCACCGTCCAGGCGCAGATCCTCGCCCTGCTCGAACGGCTGCGCCTTGAGAGGCAACTGACCTACCTCTTTATTACCCATGACCTGGCCGTGGCCCGGCAGGTGGCAGACACGGTGATGGTGATGCAGCTGGGTTCCGTCGTTGAATACGGAACGGCAGGCGAGGTGCTCGACGCGCCGACGCACCCCTACACCCGCCAGCTGATGGACAGCGCGCCCCGTCCCGGGTGGGTGCCGCGCCGCCGCGACACAACCGGAGCTGTTTCATGAGCGGATTTCCGCACCCGTCCCCTGCCCTGATCACCATTGCCGCAGACAGCGCCCGTGAACGCGGCGTCCAGCGGGGGCAGGCCGCGCGGGACGCGCTGTCCTCCGCATGGCAGGTGTATGCGGATCTCTTTGCTGCCGGCGGCATCGGTGCCGAGCGCGTTGAGCACGAAGCTCTCGCGTCACTGGCTGCGGTCCGACAGTGGATTCCTGACCTGGCCGCCGAGATTGACGGGACTGCCGCCGGTGCCGGGCTTCCGGTCTGGCAGACGGCGGCCCTGAACGCCCGCACCGAAATCCTCTCGCTCGCCAAGGGGCGCCTGCCCGGGGAATGCTCTACCGTCATCAGCACCATCCCCGGGCGTGTCTTCTCCGCCCAGACCTGGGACTGGCATGAGGAACTTGCAGCAGCCTGGCACCTGCAGTCGGTGGCCCATCCGGGCGGCAGGTTCGTCGGGATGACCGAATACGGGATCCTGGGAAAGATCGGCGTCAACAGTTTCGGGGTGGGAGTTCACCTCAACGTCCTGGGACACCGCGAGGACACTCCGGGAGCGGTTCCCGTCCACGTCGCCGCAGCCGCCGTGCTGTATTCCGCCCGGACCCTGGACGAAGCCGTTGATCTGCTCACCTCGGCTCCGGTTACAACTTCCAGCTGCATTTCGGTGGTGACGCAGCAGGGGGCGCGGATGGTGGAACTCAGCCCTGCCGGCGCGCAGGTGGTCGGCGGTTCCGGGAACTACCTGCTGCACACCAACCACTTCCTGTCCTCGGTGCCAGCTGCCGGTGAGAGGACAGAGCTTTACCAGCCGGACTCGGACCAGCGGATGGACCTGCTCCGGCGGCGGAGCGGCGGGCATTTCGATCCTGTGACCACGGCCGATCTGGTGCCGTATCTCTGCTCGAACCCGGGAGACGGCGCGGACCTGTGCTGTGTTCCGGCAGCCGGTGCCCGGTTCGGGGACCGCTGGCGCACGCTGGCCACAGCGCTGATTGAGCCTGAAGCGGCGCAGCTGCGGGTTTCTCCGGGGGCACCCACGGAGGCGGGGCCGGGCACCTGGCGGGTCCTTTCGGCGTTTGCCTGACCCTGCCGCCGCGCCGCGGATTTAGCCGGGAGCCGAACGCTGCGGCGGGGACCACGGAATGTCAGTGGGGTGGTGAACAATGGGTGCATGACGTCGGCAGGCACGGTGCTCCAGAAGTTCACCCCCGCCACCCGGGACTGGTTCACGGGTGCCTTCACCGAGCCGACTGCCGCGCAGACCGGCGCCTGGGACGCCATCTCGGAGGGGTCGAATGCGCTGGTCATCGCGCCCACCGGATCCGGCAAGACGCTGGCGGCGTTCCTGTGGTCCCTGGACAGGTTTATCGCCGACGCCGCTGCGCCGGGTTCAGCGGGCGGCTCGTCCCAGGCTGCGCTCGCTGTATCCGACGGCGCTGCTGCCAGCGAGGCCGGGGCCGGTTCCGGTGCGGTGGCCGGCGGCGCGGTGGCCGGTTCCGGTGCGGCAGCCGGTTCCGGAGCGGCAGCCAAGCGCGGGCGGGCGTCCGCATCGTCGTCCGCCAAGGTACCCAAGCGGAAGACCAAGGTCCTCTACATCTCCCCGCTGAAGGCACTGGGCGTGGATGTCGAGCGGAACCTCCGGGCTCCGCTGATCGGCATTACGCAAACGGCGAAGCGGCTTGGCCTTCCGGCGCCGGCCATCACCGTGGGCGTCCGCTCGGGAGACACACCGCAGAACGAACGCCGCGCCCTCCTGACCCGGCCACCGGACATCCTGATCACCACGCCGGAGTCCCTGTTCCTGATGCTCACCTCCCAGGCGCGGGAGACACTGTCAGAGGTGGACACCGTCATTGTGGACGAGGTCCACGCCGTGGCGGGCACCAAGCGCGGCGCCCACTTGGCCGTTTCACTCGCCCGGCTGGATGCCATGCTGGACAAGCCGGTGCAGCGCATCGGACTCTCCGCCACCGTTGAGCCGCAGGAAACCGTAGCCCGGTTCCTGGGCGGCAACGCTCCGGTGCGGATTGTCTCGCCCAAGTCCCGGAAGAACTGGAACCTGACCGTCACCGTTCCGGTGGAGGACATGACGGACCTCGGCCAGGCACCCGCCGAGGACACTGTGGAGGGCGGGTTCGCTCCGCAGGCCAGTATCTGGCCCCATGTGGAGGAGAAGATTGCGGACCTCATCGAGTCCAACCGTTCCACCATCGTCTTCGCCAACTCCCGCCGTCTGGCCGAACGGCTCACCGCTCGCCTGAACGAAATCCATGCCTACCGGCTCGAAGCGGCGCAGGCAGCCGAGACCGCCACCGGCACCGATGGTCTGCCCGCAGTTCCCCCGACAGTGCCCGCGGGCCGTGCCCCGGCGCAGCTCATGGCCCAGGCCGGGGTCTCCATCCGCGCCCGCCAGGAGGACACCGCCGTCGACGACGACGCGCCCGTTCTGGCCCGCGCCCACCACGGTTCAGTGTCCAAGGACCAGCGGGCCATGATCGAGGATGACCTGAAGTCCGGCCGGCTTCGCTGCGTGGTCGCCACGAGCTCGCTGGAACTGGGCATTGACATGGGTGCCGTGGACCTCGTGGTCCAGGTTGAGTCGCCCCCGTCGGTGGCCAGCGGCCTGCAGCGCGTGGGCCGTGCGGGCCATCAGGTCGGAGAAATCTCCCAGGGCGTTATGTTCCCCAAGCACCGCGGGGACCTGCTGAACTCCGCCGTCACGGTGGAACGGATGCTTGCCGGTCAAATCGAACCGCTGTTCATTCCCGCGAACCCGCTGGACATCCTGGCCCAGCAGACCGTCGCCGCCTGCGCTTTGGGAAGCATCGATGTGGAGGAATGGTTCGACGTCGTGCGCAGTTCCGCGCCCTTCGCCGGGCTGCCGCGTTCAGCTTTCGATGCCACCCTGGACCTGCTTTCCGGCCGCTACCCGTCCGACGAGTTTGCCGAACTGCGGCCGCGCATCATCTGGGACCGCAACGAGAACACGATCACCGGACGCCCGGGGGCCCAGCGCCTGGCGGTGACGTCCGGCGGCACCATCCCGGACCGCGGGCTGTTCGGGGTGTATCTCGTCGGCGACTCTGAGGGCAAGAACAGCCGCCGCGTCGGCGAGCTCGACGAAGAAATGGTCTACGAATCCCGGGTTGGGGACATCTTCGCCCTGGGCGCCACCAGCTGGCGGATCGAGGACATCACCCACGACCGTGTGCTGGTCTCCCCCGCGTTCGGGCAACCGGGCAAGCTGCCGTTTTGGCGCGGCGATTCCCAGGGCCGGCCGGTTGAACTGGGCCGCGCACTGGGCAAGTTCGTCCGTGAAATGGCCGGCACGGGAGACGCGGAAGCGCGGGAGCGGCTCGACGGCGTCGGGCTGGATGAGTGGGCGTCCGGAAACCTGATGGCGTACCTGCGCGAGCAGCAGCAGGCCACCGAGGTAGTGCCGAGCGACAAGACCCTGGTGATCGAGCGTTTCCATGACGAGCTGGGCGACTGGCGTGTAGTCCTCCACAGCCCGTTCGGCATGCCGGTCCACGCTCCCTGGGCCTTGGCGGTCGGCGCCCGGCTGCAGCAGCGGTACGGTTTGGACGGTTCCGCGATGGCCTCCGACGACGGCATAGTGCTGCGGGTGCCGCTGATGGAGGACGAGCCGCCGGGAGCCGAGCTGTTCCTGTTCGAACCTGATGAGCTGGAAGCGATCGTCACCGGCGAGGTGGGCGGTTCGGCGCTGTTCGCGTCGCGTTTCCGTGAGTGTGCCGCCCGGGCGCTGCTGCTGCCGCGGCAGAATCCGGCCAAGCGGACTCCATTGTGGCAGCAGCGGCAGCGCTCTGCCCAGCTCCTGGACGTGGCCCGTAAGTTCCCCACGTTCCCTATCGTGCTGGAAACCGTGCGCGAGTGCCTGCAGGATGTCTATGACCTTCCGGCGCTGAAGGACATCGCCGGCGCCGTCGAACGCCGTGAAATCCGGTTGGTGGAAACTACTACCCAGCAGCCGTCGCCGTTCGCCCGGTCCCTGCTTTTCGGCTACGTCGGTGCGTTCCTGTACGAGGGCGATTCCCCGCTGGCCGAACGCCGTGCGGCCGCACTGTCCCTGGATCCCACGCTCCTGAACGAGCTGCTGGGCCGGGCCGAGCTGCGCGAACTCCTGGACGCGCGGATTATCGCGCAGACCGAGGCTGAGCTGCAGCGCCTCGCGCCGGACCGGCGTGCCCGCGGACTGGAGGGCGTCGCTGACCTGCTGCGCCTGCTCGGACCGCTGACGGCAGCGGAGGTTGCCGCCCGGCTGGAGCCGGCCACACCCGGTTCTTCGGATTCCCCTGTTCCGGAAAACGCTCCAGACGCCCATGCCACCGAAGCGGAGGCGGAGCAGCTGCTGCGCGAACTGGTCCGCTCCAACCGTGCCCTTCAAGCAGGAATCGCCGGCGCTCAGCGCTATGCCGCGATCGAGGACGCTGCCCGGCTGCGGGATGCCTTGGGCGTTCCGCTGCCAATGGGTGTTCCGCTGGCCTTTATTGAACCGGTTCCGGATCCGCTGGGTGACCTGGTGGGGCGGTATGCCCGCACCCACGGTCCCTTCACGGCAGCTGAGGCTGCCGCCAGGCTGGGACTCGGCGTCGCCGTCGTCACCACTACGCTGCAGCGTCTGGCAGGCGAGGGCCGGGTTGCCGAAGGCGAGTTCCGGCCCACGGAGGCGCAGGTACTGGACGCGGTCTCGGGCGTGGACCAGACCCCGCCGGCCGTCATCACGATGCCCGGCGTTCCGGCCGGTTCGGAGTGGTGTGACGCTGAGGTGCTGCGCCGCCTGCGGCGCCGGTCCCTGGCGGCGCTGCGCTCCGACGTCGAACCCGTGGACCCTCCCACCTACGGCCGGTTCCTGCCTGCGTGGCAGAACGTGGGGTCCTCGCTGCGGGGGCTCGACGGCGTCGCAACCGTGATCGACCAGCTCTCCGGAGTGCCAATTCCGGCGTCTGCGTGGGAGCCCCTCATCCTCGGATCCCGGGTGCGCGATTATGCTCCGGCGATGCTCGATGAGCTGACCGCCACCGGCGAGGTGATCTGGTCCGGCACAGGATCGCTGCCCGGCAATGACGGCTGGATCTCACTGCATCTGGCGGAGAACGCCGCGCTGACCCTGAATCCTGACCCCGACTTTGCGCCCTCCGAGCTGCAGTCCCGGCTGCTGGACCTGCTCTCCGGTTCCGGAGCGTACTTCTTCCGGCAGCTTTCCGAGGCGGTGAACAGTGCACCGCTGCAGGACGGCGGCTCGCTGCTGCCGGATTCGGAGATCGTCACTGCCCTGTGGGAGCTGGTCTGGGCCGGGAGGATCTCCAACGACACGTTCACGCCCGTCCGGTCCCTGCTCTCCGGCGGGAAGACCGCGCACAAACAGCGCGCTTCGACTCCGCGGGCGCGCACGGCACGGCTTGGACGGATGGGCCGGGGTTCCCTGAGCAGTTCCTCGCTGCGGCTGGCCGGTGCTGCCGGGGATGCTCCGGCGCGTGGTCCGCAGCCGCTGGTTGCCGGCCGTTGGAGCCTGCTACCGGCAGTGGAAACGGATACCACCGTCCATGCCCATGCAACGGCCGAGCTCCTGATGGACCGGTACGGAGTCGTGACCCGCGGCTCGGTGGCCAGCGAGGGTGTTCCCGGCGGGTTCGGGCTGCTGTACAAGGTGCTGGCCCGGCTCGAGGAAATGGGACGCTGCCGGCGCGGCTACTTCATTGAGCAGCTGGGTGCGGCCCAGTTTGCTGTCCCTGCGACTGTTGACCGGCTGCGGTCCTTCTCCCGGGAGAACCAGCTGGCGGTTCCCGCTCCCGAGGCCGTGGCGCTGGCCGCCACGGATCCCGCGAATCCGTACGGTGCGGCCCTGCCCTGGCCGGCCTCCGACGGCGGCCATCGCCCGGGACGGAAGGCGGGGGCTCTGGTGGTGATGGTCGACGGCGAGCTGGTGCTGTACGTCGAGCGCGGAGGAAAGACCCTGCTGACCTACACCGACGATCCGGAGATTCTGCTGCTTGCCGGTGCGGCCTTGGTGGGGATTATCCGCCGCGGTGCGGCCGAGAAGATGGCGGTGGAGAAGGCCAACGGCGTGGATGTGCTGGACACTCCGGTGGCCACGGCCCTGCTGGCTGCTGGGTTCTATTCGACACCGAAGGGACTTCGCTACCGTGTCTGAGTCTGTTGTGAGGGCGGAGCTTGGGGCGTGCGTCTGCGCGCCAGGTCTTGGGCGGGTGGCGGGCCGGAGCCTGGCGGGCCGTGGGCGTGACGCGGGTCGCCAGCCCGCGGGGGGCCGCGGCACCCCTCGAACCCCTCGTGCGACGACCCCACTTCCAACCGTTCTGTCCGCCCGTATTCTTGCGCACATGTTTTCTCATCCCGCTCACGCCCTCCCCACCGCACACCAGCCTGCGGCGTCGAGCTCTCTTCCCGCTCACGCCCTGCCCACCGCACACCAGCCCTCGGCGTCGATCTCCCCTCCCGCTCACGCCCTGGTGGTCCGGCCGAACCTGGAGGTATGCAGTGCCTGAGGGCGATACCGTCTGGCGTGCTGCCCGCGGACTCCATACCGCGCTGGCCGGCGCCGAGCTGACCCGGACTGATTTCCGGGTTCCACGCTTTGCCACAACAGATCTCAGCGGACGCGCGGTTGAAGAGGTGGTCTCCCGCGGGAAGCACCTCCTCATCCGGATTGCTCCGGGCCCGGGGGAGGCTGAGGGCTGGAGCATCCACTCGCATCTAAAAATGGAGGGACTGTGGCACGTCTATGGCCGCGGCGAGCGTTGGCGCCGTCCGGCTTTCAAGGCGCGGGCTGTCCTGGAGACGGCGGACAAACAGGCCGTGGGGTTCGAGCTCGGAATCCTGCGAGTATTTCCTCGCAGCGGCGAAGAGGAAGCCGTTGGCTACCTCGGTCCGGACTTGCTGGGTCCGGACTGGGATGCTGCGGAGGCGCTGCGACGACTGGCGTCGGTACCTGAACGTCCGCTGGGGCTGGCACTGCTGGACCAGCGGAATCTGGCCGGTATCGGTAACGTCTACCGGTGTGAGCTGTGCTTCCTGGCTGGCGTCCATCCACTCACTCCCATCCAGGACGTTCCCGATCTGGAACGGATCGTAGACCTGTCAAAGCGGCTTCTGGAAGCGAACAAAGCCCGGTCCCGGCGCATCACGACGGGCCTCGCCGGGCGTGATCCGCTCTGGGTCTACAACCGGGAGAAGCGGGGCTGCCTGCGATGTGGGACGAAGGTCGTTCATGAGCTGCTCGGGGATACCGAACTGGAGCTGCGGGACCTGTACTACTGCCCGCATTGCCAGCCTGCCTTGGGCTGATCGGGCCCCTACGCCACGGGTTCGAGCCAGCTGCGTGCCGTCTGGGGCTGAGCCGGGAGTAGTCCCGCCGCCGCTTCCGGTCTTTCCCCCCCCTACGTAGGACGGGCCGGCGCCGGGGACTTGACCGCTGTTCCTCTCGACGTCAGTCGCGTCCCCCGATAGCTGTGGCTGCTCCCTTTTCTCCGCCCCCTGACTGCCCCTCCGCCTCTCCCCCTCACTGCCCCACCGCCCCTCTCCTTCACTGCCCCACCGCCCCTCCCGCCACCTGCCCCACCGCCTCTCTCCCCCCCCCCCTGACTGCCCCTCCCCAAGACTCGATAGGTCCATCCCGCAGGAACGTTTCTCCACAATGTGCGGGCCTACGCTTAGAGTCCCTCGTGCGGGCCGCAATGCTAAACCAATGAGACCGGATAGCAGCACCGAAAGCGACAGTGGACCCGACTGCCCGCTTGTCTCTGGCTTTGCGACTTTTCTGGACACCTTCACCGTTACCGATACAACCAACACTGCACCAGATCCGGCCGAGGAGACGCCACCCGCGCAGGCCCCCACAGACACGACGCCAGGGCCTGGCTTGCGGGGAAGTCTGGAGTTCGTCCAGGCAGATTCAGTCTCCGCAGCAGATGCAGTACCCATCTTGAGGCAACTGGCTGCCCTTGTGTCCTGGGCACAGGCACAGCAGGCCCTGGTCATCCATCGGATGGAAACAGATCTGCGGCGCGAGATTGAGGAGAACCTCGGCACCGTCGACGGCTCGGTGGCACTTTCCGCCGCTGCCGCCGAAGTCGGTTCGGCCCTGAACTTGCCGCATATGAGCGCCATGGCACTCGTCAGCGAGTCGGACACGCTCTGTACTGTGAACCGTTCCACCCACGCCCAGCTATCCCGTGGGGCCATCAGTTACCGTCATGCGCAACGCATCATGGATGAAGTTCGCGCGGTGCCATCACCTGAAGCGCCCATATTCGAGGACGAACTCCTCCAGCTGGCCGAAGGCCGGACCTGCGCGCAGTTCACAGCGAAAGCACGACGGCTTCGTGAATCCCGCTGGCCTGAAACCATAAACATCCGGCACCGCCAGGCACTCGAACTAAGACGTGTGAGTCTCGACCCCAAACCTGACGGCATGGTGGAACTCTGCGCTCTGGTCACAGCCGAAAAGGGTCAGGCGATCTTCAATTCGCTGACTGCCTCCGCACGGACTGCCCGTTCTGCCGGAGACCAGCGGACACTCGACCAGCTTCGAACCGATACGCTCACGGCCCTGCTCCTGGAGGTTCCTCCGTTTGCGGGCTCATCTCACGCAAGCAGTTTCATTTCGTGTTCCAGTGAACCGGCTGCTGCAGCGGTTCCCTCTCCGCCACAGGCTGAAGACCCCCGCGGAATCCGTACAGAGGTCATGGTTCTCATCGATGCAGAGACCCTGCTAGGTGCGGAGGACAAACCAGCAGAACTCAATGGTTACGGACCTATTGCCGCAGACGCTGGCCGCAGGCTGGCACGCCAGGCGCTGCATTGGACTGGGATCCTGCGGGACAACTCATCCGGTGAGGTCCTCGCCGTCGGCCGCCGAAGAAAGGTCCCGGCAGGTTTGAAACGGTGGTTGCAGGCCCGGGACGGAACATGCAGATTCCCAGGGTGCCGCGTCAGCACATTCCGAACCGAAATCGATCACACAGTCCCCTGGGGGCTGGGCGGAGAAACGGAACATGGCAACCTCAGCAACCTCTGTCCCAAACACCACCGGCTCAAGACTCTCGGCCTGTGGGAAGCCCGCCAACGCCAACCCGGGAAACTCGAGTGGGTCTCACCCCTGGGACAGACGTACGGTTCCGCCGCCCAGCTGGACTTCAGACAGGCACGGGAGACTGCGGCCCCCGCGTCGGAATCCGCCTTCCCCGGGCATCGGGAGAGGTTTTCTGGGCCTCCTTCTCCGGACGAGGGCGACGGTGAGGACATGAGCGACGGTGAGGACAAGGGCGACAGCGAGGGCAAGGGCGACAGCGAGGACAATGGCGCGGATCCGCCGCCCTTCTAAAAGACAATCCATAGCAGCGGCCGCCCTTCTGAACCGTGACGGGCTAGTGCGCCAACCGCTACGAGCCCACGGAGATGCTCGTATTGGCCTCGTGCGGTCCCCCGCAACGTACCGAACCGCCAACACGCTTCCAGCTGAGGTCAACTTCATGCTCTGCGAGAAGATGACCACTCACCGAAAACGCCCTGAGCTGGATGGTGTCGGGTGTCTGCATCGGGGTCGTAAGTGTCCAGCCGGTCCCGGTTTTGGTAACGGCGACGGTTTCCAGCGTTGAGCCGGATTCCCCCGGCTCTGCGGACCCACCGAACCCACCCGGATCACCCGGTTCACCCGACTCACCGGACCGACCCGGTTCACCCGACTCACCGGACCGACCCGGTTCACCCGACTCCCCGGACTCAACCGACCCACCGGACTCAGCGAATCGACCCGACTCATCTGATGCCCCGAATGTGCCGGACCGAGTATATCCACCGGCCTTACCGGAATAACATGAACCGGCAAAGCAGACTTCCAGACGGTCCACTGCCCCGGCGCTGCTGCCGGTGATTTCAATCTTCAGCTCATCAAACCAACCGACCGCAGGGCAGGCGCTGGTGCACCCTACGGTCAGTAACAGCATCTGGATCAACGCAACGACCAAGAGCCACCTGGACACCACACGACAGGCCACCCCTTGGCGCGCTGCGCGGTGATGCCCCGTCCACACCCGACCCGTTCGCACCCGACCCGTCCACACCCATAAAGCCGTCCTGCCACGAGTCTTGTCCCCGTCATGCATGGACCCAAGGTAACCCACCGCGCCAGGCTCCCCGCGAAAAACTGTCATCCTGACCGCCGCTACCCTTGAAGGGTGATGCAATCCCCCCTGCCGGTCCGCAACGGCGTGAACGCTACCCGGCTGCGGCTGCCCGCCGAGGGCCCCTGGACCACTGCCTTCGACTACGTCCTCGAACGATTCGGACACGTGAACCCGCAAGGCATTGCCGACCGGTTCGACCGCGGTGAGGTGGTCAGCATCGGAGGCGTCCCGCTGGACCGGACCACTCCGCTTACTGAACACACATTCATTTGGTACTACCGGGAACTTCCCCCGGAAGAGCGGCTGCCAGTGGAGATCAATATTCTCCACCAGGACGAAAACCTGCTCGTCGTCGACAAGCCGCACTTCCTGCCCACGACGCCGGGCGGGATGTATGTTGCCGAATCAGCCCTGGTGCGGCTTCGGGTCGCCCTCGGCATCCCGGATCTCATTCCCATGCATCGGCTGGACCGCATGACAGCCGGCGTGCTCCTCTTCTCCACCAATCCGGACACCCGCGGCAAGTACCAGGTCCTCTTCGAGAAACGCCGTATAGAGAAAGAGTATGAGGCCGTGGCTCCGGTCCGTTCAGACCTCGAGCTCCCGGCCATCGTGCGCAGCCGGATGATAAAGTCTCGGACCTATCTGCTTGCACAGGAGGTCCCGGGCGAGCCCAACGCGGAAACGCGGGTGGAGCTCATGGAACAGTCCTGCGGTTTTGGCCGCTACCGGTTGCTGCCCCATACCGGCAAGACGCACCAGCTTCGCGTCCATATGGCGTCGCTGGGAATCGGCATCCTGAACGACCCCTTCTATCCAGTACTGCTGGAGCAGGCCCCGGATGACTTCAGCAAACCGCTGCAGCTGCTGGCGCGATCAATCCAGTTCACCGATCCGCTGACTCGGCAGCCAGTCCAGTACCGCAGCGAACTGACCCTTGATGGATTTCCGGCCCCGGCCACAGCCAGCTGACCTGCAAAGTTCCCTCTTCCACAGCCGCAATCCTGCCGTTACGCTTTGGTGGATCCACACCCGGGTTAGGTACACGAAGGATCACTGAGGCAAAGGAACAGGCATGCTCCCCCACTCTGCACGCCCTGCTGAATCGGAAGAAGGCGTGCACACGGCTGGAGCCAACGACGGCGCCGGCAGCGGTCAGGCTAACTCCAACCGTATGCCGGACAGGGACGGCCTCAGCCCGGCCGGAACCACCTCGTCGGCTGCCTTCGTTCCTCCGCTGGCCCCGTCTCCGCCGCCTGGAACCCCTCCCACCGTGCACACCCGGATGGACGAAAACCGAAGCAGCCGATGGCAGAACGATCCCGAGCCCGTAAGCATGATTGCCGCCGATGTTCAGGAGGATTCCTTCAACCGGGTCCTTCGCGGCGAAACCACGAGCAATCCTTCGGGTCGGGCTTACCATCTCCGGGGTTCCTTCAATCCGCTGCAAGCCATCCAACGACTGGTCACCGGGCGGCCAATGTTGGAGAGTTCCCGGAGCGAAGCGGGGCAATTCGAAGCGGCGCACCAGCAGTATGAGGCGGAGCAGGTCATACCGGCGCGGGAGCAGCACGAGCTCCACCAGGGCGAAGCTGCTCAGCACGAGCCCGACCGGGGCAAAGCTCAGCACGAGCCCGACCGGGGCGAAGCTCAGCACGAGCCCGACCGGGGCGACGCTCAACACGAGCCCGACCACGGCAAAGCTGCACAAGGCGAAGCTGCTCAGCACGAGCTCGACCGGGGCGGCGCTCAGCACGATCCCGACCACGGCAAAGCTGCACAAGGCGAAGCTGCTCAGCACGATCCCGACTACGGCAAAGCTGCCGGGGGCGAAGCGGCGGGGCAGATCGCCGTCCAGGGTGAACCGGAGTACCACCAGCCCCTGCCAGTCACAGAAGAACCGCCGCAGGTCCGAAACACCAACGCCGCGAACCTCCCCTCCCCCGATCACGACTCCCAGCAGGCAGACACAATCCGCCGGATCGCAGTCACCGTCAGCACAGCCGCCGCCCTGGGATTTTCCTATGCCCTGACGCGCACCGCCACGGGCTGGCCGGGAATCAACCACGCGCCCGGAAGTGTCCTGGATCCTGCGGCATCGCTGCTCGGGGTTTACCCCTGGATCTGGCTGGCGTGGATTCCGGTACTTACTGGCGCCGCAGCGTACGCCGCGCTGCAATGGATTCCGAGCCAGCGGTCCAATCCGCGGCGGGTGTGGAACGGTCCGATCAGTGCCGGTTCTGCGGTTGTAGCGGCAATCTGGCTCTGGGCTGTCCAGTCCGGCAATCCGGCAGGAGCCTTCTGGTCCGCGGCGCTCGGAACGGGAATCGGCCTGGCCGCCATCCACATCTCCAATACCTGGCCCGTCGAATCCCGAACGGAGAAGGCCACGGTGGACCTGCCTGCAAAAGTCCTGCTGGGAGCTTCCACCATTGCATTGCTCACCAGCTTGGGAAGCTGGCTGACCGCGCTGGAGACGGACATCGCCGGCTGGGGTCCTGTGGCCTGGGCACTGATCGCGCTCGTGGCAACCGTCATCGGAATCACCACCGTGTCCATGACGGACCGGGGGCACCTCGCCGCGGCGCTGACCATCGTCGTCGGGCTTTCCGGGATTGGCTTCACCCGGCTGCTCTCAGAACAGAACTCCATACCGGTCGCGGCAGGGGCCTTCGTCGGAGCCTTCCTCATCCTGGTGTCGGCAGGGTCCCGGCGCCACCAGGTGGATCACGCCCAGCGCAGGAGGCAGCGGGAGTGGCTCAGAGCGGAAGCCAGCGTCCGCGCTGGCGGCGAAGCACCCGAAGCTGTTCACACCTAGCAACCTGCTCCACCGCATGCCGCATGTTCATCGCTGCGCGCCTCGCCTGTGAATTCTCGACCCCGTACTCATTGGCCGGAACCATGAAACGCAGGGTGATGCGGGGAACGCCGGACACGATGTCCAGCTGGTTCGCCTCAACGTGGTGGCTGGCCTCCAGCGCTTCGACGGCTGCATCCATCACCGCTTCGGGCGGGTTCCCGGGACGCAGGCCAAGAATGCTGAGCTGGACGCGAAAGGAAGGCATCCTTCCACCGTAGTGCCAGCGGAAGGATGCCTTCTCTCGATCGAGTGCCCGGTCGAAAAGATGCCCGGTCGAGCAGGTGCCTGAGTCGAACACTGCCTGGTCGAGCAGGTGCCCGAGTCGCAAAGGTGCCTGGTTCGATCGGGCGCCCGAGTTGAACAAGTGCCTGGGTCGAACAGGTGCCTGGGTCGAACGGGTGCCTAGAGCGGCTCGTCGTCCGGGTTGAACGCTGAGAGCGGGTCGCCCCCTGCGTGCGCAGGGTCGTCGCTTCCGTCCTCGAGGGGGTCCACTGACGAGTCACCGAAGTCGACGTCGCGGGCGGCTTCGCCGATGGTCGGTTCTTCGGGCGGAATCTGCGAGTCGCCCTCTTCGTAGCGCTCTTCTGCCGTTTCGTCGCGAAGCGTCTGGTCAGACTCTGCACCAGGCTCACCGGCAAGTGGTTCTTCGTTGATCAGCGGATCGTCCTGCCAATTCTCCGGGTTGTCCTCTGCGGCTCCCGGGTAGGACAGGTCCTCCGCGTCCGTGAGCTCATCCTCATCCAGGAGCTCGTCGCCGGAGACGACGCTGAGCTCATCGGGAGTAACTACCTCGGACAGGTCATCGGCCAATGCAGGGTTGTCGCTGTGGTCCGGGTTCTGTTCAGTCATCTGCAGCTCACTTTCCGATCTCAACGGTCCTTTCCATCGATACTAAGCCTACTGATAGCCGATTGCACAAGCGGACACCAGTCCTGCGTGCGCGCTCGTCGCGCGCCATTTTGCACCTCCGGAGAGACTTTACCCCGATCAGGGCGAATTAAGACATAAAAGTTTGACGTAATGACCCAAGTAAGGACAGGCTTACCTCCGTTACCGTCTTGAGACCTTCCAGGAGAACGCAGTGAGCACTTTGCAGAAGCCGGAGCATGACTCGGCAGACCACCGGCAGGCAGGCGAACATCCGGCTGACGCACTGCTGACCGGCACATCCACCGGACAGTACCTGTCAGAGAACCTGCTGGGCATGTCGGCCGTAAGCCGTTCCATCGCCTCAGCCAACCGGCCGTTCACGGGCATGCACCCCCGCAACCTGGCCCCCGCCATCGACGCCGTAGACCTGGACCAGCCGCTGGGCACTACCGGGGCAGCCCTGGAGGAACTCCAGCCGATCTACCTGCGGGACGCCGTCTACTTCCACCATCCCGCCTATGCCGCGCACCTGAACTGCCCGGTGGCGATTCCCGCGCTGGTAGGCGAAACCATCCTCAGCGCCGTGAACTCCTCCATGGACACCTGGGACCAGAGTGCCGGGGCCACGCTCATCGAGCGGCGCCTGCTGCGCTGGACAGCAGACCGCCTGGGACTGGGCTCTGCAGCCAGCGGCGTCTTCACCAGTGGAGGCACCACCTCAAACCTCCAGGCGCTGCTCATCGCCCGCAACCGCGCAGTGGCTGCGCTCCGGCGGGATGCGCTCCTGCGGCACGGCGCCAGACAGGACAATGCCGGACAGGGCAGTGCCGGGGCCAGCACCACCCAAGGCCGCAGCGAACGGCTTCCGGAACTGCTGGGCCGGCTGCGCATTTTCGCCTCCGAAGTCAGCCATTTCAGCATCCGGAAATCCGCGGCACTGCTGGGCCTGGGAGAGGACGCCGTCCATCTGGTTGAGTGCGACGCCGACCGCCGGCTTAAGCCCGACGCGCTGCGGAACGCCCTGGCAGAATCCCGCGGCCGCGGCGAGGTCCCCATGGCAATCGTGGCCACCGCGGGCACCACGGATTTCGGCAGCATTGACCCGTTGCTCGAATGCGCGACGCTGAGCTCGGAGTTCGGCTCCTGGCTCCACGTCGACGCAGCATACGGCGGCGGACTGCTGACGTCCCTGAAGTACCGCAGCCGCCTGTCCGGCATCGGTGCCGCGGATTCCGTCACGGTGGATTACCACAAGACGTTCTTCCAGCCGGTGTCCTCGAGCGCCGTCCTGGTCCGCGACGCCGCCGAGCTGCGCCACATCCTGCACTACTCGGACTACCTCAACCCAGAGGACGCTGCGGACCCGCAGATCCCAAACCAGGTGGACCACAGCATCCAGACCACCCGCCGCTTTGACGCACTGAAGCTCTGGCTCACCCTGCGCGTCACGGGTGCCGACGGCATTGGCGCGATGCTCGATTCAGCGATTGACCTGGCCCGGGAGACCGGACGCCTGCTCGAGGCAGATCCGGACTTCGAGGTGGCCGCCCGCGTCCAGCTAAGCACCGTGGTGTTCCGCTTCCGTCCGCGGCACCTGGACGAGGACACCAGCGACACGCTGAACCGGTGGATCCGCTCAGCACTCGCCGCCTCCGGGAATGCCGTCATTGCCGCCACCACTGTGGACGGGAGGGCCTACCTGAAGTTCACCCTCCTCAACCCCACGGCAACCCTGGCGGACATTGAACGGATCCTCGAATTGATCCGCTCCTACGCCGCCCAATGGCTATCCGGTCAGGCAGGACCGAATGCAGCCGGAGCGAGAACCGAGACCCCGGCAGGAGCAGCAGCATGAACCGCCGTCCCGAGCACCGGCCCACGCCCGGAACCGGCGCAGAGCCCGGCGCAGAACCCGGCACAGTCCCCGGCCAGCCAGAGACCGGCCTAACCGTCCACGACGTCATCGGCATCGGCGTCGGGCCCTTCAACCTCGGTCTGGCGGCACTCACGGAACCCATTGCAGAACTGGACGCTGTGTTCTTTGACTCGCGCCCCGGGTTCGACTGGCACCCCGGAATGATGCTGGACACCGCACACCTGCAGGTCCCGTTCATGGCGGACCTGGTATCGCTGGCGGACCCCACCTCCCGTTACTCGTTCCTGAATTTCCTCAAGGCCACGGGCAGGCTCTACCGCTTTTACATCCGTGAGGACTTCTATCCGCTGCGGGCGGAATTCAACGCCTACTGCCAGTGGGTGGCGGAGCAGCTGCCCAGCGTCCGGTTCGGTCACGAGGTCACGGACATCCGCCATGAACAGACCACGCACGACGGCGGCAGGTACCTGGTGCGCACAAGGCACGACGGCGGCACGCAGGTTCATGCGGCCCGCCGGCTGGTCCTGGGCACCGGCACCCGGCCCGAGATTCCGACGTCGTGCGCCGGAATCCTTTCCGGCGGAGGGACCGCCGTCCACAACAGCGACTATCTGCAGTCCAAGGCCGCAATTCAGGAGCACCGAAGCATCACCGTGGTCGGAAGCGGGCAGAGCGCCGCGGAAGTCTTCCTGGACCTGCTCCAGGACTGCGGACCGGACAGCTACGAGCTGAACTGGGTAACGCGTTCGGGCCGGTTCTTCCCGCTCGAATACACGAAGCTCACCCTTGAAATGACGTCCCCTGACTACGTGGATTATTTCCATGCGCTGCCCGGCGCTACCCGGGACAGGCTCATCGGGTCGCAGAAGAACCTGTACAAGGGCATCGACGCCGCGCTGATTAATGAGATTTACGACGCCCTCTACGCCCGCAGCCTGTCAGGACCACTGCCGGTCCGGCTGCTCACGGGCGTCGAAGTCACCGGCAGCAGCTACGACCACGCCGCCGGAGAGCACCGCCTGGAACTGGCCCACCCGGAACAGGGAACCAGCGGTGAGCTGAAGACCGGCGCCGTAGTGCTGGCCACCGGGTACTCCTACCACGAACCCGCATTCCTGCAGGGAATCGGCAGCCGCATCCGCCGCGACAACCGGGGACGGTTCGATGTGGACCGGAACTACGGGATCGGCGTGGAACCCGGGGAAATCTTTGTGCAGAACGCCGAGCTGCACACCCACGGATTCACTTCCCCGGACCTGGGCATGGCCGCCTACCGGAACTCGACAATCCTGCGCGAAATCCTCGGCTGGGAGTACTACCCGGTGGAAACCAGCATCACGTTCCAGGAATTCGGGCTCGCAGGCTTGGAATGTCCCGCGGGCGGAACGGTGCACGGGCCGGCGCGCGATGGAGCGGGGGCCACTGGAGCGGCGGCCACCGGAGCCGGAATTGCCGGCAGCAGGACCGCCGGGAGCACGGTGCTGGCGCGCGCCGGAACGGGAACTGCGCACGGCGCGCCGGCAACCGCGAAAGGAGCGGTGGCATGAAATTCGAGTTCCGTCCGGTTGACCCGGCAGCCGACGCACCCCTCCTGCACAGCTGGATGAGCCGTGATTATGCACGCTTCTGGGGCATGGGCACCGCAACGGTGGATGAAGTCCGCAGCGAGTACTCAGGAATCGATGCGAACCCGCACCACGAGGCGTGGCTGGGCCTACTGGGCCCCACCCCGGCGTTCCTCATGGAAAGTTACGCTCCGGATCACTCCCCGCTGGCTGGCCTGTACCCGGTCCAACCCGGCGACCGCGGCATGCACTTGCTGATGGGCCCGCCGGACTTCCCCCAGCACGGCTTCACCGCGGCCGCTTTCCGGGCGGTGATGCTGTTCCTCTTCGCCAGCCCGCAGACGCAGCGGGTAGTGGTGGAACCGGACGTCCGCAATACCAAGATCCACGTCCTCAACGAACGCATGGGGTTCCAGCCCCACGGCCGCATAGAGCTGCCGGACAAAACCGCCCTGCTTTCTTTCTGCACCCGGCAGCAGTTCAAGGCCGCAGCCGCGAGCGCCCCCACGACTTTCCAAGGAGCAACCCCATGAGCACCGCCGTCGAACCCGGAACGTCGAACCGGGACCTGACCCCGAACCGGAACACCGGCCCTTACCGGAGCACCGGGCACCTCACGCCCGAACGCTGGGCGGCGGCCAACCGGCACGTCGTCTGCAAGGCACTCGCCGAGTTCTCACACGAACAGATTCTCCAGCCCCAGGCCGCGGGTCCGGACAGTTTCCGCCTCATATCCGACGACGGCGCAGCGACCTACACCTTCGAGGCGCAACTCCTGGAGCTGGACCATTGGAGCATTCGACCGGCGAGCATCCTCCGTTCCGTTAACGGGAGCGGCACACCCCTGGATGCGCTCGTTTTCATCACCGAGTTCGCGGGCACGCTGGGGATTAGCGAAGCAATGCTGCCGGTCTACCTGGAGGAAATCTCCAGCACCTTGGCATCCCACGCCTACAAGCACAGCGGCTCCTTCCACAGCTCGGAAATCCTGGCGGCGGGCGTAACCGGCGGCGCGGATCCGGCCGCGGACTTCCAGGCCATCGAAGCGTCCATGACCGAAGGACACCCGTGTTTCGTGGCGAACAACGGGCGGCTGGGATTCGGGCTCCAGGACTACCTGTCCTACGCACCCGAAACCGGTTCGGGTGTCCGGCTGCACTGGATTGCCGTTCGAAAGGACCGGGCCCGGTTCACCGCGGTTTCCGGCCTGGATTACTCAGCGTTCCTGGCGACTGAACTCGATCCGGGCGTGCAGTCGGGATTCAATGCCGCGCTCCAGGTCCGGGACCTGGACCCCGGCGACTACCTGCTCATGCCGGTCCACCCCTGGCAATGGGAGAACAAGCTGAGCGTCACCTTCGCCGCGGAGGTTGCCCAGCAGCACATTGTGCATCTGGGCCCCTCGGAGGATGTGTACCAGGCGCAGCAGTCCATCCGGACGTTCTTCAACCGCAGCACGCCTGGGCGTTGCTACGTCAAAACGGCGCTGTCAGTGGTGAACATGGGCTTTATGCGCGGCCTTTCTGCCGAGTACATGGTGGCCACACCGGCCATCAACGAGTGGCTGGACGGGCTGGTCCGGGCAGACCCGGAACTGGCCGGCACCGGTTTCGAAATCCTGCGGGAAACGGCCGCCATGGGTTATACCAACCGGTATTACGACGCCGCTGCCCCCAAGGGTTCCCCGTACCGGAAAATGCTGGCAGCGCTGTGGCGGGAAAGCCCGATGGACCGGCTGGGGTCAGGTGAGCAGCTGGCCACCATGGCGTCGCTGCTGCACAGAGACCCGGCCGGCAGTCCGTTCGTTTCGGCGCTCATCCAGCGCTCCGGGCTGCCGGCGCGGGCCTGGCTCCAGCAGTACCTGCGGGCCTACCTGGTTCCGGTACTGCATTGCTTCTATGCCTACCGGCTGGCTTTTATGCCGCATGGAGAGAACCTCATCCTCGTCCTGAAGGACGGCGTGCCGGTCCGGGCCCTGATGAAGGACATTGGTGAGGAGATCATTGTGATGGCGGACAAGGTGGACCTGCCGGAGGAGGTTTCACGCGTCCGAGTGGATGTCCCGGTCGAGGAACAGGTGCTGTCGATCTTCACCGACGTCGTCGACTGCTTCTTCCGGTTCCTGGCCGCCGTTCTCCACGAGGACGGGCAGCTGCCGCAGGGGGAGTTCTGGGACTCCGTGGCCGGCGTGATCCGCGACTACCAGGCGGAGCATCCCGAATTCGCCGAAGATTTCGCCAAACATGACCTCTTCGCCGCGGATTTTGCGCGTTCCTGCCTGAACCGCCTTCAGCTGCGCAACAACCAGCAGATGCTGGACATCTCCGATCCGTCCGGCGGTCTGCAGTTCTCCGGCAGGCTGGTCAATCCGCTGGCCAGCGGGCGGTAGAACAGCCCTACGTTGGATAAAAACCCGTAGGAAACCTGCCCTGCAAAAGGCGGTCTGCGCGGCGGGAAGGAGGACCCCCGCGCAGACCGTTAGGTCCTATCCCTATCGATGGCACTGACCTCTCCCCTGACCAATGGGCTGAAACGAGCACGGTCATCTCCCGAATTGCTACTACTGAAAACCGGATCCCCGGGTTGGAACACCGAAAAGTAACTTAAGTCCAAAGTTGAACTGAATCCAATTTTGGGTGCTAGCGTGCCTGTGTGAATGCAGATCGCCGCGGCAGCTGGGGCCGCATCTTCCGGACATTCCTGAGCCTCAACCTGCTTCTGGCGGCAGCGTGGCTTGGAGCCGCTCCGGCATCGGCCGACCGGGCCGGACTCGACACCCCTGAAACCCTCTACGCCCCCGAGGGCGCCGTACAGTTGTGGGTTGATGTGGAGTCCCAAGCTGCACGTAGCGGCGTCGTCTCCATTTCCTGGCGTGCCGACAGCAGCTGGGTGCCCCTGGCGTTCTCCTCCACAGTCTTCGGCGTCACGGGATCCACTGCGGTGCCCCCCGGCGGGCTTGAGCTGCGGTTTTCTCCAGCTGGGCGATTCTCGGCCGACGTCGCAATTACATTTGCCGATGCCAACGGCATCATCCTCGAAGAACACCGGCTCCGTAATGTGCCCTTCGATCCGGCCCGGACGTTCGACGGATGGATCACCTGGAACGACATGGCCGCCGGAAACATCCCGCCGGGCCCCTCCCCATCTCCGACGCCGTCACCCGGCGGTGGTCCTGACAGGCAACCCAGCAATCTTCCCGGCGCACATACCAACATCCAGGAAAACCACTCTTCGACGAGCGTGACCTCTCCAAAATCGCTGGGAACAACCGGCGCGGCAGGACCGCTGCTGGTCGGGATCCTCGCCGGGGGCGTCCTGTCCGCCGTCGCGGGCACCGTACTGGTTCTCAGGCAGCGGCGGCTGCGGGCGGCTCAGGCACCCCGCAGCCTTGCCGCAGGCAGGGCTGAACAGCAGGGGGAAACCCGATGAACAGCCGCCCCTTCGCAGCGGCAGTACGGGGTCTTCTCGGCGGGCGCTTCGCCGGCGCGGTCCGGATGAGCGTCGCTTCAGTGCTCGCCGTCACCCTGGCCATGGCCGCGGTTCCGCCGCCCGCCGCAGCGGTGTCCGGTGACGCGATCGAGAACCTTAGCGCTGTCCGGGCTGCTCCGGAACCGGGTTTCACCCCTGTTCCCGCCAGCCTGCCTGCGGTGGACAGCGGCGTCGGGATTGGTTCCCGTCTGTCCGCTGATGCCTCCGGGGAGGTCTTCCTCGGGTCCGCCGCTGAAGGGCAGGGCGCTGCCCTGATCCGCCTGACAGTGTTCGAGCCCGGCACCAGCCAAACGGTTTACACCACAGCCGATACGGCTGTACTCCACGCGCAGCAGGGAATCACCACGTCCACTACCGTTCTCCTGCCGATGGCGGCCGGTTCAGTGGAGCTGTGGACCGACGCCGAAGCAGACATCCGCGTCGAGCCGCTCGCCTACTTCCACGGTGACCAGGTCTCCGGCGGTGCCACCATTGCCTTGCCGGAACCGGTGGTCCAGGCTGACACCGCAACCGGACTTGCCGGCAGCGCCCTGACGTCCGTACCCCTATGGATCGGCCTCACCGGAGAGGGCGGGGTCTCCGCAACCCTGGCGCGGAGCGTCCATGTCGTGCTGGACGTGACGCTCGCGGAAGCGGACGACGTCGTCCTCGGAGACGGCCAACGGATGGCCCTTCCGACAGGGAGATCCATTGTCGCCACCATCGTGGACGCCGAGGATCAGGGAGGAGTGACCGTCGGCCTGGGCCGGAGCGGAAACACCGGAACACTGCGGGCTACCGTAACCGGCTGGGTCGCCGAAGCTGCGGAAGACACGTCGGGGGCGAACCACCTCGGCAGCTACGTAGTCAACACGGAGCACCGGCCTGCAACCAGACTGGACGTTTCCGCCGGGACCGCCCCACAGGAGGTCCGGCTGTCGGATGACCATGACAGTGCCTATGCGCTGGCACTCGTCCAGGCATCAAACGTGTCCGGAGGGGATACCACCACGCTCGCCTGGGGTCCGGAAGTCCGCGGCCGGTCTACCGGCGTCGCCGTAGACCGGGCCGCAGGAGCACAGCCGCAGCTGGCCCTGGTGCCGGTGGACACGGGTGGGACGCAGCTTTCAATCCGGCGCGGCAGCGCCACTGTATCCCTCCAGCCGCTGGGCAGCTTCCTCGGCGATCCGGTCCCCCACAATGCATCTGACCCAGCCGCCATCACCATTACCTCCCCCGCGGACCGGCAGAGCCTGGACCTCACCGAAACGGGATACTTCACGCTTGAAGGCACAGTATCCACCGGCGGCAACTCCGTGGACCGGATAGCCATCAGTTCCCCGGACGTGGGTTTCATCGGCCTGGCAGAGCTCAATCCCGCCGGGGATGAACTCACCTGGAGCTTCCGGGCCCTGGCCCCCGAAGACGGCGATTTCGACTACGTGGCGACTGTATTTGACCGTTCCGATCCCGGAACCGCCCGCGCCTCTGACCGCGTCCGGCTGACCCTCGATGTCGCCGAAGAGGGGGACACCGTGGTTTCTCCCGAAGCGCAGGTGTTCCATCTGGAGACAACCGAGCTCGAATTCGAAGTGCTGGACGAGTTCAGCCTGCGGTTCACGGAACGCCCGGAGCTTGAGCCGGGAGACATCATTGTCAGCGCCCCGTTGCCCTCGGCTCCATCCGGCTTCCTGGGCCGGATGTCCTCCATGGACCTCGTGAGCGGGTCCTGGGAGGTCTCCACCGTAGAGGTTCCCCTTGAGGAGCTTTTCCTCCAGGTAGACATCGATGAGACGGAAGACTATGGCGAAGGGGATGACGTTGCGGTCCAGGACCTGATCGCCCAGACGACGGATCCTTTGGAGGTAATCAGCGGCAGTTACACCCCCGTGGGCGAGGATGGAACGCCCGGCCCGGAGATGCCGGTGTCCGATGTGCAGGTGCTGGACGAGAACGGCAACACCCATTCGCCGGTACCGGGGACGTACGCTCAAATCGCGGCCGGCGAGGATGTTGACCTTGAACTGAGCAGCGATGAATTCAATGTGCCGGATCCCGCAGACTTCAAGACCGCGTGCCGGTTGCCGGGGACCGATGGCCAGGAGCCACTGGGTGAGGACATTGGCGACGACGGCGAATGGCGGGCTCCCGTCGCCCACGCGCCGGGGGATGGCAGCTGCGGAGGGCAGCTAAAAGGACCGGGTGCCTCGCTCTCCGCCGACTGGACGACGAAGGTAGACGCCAGTGTGGCCGCCGTCGTTGAAAACGGTGTCCCAAAGATCAGGACTGCGGGCAAAAAACTTGAACCCTGGGAGTTCGAGGCCTGGTCCGAGAAGCAGCGCGGCGATGAGGGCGGCGTAGCTGTACGCGGCGGCGGAGAACTGAACCTTGGTTTTGCTTTTGTGCTGAAGACGAAGCTGAGTTTCAAATGGAAAGTCATTCCACGGGGGGTGAGCATCGAGGAGTTCCGCATCGAGTTCAACTCGAAGCTGAAAGCCTCTGCCTCCGTCCAAGCCTGGTTGCAGGTCGAAAGCCGCTGGAACGTTAATCTCAAAGTCGCCGAGGTTGCCCTCCCCACCACCACGTTTATGGCCGGACCAATTCCAGTTGCGATCACCAACCGGCTGAACTTCGCCATGGTCATTAACGGCACGCTCAGGGCGGAGGCAGATATACCGGCGCTCGGGATCGAACGGGCAGACACTTTCGGTTTCGTTTACAGCAGTGCGAAGGGCATGAAGCGCATCAAGGAGGACACGCCCACAACCTATGTCCTGCCCAAACCCCGTCAGGTGGCCGGCGCCACTGCCTTCTCCTTCGAGGGGGAGGTGGCGGCCGGGCCCCAGGTTTCCTACCAGAGCCGTATCTACAGCTTCGCCGGGCCGGACATCACTCTCTCGGCCAGATCGGGGTACGCAGCAAAACTCGGTGTGACAGGCATTCCGCCAACAGAGGCCGAAATCGAAGCCAGCATCTTCCTGGCACTCGGGCTCACCGGCTCAGCCAAACTCACGCTCCTGCGCTGGGATCTGCTGGACTTGACAATCTTCCAGGTGGGCGTTCGGCTGAACCTGCTTGAGTACAGGGACAAGTGGACGCTCTAGCCGCTCAGCGCAGCGCCGAAACCCCGGTGATCTCCCGCCCGGCAATGAGCGAATTGATCTCATACGTTCCCTCGTACGTGTAGATCGCTTCGGCATCGGCGAAGATCTTCGCCATCCGGTAGTCGGTGACAATGCCGTTGCCGCCCAGCAAGCTCCGCCCCAGGGAAACGGTTTCCCTCATCAGCGCGCTGGCGTAGGACTTCGCCAGCGCCGCCCGGGCCATGTCTCCGCGGGCCGCGCCGTCGTCCGATACCGCGCCGTATCCGCCCTGTTCCAGATCACTGACGCGCGCAAGCATCCCCGTGGATGCCACAACGTTGCCCTGCATCCGGACCAGCTGCTGCTGCACCAGCTGGAAGGAAGCCAGCGGGCGCCCGAACTGGCGGCGTTCGACGGCGTAGGCGCGGGCGACGTCGAACGCGGCCAGCTGCTGGCCCACGGCCTGCCAGCCGACCATGATCCGGGAACCGCGCAGCAGGTGCTTGGTATCGTCGAAGCTTTCGATCCCGGCGAGCCGGTCCGCTTCCGGAACGCGAACATCCGTCAGTTCAATGTCCGCGTTCTGCACGGTCCGCAGCGCAGTCTTGTTCTCGATCCGGGTGCGTTTGATCCCGGGCAGCGAGGCATCCAGCAGGAAACCCCTGACCTTACCCGTTTCCGGTTCGCGGGCCCAGAACAGCATCCAGTCGCAGAAGGTGCCGTTGCCGATCCAGCGCTTGGTTCCGTTCAGGACCCACGTGTCGCCGTCGCGCACGGCCGTAGTGGCCATTCCGCCCGCGACGTCGGATCCGTGGTCCGGCTCGGTGAGGGCGAACGCGCCGGTGATCTTCAACGACTGCGCATCAGCCAGGAGCCTTTCTTTCTGCTCTTCGGATCCGAAGGCATGCAGTCCCTCCACGAACAGGTCATGGTGCACCATGAAGAACGTAGCAATGGACGTATCCGCCCGGGTCATCTCGGCAATGACCAAGCCGGCGAACAGCGGGCTGTAGCCGCGCTGCACCGGCGTGGACAGGCCGAGCGACGCCAGCCCGGGGAGCAGTTCCACCGGGAACCGCGCGTCGTCCCACCAGCCGCCGGCGTACGGAAGCACTTCGGCAGCCAGGAAGGATCGCAGTTCAGCGAGTTTGGCTTGTTCCTCGGGATTGAGCAGTTGTTCGAAGTTGAAAAAGTCGGCGTCGGGGAGCATCGGCACGCCTTATTTCGGTCCCATCCGAATCGCTCCGTCAAGCCGGATGGTTTCTCCGTTCAGCATCGGATTTCCAATAATGTGACCCACCAGCGAGGCGTACTCGTCCGGCCGGCCGAGCCGGGAGGGGTGTGGGATCTGCGCGGCGAGCGAATCCTGGGCGTCCTGCGGCAGTCCGGCCACCATCGGCGTCTCGAAGATTCCGGGAGCGATCGTCACCACGCGGATCAGGTGACGGGCCAGTTCCCGCGCCAGTGGAAGGGTCATCGCTGCCACTCCGCCCTTCGAAGCAGAGTAGGCAGGCTGCCCGATCTGCCCGTCAAAGGCCGCTACCGAGGCCGTGTTGACGATGACACCGCGCTCGGAAGTTCCGCCGTCGTCAGTCACCGGCTCGGTTTCCGCCATCGCCGCCGCGGCGAGCCTGGTCACGTTGAAGGTGCCCACCAGGTTGACCTGGATGACCCGGTTGAAGTCCTCCAGCGGCAGGACCCCGCTGCGACCCAGGACCTTGCCCGGGGTGCCGATCCCGGCGCAGTTCACGGCTACCCGCAGCGGGGCCGCGGCCATGGCCGCTTCCACCGCGCCCTGCATCTGCTCCGGATCGGTCACGTCTCCCGGCACGAAATGGGCGTTGTCCCCGAGTTCACCGGCGTAGGCGAGGCCGCCGGAGGACGGCAGGTCAACCAGGACCACTTCCGCTCCGGCGTCGATGAGCCGGCGGGCCGTGGCCCGCCCGAGCCCGGAAGCTGCTCCCGTGACAATGGCCGAAGCACCGGATAGCTGCATGTGGTTCCTCCTGGGTCAGGACTGTTTGGGGTGCGCCGGGGCGCGTGCGGTCCCACGAGCCTACTGTGACTGAGGGCACACCGCATCCCTTCGGAGCCCGGTTCCGCCGCGCGGGAACGGTGACGCTGCGGTTGCCCCGGACTATGGTGGGTCGCATGCCCGAAGCACAGACAGTCCGCCATGCCGAACTGCGTTCGGACACCGCAGCCCATTCGGTAACGGCCGCTTTCGGCGGCACGTTCCTGGGTTTGCCGGGTACTCACCTGGGCGCTGTCCGCGCACCCCAGCCGCTGCCCCGCGGCATTGGGCCGTGGCACTACTGGTGGCAGGCACACTACGTGGACGTACTCGTGGACACGGGCCTGCGTAGCCGGGCACCGGTAGCCGGGCAGGATCCGATCGTGCTGGCCGAACAGGTGATCCGAACCATCCGGATCCGCAACGGAGGAAAGTTCACGAATTCGTACTTCGACGACATGGCATGGCTCGCCCTGGCCGCCCTGCGCCTGGACACCCTGCCCGGCCCGCCGCGCGGCAACAAGGCCCGGCACCAGGGCCTGCGTGACTCACTGGGACGGGCCCTGCGTGCGGGCCATACCGCGGACCTCGGCGGCGGACTCTGGTGGAACCGGGCACGGAACTTCAAGAACACCCCCGCTACTGCCCCCGCAGCCCTGTACTTCGCGCGCACCGGAGAACGGGACCGGGCCCAGGACCTCGTGGACTGGCTCAATGCTCAGCTGCTAGACCCCGAAACCGGGCTCTACTTCGACGGCGTGCGCAGGAAAGGCGACGGCACGGTGCTCGAGCGGGCGCACTTCACGTACAACCAGGGGCCGGTGCTGGGAGCGCTGCTCGAACTGGGCGGCGAGCCGAACCTGCGGCGGGCCGCAGAGCTAATCCGCGCAACTTCCCTGCACCTGGTGAACGACGGCGGCACCGGGCCGCTGCTGCGCACGCACGGCAGCGGCGACGGCGGGCTGTTCACCGGGATCCTGTGCCGCTACCTGGCCGAGGCAGCTGCGGCCCCCACCCTGGACTCCGGGTCCCGCCGGACGGCGGGAGCACTGGTCACCGAACTGGCGGACCGGCTATGGAAAGGCCGTGCGGTCCGGAACAACCTGGCGGTGTTCCCGTCCGACCCCCGCAGCACCGCAGATGAGGGGTATCCCCCGGGCAGCGGCGTCGAGCTTTCAACCCAGCTCCAGGCGTGGATGGTGCTGGAGGCGGCCCTGCGCGTAGTGCGGCTGGAGGCCGGTCCGCAGGAAGGCTGAGCCGCGCGTCCTAGGTACCAGCGGCCTTGAGCGGATGCTGCGACGCCGCCGTATGCGGATCCAGGTCCGCGAGGGTCAGCAGGTGCTGGGGATGCTGTGGAAGCGGAAAGGACCGTTCCGTGTTCAGGTTCCGGTCCACCCGGAGGATCTCGCCCGAGTCCATCATGCGCCAGTTCGGGTTCTCGTCCATCCGCTCGGTCGCGACCAGCACCGCGGGGATCTTGTTCTGCTCCATCTCGTCACTCTTCACACTGATCCGGGCCGAGTTCTTGCCGCGGTGCGGATCCTCCGAGCCCTCCTGCAGGACGTACAGCGGGTGCGTGTCCGGGTACCGCACCGCCCACAGCTCGGATTCAGTAGTGATGACGAGGTTCACGGCGTAGAGCCTCAGGTTCTCGGCGATCCAGGTGACAGCCTGGGTGAGGGCATCGCCCAGGTCCCCGCCGTTTTCCCGGGCAATGCCCGTGATGAGGGCAAAGACCCGCTCACTGTCCGTCTCGCCCCGGACCAGGTCCAGGACTTCCAGGGAACGCAGCCGGTCATCGAGCACGTCCAGATCCTTCACCACCCCGTTGTGGGCCAGCATCCGGTCATCCTGCAGGAACGGATGGGTGTTCACCAGGGTGTTCCCGCCGGTACTGGCGTACCGCACGTGCGCCACGAACGTGGTGCCCTCCAAGGTCCGGGCCGCAGAGGCGTAGGCGCGGTCCTCGTAGGCCGCCACGGGCGCCTTGTCCAGCACGGGTTTGCCCCCGGGATCGAACACGCCGATCCCGAAACCGTCCGCCATCCGGCGGCTTTGCTCGGCGAGGCTCTCAGGAGCGGTGAGCAGCCAGAACGTGGCATGGACTGGGCCGGGACCTGCGTGCATTCCGAAAAGCCGGCACATGGTGGACTCCTATTCTGGGAACCGCTTCTGCGGATAGAAGGTCTCACGGCGGCTGAGCATGTCCACGAAGCGGGCGATGTTCCGCTCCCGGGCTGCCGCCGTCTTGACCTGCCCCAGCCGGTAGGCCAGGGCGAAGCGGTTCTGCGAACTGAGCACATTGAACATCGCCTGGGCACTCCCGTTGGCGGCAATCGCGTCCAGCAGGTCCTGCGGCACCTCAGCCGTCGCCGGGCCGGCGTATGCCGCATCCCAGCGGCCGTCGGCCTTGGCTGACTCCACGGCGTCCCGCCCGGAGGGGTGCAGCCGCCCGGCGGCTTCGAGCCGGGCGATGTGCCCCACGTTGCGCAGCGACCAGGCACTCCGCGGGCCGCGCCGGGTGTAGCGCTGCAGGTAGGTTTCCTCATCCCGCCGTGCCGCCTGGCCGTCAATCCAGCCGAAGCAGAGGGCCTCATCCAGGGCAGACTGCCGGGTCAGCGCCGTCGTGCTTCCGCCCTGCTTTCCGATCACCAGCCAGACCCCGGCGGAGCGCAGATGGTGCTCGTCCAGCCAGGCCCGCCAGGCGTCCGCGTCCGGGAGCAGCAGCTCCGAAAGCTCGGTCTCCATGCGCCCAATCGTAGGCTTCCGCCGGGCGCCCTGATAGAGCCGGATGCAGTTCAGCCCTTGGCCGAAGCGGAGCGCGCCGTATGACTAGGCGTCCGGCTTTGGGGTAGAACACTGCTATGAACGTTCGCACTCCTGACCCGTATCCCGGCTGGCTTTCGGAAGAGGACCTGCATGAAGCACGGCAGCGTCTTCCCATGGTCTACGTGGAAGCCGTTCCGGTGCGGTGTGACCCGCTGGGGTACGTCACCGAGGTGGGCCTGCTGCTGCAGGCAACTCCCGAGGGCAAGATGGTGCGGACCTTCGTTTCCGGCAGGGTGATGTACCGCGAGACCATCCGTGCCGCCCTGCTGCGCCACCTCGAGAAGGACCTCGGGCCCATGGCGCTGCCGCAGCTGCCGCCCAGCCTCGCGCCGTTCGCCGTCGCGGAGTACTTCCCGTCGCCGTCGCAGACCGGCCTCACTGACGAGCGCCAGCACGCCGTCGCGCTGGCCTACCTGATTCCGGTGACGGGCGAGTGTGATCCGCGGCAGGACGCACTGGAACTGTCCTGGCTCACGCCCGAAGAAGCCCTCAGCCCTGCCATCTATTCCGAATTCTCCGGCGGCCGCGGCGATCTGCTCCGCCAGGCGCTGGCATCAGCGGGCTGGGGCCGGTAGGCGCTAACCTACGTTTGTAAACTGGGGCCGAGGTTCGAGCGCTAAGGAAAAGCCATGTCTATGAGTGTGCCGGATAAGTATGCCTTCCGGGTCAATGCCGAGCTGCTTGTGCCGGGCCAGAAAGTGGTCCTGGACGAGAAGACCCTGGCACCCCTGGCTGCCGTGCACATCGAGGAGGACGACCTGGGGAATCCCGCCCTGGTCATCGCCGACCTGGAGGACGGCGAAACCCTGCGGATTGCCTACGGTGCCGCCGTGCGGGTGGCCGCTCCGGCACCGGAGACAAACGCTGCCGAGGCAGTGCGCAGCATCCCCACGGAGGAAGAGACGTACGCTGCCGTCCTGGCTGCGGCCGAAGCCGCCCACCCGGAGGACCGCGCGGTCAAGGAGCTCGTGACCCGGCTCAGCCGGGGCCTGAATGTCAAGGCAGGAAGCAACCTCCAGGATGTTCGCGACCTCGCCCACACGCTCTACGTGGATCTGGGGGACTCGGAGAACGCCCTGGCTGTCTGTTCCCTGATCACCGGGTTGGGCTTCGACGGCAATTACGGCCGCTGGAACTGGATCCAGGGAGCGCTGGCGCTGGCCGCGCAGATCACCCATGAGTCCGGAGACATCGAGGCTTCGGCGGCGTTTGCCCAGGCAGTCCGGGCGGGCGACGACGCCGAGTCGGATCCGCTCAAGGCCAAGCTTTCCGCCGAGCTGCTGCAGCGCCAGCTGAACGAACCGAACCTCTATGACCGTGAGGTCCAGCGCGCCGCCGAGGCGGGAGACGAGCTCAGCGAACGGGACTGGCGGATCCTGCGCCTGAACACGCTGCTGTACCTGCGCGCCCACGGCGGGTCCCTCACCTATTCCGACGCCGAACTCCAGCGCCGCATCCGCACCGAACTCAGCGCCGTCCGCGGGCTGAACATGGACCTCTAGGCCGCGTTCCGGCCCTTCCTGTCCGTGGCCCGGAGCTGCAGGAGCAGCACGAGTGCCATGCCCACCACGGCTCCGATGACCGTCTCGACTGCCCGGTCCTGGATCAGTGTGGCGGGATTGCTCGCGTGGGCGAGCTCCGTGCTGAGCAGGGCCAGCGGCGTGATGACAACCTGGGCCAGCGCATAGTTCCGGGCAATGAAGAGTTCAGCACCGCACTGCAGCAGTGCGATGACCAGGACAAGCTGCCAGGCCTGCAGGCCCGCAAAGAGGATCACCGCTGTGACTGCGAGTCCGCCAAACGTTCCCAGGATCCGGTAAACACCGCGCTGGATGCGGTGGCGGAAAGTTGCTCCCACCAGCGGAACGGTGGCGGCAACCATGGCCCAGTAGTTGTGCCCGATTCCGAGCGTGGTGGCCACGGTTCCGGCAGCGGCAGCCGCAACAGCGTACAGGCCTCCGTCAGCCCAGATCGCTTTCTGCTTGTCCACGCTGAAGCGCGGCCGCAGGGTCTTGTCCCAAGGTGTCCGGTACCTGGCGGTCAGCATTCCGGAAAGCCCGAGGAGGATGGCGAACACAATGGTGGTTCCCGCTGCCAGCATGCCCTGCCACAGGGGAGGATGAGCAGGAACGGAGGCGATGGCCGCGTAGGCGAAGATGTGGAAAAGGGACCCGGCTGGACGAAGCCGCCAGTATCCGGTGGCCACGGTTCCCAGCCCGGCTACTAGCGTGGTTCCGAGGACGATTCCCCAGGCATCCAGTCCAAGGCGTGAGGAAAGTGCACCGGCCAGGATCACCATGAACATCAGGGCTCCCGCACGCGCCTGGTGCCCAAGCCGCTGGCGGTGCGGTTCGTTGCGTCCGTAGATGCTGGTGAAGGCACCGAAGGCCACGAAGATCGCCAGGTCGATCCTGCCGATAGCCAGCAGTACGGCGAGCGGAACACCGATGCCGACGCCGCAGCGGATCGCCACGCGGTGGTCATTTTGGGCAGGAGCAAGGGCGAGCATTTCGCGCAGGTGGTTCAAGGGGAGCTCAGTGGCCTTTCATGCGTTCACGGTCGGCGGGAGCGCTTCACGTGCCGGAGAGTCCGCCTTTCTCACCATACGCCCGGCGCCTCCGGCTGCCGGAGTTATGTGTGCCGGCTCTCTCGGTTCCCTCCCGCGGGGCGCCGGGACGGGGCACTGCTGCCGGCGCCGGAAGGAGCCCGCTGGATGTAGGGCAAAATGGAGGGGTGTCCAGCTCCGGTTTTTCCTTTGCCCTTGGTAAGCGCCTGCGCGAAACCACTCCCGACTCTGCTTCCCGCGTCAAGGAGAACGGCGGTGAGTTCCAAGGCCGTACCGGTGTCATCAGCACCCCGCACGGCGAGATCCAGACTCCCGCGTTCATCGCCGTCGGTACCAAGGCCACGGTCAAGGCCGTGCTGCCTGAGTCGGTAGCCCAGCTCGGGGCCCAGGCCGTACTGGCCAACGCGTACCACCTGTACCTGCAGCCCGGAGCGGACATCCTTGACGAGGCCGGCGGGTTGGGCAAATTCATGAACTGGCCCGGCCCCACTTTCACCGATTCTGGCGGATTCCAGGTCATGAGCCTGGGCGCGGGGTTCAAGAAGGTCATCAACATGAACGCGGACGGCACCTCGCACGCCACCGGGGCGGACGACGACGTCGCACCCGGCAAGGAGCGCCTGGCCCACATTGACGACGACGGAGTCTGGTTCAAGTCGCACCTCAACGGGGACAAGCACCGCTTCACGCCGGAAATCTCCATGCAGGTGCAGCACCAGCTGGGGGCGGACATCATGTTCGCCTTCGATGAGCTCACCACCCTGCTGAACTCCCGTGCTTACCAGGAGCGTTCGCTTGAACGGACCCGGCTCTGGGCGGAGCGGTGCCTCGTGGAGCACCGCAGGCTCACCGAGGAACGTTCGCACCGGCCCTACCAGGCGCTCTTCGGGGTGCTGCAGGGCGCCCAGTATGAAGACCTGCGCCGCAAGGCATCCCGCGACCTGGGAGCCATGGGCTTCGACGGGTTTGGCATCGGCGGCGCCCTGGAGAAGGAAAACCTGGGCACGATCGTCCGCTGGTGCACCGAGGAACTCCCCGAGGACAGGCCGCGGCACCTGCTGGGCATCTCCGAACCGGACGACATTTTCACCGCCATCGAGAACGGCGCGGACACCTTCGACTGCGTCTCCCCCACCCGTGTGGCCCGCAACTCCGCGTTCTACACCCCGTACGGGCGCAAGAACCTCTCCAACGCCAAGTTCAAGCGGGACTTCGGCCCGCTGGTGGAGGGCTGCGACTGCTACGCCTGCGCCAACTATTCTCGTGCCTACATCCAGCACCTGTTCAAGGCCAATGAGATGGTCAGCCACACGCTGATCTCAATCCACAATGAGCGCTTCACGGTGAAACTGGTCGACGACGCCCGCCTGGCGCTTGAAGACGGCACCTTCTTCGACTTCAAGGACGAGGTCCTGGGCAAGTACTACAGCTAAGTGCCCGCAGGCCGGAGGGTGCCGGCCCGCCGGAGATACCGCCGGCACGGAGAGTGCCGGCGTGCCGGAGAAGCGGCCCGCCGGGGAAGCGGCCCGGCGCCTTATGCCGCTTCGGTTTCCCGCGGCCCGTAGGAAGGCTCGCGCTTCTTGATCGCCTTGATCACCGCTGAGGTGACCGGAACGAACAGGAACTCGACGGCCGTCTTGTAGAGGAATCCGAAGATCACGTAGTTCACGAACTGCCCGCCATCGGTAATGCCGATGACCGGCGCGGCGATGGCACAGAAGATCAGGGTGTCCGCGAATTCGCCCACGCCGGTTGAGGCCATCAGCCGGCCCACCAGCGCGCGCTCCTTGAACCGCGCCTTCATCCGGGTGAGCACCATGGCGTTGAGCAGCTGCCCGGCCAGGAAACCCAGCAGCGATGCCGCGACGATCTGCCATACCGGTCCCAGCGCCGCTTCCAGTGCGGCCTGCTTCTCCACTCCGTAGGCGTCATCGAAGCCGGGAAGCGCGATGATCACGGCGAAGGACAGCACCGCGAAGGCTGCCATGGAAAAGCCCATGTAGATGGCACGGCGGGCGGCCTTGAAACCGTAGACCTCACTGATGACATCTCCCAGGATGTACGCCAGCGGGAAGAGGAAGAAGCCGCCGTCGGTAATGATGCTGAAGTCTCCGAAGACCGGGCCCAGCACCACGCCCTTGGATGCCCCGATGTTGGAAATGATGATCACCACGCACATGAGGGTGAGGATCAGGTCGAAATGCGAGCTGCCCCGGGAGGCGTAGCTGGGGGCCTGGCGTGCCTGGGTGGCAGCGGCCGGGGTTGGTGAAGACATGGCTTTCCCGTTTCGGTGTAGTGGTTCGCCTGGGCTCCCGCCCGGCTGTATTAGCACTTGCCCGCTGTCCCGGGCGGCCCGTGGAGGACCAGCGTCAATTCTGCCACGTTTTCCGCGGCGTCACATTTTTGAACGCGTTCAAAAATGTGCTCTAATAGCGCGGTAGACAACTTGGAACAGGGGACCAATGGCCGCGGGGTCGAAGAGTGAAGCCACCCGGCGGAGGCTGGTTGAAGCCGCCACGAGCCAGTTCCGCACCCTCGGCTTTGAACGGACCACCATGCGCGGCATTGCGGCGGAGGCCGGTGTCTCCGTGGGCAATGCGTACTACTACTTCTCCTCCAAGGACGCGATCGTTGCTGAGCTGTACCGGTCGCTGCAGAACGAGCACCGCTCTGCTGCCCTGCCGCAGCTGCGCGAAGGCCACAACCTCGGCGAGCACCTCCGGGTCATCCTGCAGGCGAACCTTGATGTCTTGGCTCCGTACCACTCCCTGGGCCACCAGTTCCTGAAGACGGCTGCCCTGCCCGTGCCCCCGGGCACACGGACATCCTCCCTCCCGGCGGATGCGGAGCAGGTAGGCCGCGGCAAATCGATCGCGGTCTACCGCCAGGCGGTGCAGGCCGCCAGGCCGCAGCCGCCGCTGGCGGTTCGCGATGACCTGCCTGAACTGCTGTGGCTGGTCCAGATGGGCGTGACCCTGTTCTGGGTCTACGACTCCTCGCCGGGCCAGGCCCGCTCCCGCCGCCTCGTCACGAATACGGCTCCGCTCGTGGCCAAGCTGGTCATCCTCTCGCGCCTACCCGTGGTGCGCAATATCGTGGAAGATGTGGTGAAGCTGCTGCGAGGAGCGCGATCACATGACTGAAAAAGCGGATGACGACGCCGTCTTCCCGGCCGGTGCCGCCACCTCGCCTTCGGGCGCGGGCGCCCCGCTAATGCTCGCCCCGCGCGTAACGTTCGGCCCCACCGCCTTCGTGACCGGTTACGCGATCGCCTGCCTGCTGGTTGCCGCCATCGCCACCGTCGCCATCGGCTGGGGAACCTCGCGGGATTTCTGGGGCTACCTCTGGATCATCGTCATCGCCGCCTTCTACGCCGCCGGCATCGGCCTGGTGACGGCTGCCCCGGTGGGCCTGGCCCTGGGCCTGCTGCTGCGCGGCGTACCCAACCAGTGGCTGCACGTACTCGCCTTCTTCCTGGTCCCCACGGTGCTGGCCTGGGTGGTCATTGGATTTCTTGCCGGTTCGGTTGGCGTCCCCCTGCTGATGGCCCTGGCAATCGGTGTCTCCTCCGCCGTCGGGCGGCTTGCCGTGTGGCGCCTGATGGACGTGCGCTACTAGCCCGGCAGCTGGCAGCGAAACCGGGTGGCGGGCCACGCCGGATTGGGTGGAAGATGGAGCCATGTCTTCAACAACACATCCTCCCGTCACGCTCACGATCGCCGGCTCCGAAGCCACCGGCGGGGCGGGCGCCCAGGCCGACCTCAAGACCTTCCAGGAACTGGGAACCTACGGCATCACGGCCCTGACCTGCATCGTGTCCTTCGATCCGAAGGACAACTGGAACCACCGCTTTGTTCCGGTTGACCCGCAGGTCATTGCGGACCAGCTGGAAGCCATCCAGACGGCCTATGACCTGGGCACCGTGAAGATCGGCATGCTCGGCACCCCGGCCACCATCGACACCGTGGCCAAGGCACTGCAGAGCCAGGACTGGACGAACATCGTGCTGGACCCGGTGCTGATCTGCAAGGGCCAGGAACCCGGCGCCGCCCTGGACACCGACCAGGCGCTGAAGGCACAGATCCTTCCGCTGGCCACCTTTGTCACCCCGAACCACTTCGAATCCATGTCCCTTGCCGGCATGGATGCGATCGAGTCCGTGGAAGACCTGAAGGAAGCAGCCAGGCGCATCTACGAAGCCTCCGGGGCGGTAGTGCTCGCCAAGGGCGGCGTGCGGCTGGAAGGCGAGGACGCCGTCGACGTTTTCTACGACGGTGAAACCATGGAAGTCCTCCGCGCCCCGAAGGTGGGCGACGTAGCCGTCAGCGGTGCCGGCTGCACCCTGGCCGCTGCCATCACCGCCGAACTGGCCAAGGGCGCGAGCCCGCTCGAAGCTGCCCGCACGGCCAAGGCCTTCGTCACCGAAGGCATCCGTAACCGGGTTTCCTCCAACACCCCGTTCGACGCCCTGTGGCAGGGCGGCGCGGCCAGCGGCCCGGCCCTCTAGGGCGCAGTTCGGCGTTCCCCGGAACACGCGAAAGAGCGACCTTTCCTCCGGTCATACGGGGAAAGGCCGCTCTTTTGCTGCCTCAGGAAACACACGTTTTAGGGATTAACTCCCGCCACTTTCCAAACAGCACCGGGTGAGCGTGTCAATACCCCGGGACCGTAATTCAGCGTGTTTCCGCAAACCTTTGAACTGGGCTTTTCCTCCCATAGGGTGTGCCTACGGCTGCAGGCATTTGGGGGCCGAAGGTGCATGCTGACACCCCGAACGGGGGTTGGGGGCACAAAAGGAAAGCTGTCACGTGTGTCAGCAGCCGGTAGGTTTTGGTCAAGGTTTCCTAGTCTCTAGGTCTTCGACTGCATTCTTCCGGTAACGCGCGGCGGAATGTTCAAGGAGCAAAATGAGACGGTCCATTCATCACAGGCCGGGCGCTGTGGCTACTGCCGCAATTGCCGGGCTCGCACTCACGGCAGGCCTTGGCCTACCGGCCCAGGCCACCGAACCCGCCGGCACCGACAACGCTGCCCAGGGATTCGGGGTCCAGAAATTCGCGGAGCAGAAGGTATCCCCGAGCCTGCGCGGCGTTGACGGTGAGGTCTCTGTCTACGTTCAGTTCACCGGTGAGGGCGCCTTCGGCCAGACACAGCCGGACGCCGTCAAGGAAGGCAAACGGGAACCGGTAGTAGACGCGCCCCGCGTGCAGCAGATCCGCTCGGCCATCGAATCGCAGGCCGAGTCCGTGGCCGCGGAAGCGGATGCCGCCACCCTCTACACCACCACCAACAGCCTCCCCGGCGTGGGTATCGTAGGCGATGCCGAGGCCATCAAGGCCCTCGCCGAGCGCGACGACGTCGCGAAGATCACCCGGATCGTCCCCAAGACGATCGACAACAAGGGCGCGGACATTGATACCCGGGCACTCAACACCTGGGTTGAACGCCAGCAGACCGGCGACGGAATCACCATCGCCGTCCTGGATACCGGCATCGACTATACGCACAGTGACTTCGGCGGCCCCGGAACCATCGAGGCATACGAAGCCGCCCAGGCATCCCCGGTCATCCCCGCAGCCGACAGCGGCCTGATCGACGCCACCAAGTTCATTGGCGGCTACGACCTGGTGGGCGACGACTACAACGCGGATCCGTCCGCCCCGAACTACCAGCCGATCCCCAAGCCGGACCTCAACCCGATGGACTGCCAGGGTCACGGAACCCACGTGGCCGGCACCGCCGCCGGTTACGGAACCAACGCGGACGGCAGCACCTTCAAGGGTGATTACTCCTCGCTGACTGCCGAAACCGTCAATGACATGCGGATCGGCCCGGGTTCCGCTCCGGAAGCACAGCTGGTCAGCATCCGCGTCTTCGGCTGCACCGGATCCTCCGAAGTTGTGGGCCAGGCACTGGACTATGTCCTTGACCCGAACGGTGACGGTGACTTCTCCGACCGCGCGCAGGTTGTGAACATGTCCCTGGGTTCGGACTACGCGCCCGTTGATGATCCCGAAAATGACATCGTGGACAAGCTGACCGAACAGGGCATCCTCTCGGTGGTCGCTTCCGGCAACGCCGGCGACGTCTACAACGTTGGCGGCTCCCCCGGCAACGCCAAGTCGTCACTGACCGTGGCGAGTTCCATCGGTTCGCAGATCTCCCTGGACCGCGCAGAGGTCCTGGCCCCGGAGGAGCTGCAAGGCTCGGCCGCCGGTCAGTACTCCGTGAACTTCAACTACTCCGACCCCGCTGTCACTTCCGAGCGGCTCACCGGAGACGTGGTGGCGGCGCCCGCCACCAACGCGTTTGGCTGCAACGCCTTCCCGGCCGGATCCCTGACGGACAAATGGGTCTGGATCCAGTGGGAAGACGAAACGGGAGCGTTCCCCTGTGGTTCCGGCGTCCGGTTCAACAACGCCCAGGCGGCCGGTGCCACCGGCGTCGTCCTGGACTCCCCGCGTGACGTCTTCGACGCCGGCATCGGGGGCAACGCCACCCTGCCCGGCATCCAGCTCAACCGCGAGGCCTCGGACCGCCTGCGTCCCGCAGCCGTGGCCGGTACCCTGACCCTTCAGCTGGACCCGGCCTACATGGGTGCAGCCGCAGGGCCGTCGAACGCCTTGGACACGGTTAGCTCCTTCTCCTCCCGTGGCCTGCACGGCTCCAACGGTGTGGTGAAGCCCGACGTCGCTGCCCCCGGTTCCTCGATCGGTTCGGCAAACGTTGGTTCCGGCAACGGCGCCTCGGTGAGCAGCGGTACCTCCATGGCTACGCCGCACGTTGCCGGCCTTGCCGCCCTGCTCTACGCCGCGACGGACTACACCCCGTATGAGGTCAAGAACACCATCATGAACACGGCAACCCATGACGTGCTGGCCGCCAACGGTGCCGTGCACGGTCCCAACCGGGTTGGTTCCGGACGCGTGGATGTCCTGGATGCCGTGAACTCCAAGGTCATGGCCTACGACTCCGAGGACCAGACGCTCACCAGCGTTAACTTCGGCGTCCTGGAGCTCGGGGCGGATGCCCTGAGCGTCACCCGCAAGGTCACGGTCCAGAACAAATCCGACCGTCCGCGCACCTTTGATGTCAGCTACCTGCCGGCATCGACCATGCCTGGTGTGGAAATCACCACGGCACCGGCCGTGAGCGTTGGCGCCAATGCCAAAGCGACCGTAGATGTGACCCTGGCGATCGCCGATCCCACGGCCCTGGCCAAGACGATCGATCCGGCCGCGGAGGTAGAGCAGCTGGGCCTTCAGCGCCAGTACCTGGCCGATGTCTCCGGACGCGTCCAGCTGGCCAGCGCCGGCATCCCCACCCTGCGCGTGCCCGTCTACTCGGCCCCCAAGCCGACGTCGGACATGACCGCCGGCTCGGAGATCAGCTTTGCTGATGCCGAGGCGCTGGCGGCGGACGTGACCCTCACGGGCCGCGACCTGCTGCAGGGCGGCGACGGCTCAACCTACCAGTCCCTGGTTTCACCGCTGGTGCTGGGTGCCCAGAGTGACAAGCGCGATGATCTGGCCCTTGAATCCATGAACTCGATGGACCTCGCAGCAGTCGGTGCATCCACCACTGTTCCGGCGGTGAAGGCTGACGGCGGCGACGCCCTGGACGGAGTCCTCAACTTCGGTCTCAGCACGTGGGACAACTGGCCCATCCTGGGCGGACATAATGAGGTCAACGTCGAGATCGACACCAACATGGACGGCACGGCGGACTACCTAGTTGCCACCGGACGCGCGGATGACCTGGACCTGGTCCTGGTAAACACCTTCCGCCTGAACCCGGACGGAACGCGCACGCTGGTGGACCAGACCGGTGCCAACGGCCTGCTCGGCAACACGGACACGAACACCTTTGACAGCAACGCCGTGACCCTGCCGGTCAGCGTTGCCGCCCTTGGCCTGGATCCGAACGCCGCTTCGCTGCCGCTGCAGTACAAGGTAGTTACCTGGAGCCTGTACAACGTCAATGACGCGGGGCAGACCGTGCCCGTGGATTCGACGGAGTACATTCCGTTTGACGCCGCCGACCCGGCCCTGTGGTTCTCCGGCGCCTCGCCGGATGCCCTGTTCGCCGACGTCGACGGAGGAAAGCTCACCGTCAACCGCAGCCAGGACACCACCGAAGCCTCGGCACTGTTCCTGCACCTGCACAACGCCACCGGTGACCTCTCCGGCACTGCGGGCCTTGGCGAACGTGCCGAAGTCCTGCCGGTAGTTGTTCCGGAAAAGGTTGTGAACCCGGTCAGCGCTGCCAGCAAATGCAACGCCTTCAAGGCAGAGATCACCGTGACCCTCACCAATAACGGCGACCGCCGCGCGGACATCGACCTGAAGTCCCCGCTCGGTAATGCGAAGGTCATGAAGCTGGAGCCGGGACAAACGACGACGGCGGTCATCAAGTCCCGCCAGCTGTCCGTTGCCGCCGGGGAAGTGAGCGCCCACTACAAGTTCCTCGGTAAGGGCAAGGCTGAAAAGGTCGACTACACCGCGTCCTACGGCGCAGTGAAGTGCAGCCGCTAGTACATTAGCCAGCAAGCACGGAGCGGGCCCGGGAGATTCTCCCGGGCCCGCTCCTGTTACGTGGCCAGTGCGCTAGACCCAGGCAACGGCGCGTACCGGCGCTCCGTCCGCTGCGGCGAGATGTAGGGGAAAGAATCCCACCCGGCAGCGGGAAGGCAGCGCAGCCGCACCACGGACGTTCTCGACGATCAGCCCGTCGGAGCCAAGGACAAGCTCATGGACCGGCAGGCTGAACTCCTGCCCGGGCTGCAGTGTCCGGTCCGGGTTCAGGGTGTCAACCGCCAGCACCCGCATGCCCCGGCTCCACAGCTCTTCCGCCGCAGCCGGGGATAGAACGGGGTGCGACAGGTACTCCCCTGTGCCAAAGAGGCGGTCCCATCCGGTGGCCAGCAGGACTATCCGCGGCACTGTTCCAGGAACCTGGCCGGCCAGGTGGTGCCAGGCGATCTCCGCATCCGCTTCCAGGTGCGGAAGGTGCAGCACCAGGGCTTCGCCCGTCAGTTCCTCCAGCCCAACCTCGCAGGTGGTGCGGCCGCCTTCAATGCTGTGGCAGGGCGCATCGACATGGGTTCCGCTGTGGCTGCCAAGATGCAGGCGCGCCACCTGGGCTCCGTCCGCGCTGATGCTCAATGCACCAGTGATCTCCACCTCCGGGTCACCGGGGAAGACCTGCATTCCGGAGGAAACCATGTGGGTCAGGTCGACGATGGCCAATTCGGGCCTATTCCGCGGCTGCCGGGGCACGGTACGGCAGTCCGTCCCCCTCGGCGGGCTGCAGCCCCGGACCGGCTGCGGTGCGCGCACGTTTTCTGGCTGACACAGCGAAGTAGAGCACAAAGGTCAGCACGAAGGCCGGGATGGTGGCACCCACCGGGCTGGGCCAGATGTAGGTCAGCACGTAGGAAGCGCCGGCCCCCACCAGCCACACCGCGATAGCCGCCCAGTTCACGCCGGCGGTGTACCAGTACGCGCCACCGCTGGGACGAAGAATGTCCCTGCTGTAGCTGCCGCGCCTGATGATGTAGTAGTCCACGATCATGATCGCGAAGACAGGAACAAAGAACGCCCCGATCATGACCAGGAATCCGGTGAACTGGTCCAGGAGCGCCATCCAGGTTGATCCGGCAATGGCGATGGCTCCGACGGCAAGCGAAGTTGGCAGGAAACGGGCCTTCCACCGTACCTGTGCATTCACCACGGAGGTGACCATGCCGTAGACCACCATGGTGTTGGTGGCCATGACGGACATGAAGATCACGATCGCCAGCGGAGTGCCGAAAGCGCTCACAATCACGGTGGGGTCGAAGGACGCAGCCGCATCCCCGGAGAGAATCACGTAGCCGATCGCCGTCGCGCCCAGGACCATGGCCAGCGTCGTCGAGATGGTGTAGCCAACGCCGGATCCAATGATTCCGGCACGGCTGGACCTGGCGAGCCGGTTGAAGTCCGCCGAGAGCACTGTCCAGGAAATGGCCGTGGCAATGACGATGTCCAGCACCATGAAGTTCGTGTACCCAAGCGACTCATCCACCTCGATCCCGCCGAACTCGGCGGGGCTGAAGGTGGTAAAGGCGCTGACGAAGACGTAAACCATGATGGCCAGAATGACTACGGCCAGCCACGGCTCCACTTTGGCAATACCGCCGTGGCCCAGAATGGCAAGGAAAACAACCAGGGTTTGGCAGAGCACTGCGAAGAGCACCGGGCTGGAGAAGCCGGTGAACTGCTCCACTACATAGTTGACCGTCACGCCGGCCAGCATTGCCTGGACCCAGCTCCAGCCCATCAGGATCACTACGTTCGCTGCCACCGGCACCAGGCTTCCCCTGGCACCGAATGCTCCGCGGGTGATGGCCATGGTTGGAAGCCCGGTGCGCGTCCCAATGTTGCCGATCAAGGTCAGGACGACGGCGCCCAGGAGAGTGCCGAGGATAATCATCCACACCGCGGAACCAAAGCTGACACCGGGAACAATCAGGGTGCCCGTGAGCAGGGTTGTCACCACGAAGTTGGCTGCCAGCCAGATCATGCCAATGCGCGGCGCGGACAGGGTGCCGCGCACGGGGCCGGAGCCTTCGTTGCTCTGCTGCAGGTGCCGGTCAAGGCGGCGGTAGAGGTTCATGGGTGTCCTAGGGGGTGCGGGGCCGGGCGGGATTCCACCAATAAAGTTCTTGGTTTCTTATAAGCAACATGTGTTGTCTATAAGTTACATGAGCCCCTGGTGGTGGCCGTCACAATTCCGCCACACTTCCGCGCCTGGTCCTGCAGACCCGCACGGCAGACTATTTGAGCAGCCGGGACATCCTGCGGTCAGCGAGCAGCTTTCCCCCGGTCTGGCAGGTGGGACAGTACTGCAGGGACGAATCAGCGAAGGACACTTCCCGTACGGTGTCGCCACAGACGGGGCACGGTTCCCCGGCGCGGGCGTGGACCCGCAGAGCCCGGCGCTTTGAGTCCTTCAGCTCCGCTGCCGGACGCCCGGCGGCGTTGTCGATGGCGGACTCCAGCACCGCGCGCATTGCCTCGTACAGCCGTTTGGTTTCCTCCGGCTGGAGTTTTGACGCGTTCGCGAACGGGGACAGATGCGCCGCGTGAAGGATTTCATCGCTGTAGGCGTTGCCGATCCCCGCTATGACTGACTGGTCCCGCAGCAGGCCCTTGATCTGGCCCCGGTGGCCGGCGACCAGCTCCGCGAACGTGGGCTCATCGACGTCGAACGCTTCCGGACCCAGCCGGGCAATGCCCGGCACCTCGGCCGGATCCCGGACCAGGTAGACAGCCAGGGACTTTTTGGTTCCAGCCTCGGTGAGGTCAAAACCGGGTTCGTCCCCACCGGGCTCCGCTGCTGCGAAGCGGACGCGCAGCGCCATGCGCCCCTTGCCCGGACGCAGTTTGCCGGGCTTCAGCGCATCGGACCAGCGCAGCCAGCCGGCCTTGGCCAGATGCATCACCAGGTGCACTCCCCCGGCCGTAATGATCAGGTATTTTCCGCGGCGCTGCACTGCCGTCACGGGGCCTTCCTGCAACGCCTCCAGCGGCACCCCAGCCGTTTTCAGCACAGCGAAGGAAAGCACTTCGACGTCGGCAACCTGCGCGGGCGAGCCGCCGTCCGGCAGCAGTTTGGTCCGCAGGAAATCGGCGAGTCCCTGCACTTCAGGCATCTCGGGCATGCCTACACCCTAGACGGTCTGCCAGAATGCAGAACAGACGCCAATTCTCCTGCCCCATGAAAGGCACCACATGATCGAGATCCTGAACGCAGCTGAAGTGGCGAAGGCCCGGGTTACCGGCCGGCTCGTCGCAGACATTCTCCAGGCCATGGAATCGCGCGCAACCGTCGGCACCAACCTGCTGGAAATAGACCAGTGGACGGGGCAGATGATCAAGGACGCCGGTGCCGAATCCTGCTACATCGACTACGCGCCCTCATTTGGCCGCGGCCCCTTTGGACACTACATCTGCACAGGTGTGAACGACGCAGTGCTGCACGGCCTTCCGCATGACTACAAGCTGCAGGACGGAGATCTGCTGACCCTGGACCTCGCGGTCTCCAAGGACGGGATTGCCGCTGACTCGGCCATCAGCTTCATCGTCGGTACCAGCCGGCCGGCTGAAAGCGTAAAGCTGATCGATGCCACCGAACGGGCGCTGGCCGCCGGCATCGCCGCGGCACGTCCGGGGGCGAAGATCGGTGACCTTTCCTACGCGATCGGCACGGTGCTGTCCGGCGCCGGGTACCCGGTGAACACTGAATTCGGCGGACACGGAATCGGCTCTACCATGCACCAGGACCCGCACGTTCCCAACACGGGGCGTCCGGGCCGCGGCTACGTGCTGCAACCGGGGCTAATGCTCGCGCTCGAGCCGTGGGTCATGGAGGACACGGACCAGCTCACGTTCGACGCCGACGGCTGGACACTGCGCAGCGCGACGGGGGCGCTCACCGCGCACAGCGAACACACCATCATCATCACGGACGACGGCGCCGAGATCCTCACCCTGCCCTCGGCTGGATAGCCCGGCGCCCGCCGGGTTCCCGCCTCCCGCTTCCCGTCTCCCGCATCGAGATGACAGAAACTGCCCGAATCCGGGCTCTAACGGGCAGTTTCTGTCATCTCGATTCAGGGGCGGGGACTGATCAGGGAATGATCCGGTCCGCGCGGTACTGGTCGAACAGCTGCAGGAAGCTGTCTTCCGTGCGGCGGTAGCCGGTGAAGCCGGCGAGACGGCTCTTACTCATATCCGCGAGGACCTCCATGGTGCGCCCCAGGTCTGCATCCGTGTGCCACCAGGACGCGATGCGGGCAAGGTTTGCCTCGCTGAGCCCCTCCTCGGCGGCGATGTCCGACCACACCTGTTCCATGCCCAGCATCTGCTGTTCGAGGGGGCGTGGGGAATCCTTGAACCCTTCGGCTTCCACACCGAAATAGGCCGCCAGTTTTGGCCACATCCAGCGCCAGCGAAAAACATCACCGTTGACCACGTTGTAGGCCTGGTTGCCGGCTTCTTCGGTGGTCGCTGCCCACATCATGTGCTCGGCAAGAAGGTTTCCGTCGGTGACATCCGTGAGACCATTCCACTGGGTTTCCGAGCCCGGGAAGATGAAGGGCCTGCCCAGTTTCCTGCAGATAGTGGCCTGTGCGGCCAGGGTCAGCCCCATGTTCATGGCATTGCCGACGGCGTGGCCAACCACGGTGTGCGACCGGTGTACCGACCAGCGGAAGCCCTGCTTTTCAGCGGCCGCCCAGAGTTCGTCTTCCTGCGCGTAGTAGAAGTTGTCGACGGGCAGCCGGGGCTCTTCTTCCCGGAATGGAGTGTCCGGAACCGGCCCCGCTCCGTACGCTTCGAACGGGCCCAGATAGTGCTTGAGGCCGGTCATGAGTGCCACGTGTTCAACCGGGGCGTGTTCGAGGGCCCGGAGCACATTCCTCAGCATCGCTCGGTTGACGCGGATGTTTTCTTCCTCGGTGTCCTGCCGTGCCCAGGCCGTGAAAAACACGTGGGTAGGCTTTTCCCCGCGGAGGGCATCCGCGAGACTGTCTGCTGCCAGCAGGTCGGCAGGGATATGCCGGGAATCCGAGCCGCTCACGGGGTTCCGGGACAGTGAAAGTACCGTCCAGCCGCCCTCCTGGTTCAGCCGTCGAATGATGGACGATCCGGCGATGCCGCTTCCTCCGATGACCAGCGCTGTCTTGTTGGATTCCATAACCATCAATTCACCCTATCCCCCGGGGCTCCTCCCGGTGATGCGGGGACCGGCGGCCGGTGTCAGCCCCCACGCCTCGTGATCCGGGGACTGAGCGTCCTTTCGAAGGGCACTCAGTCCCCGGAGTGCGCCTGCAGGAAGCTGTACACCTCGGTCTCGTCCACGCCGGGGAAGGCACCCGGAGGCAGCGCGGCGAGCAGGTGCGAATGCGCCCGGGCGCTGGGCCAGGCCATGCCGGACCATTCAGTGGCCAGCTCCGCAGGCGGCGTGCGGCAGCAGTCAGGATCCGGGCAGCGGGATTTGGAGCGCTCGGTGGTGTCCCGGCCGCGGAACCACTTCACGTGCGCGTACGGAACGCCGATGCTCAGCGAGAACAGCCCCCCGGAGCTGCGCTCGGTACGTGCAGTGCACCAGAACGTTCCGGCCGGTGTATCCGTGTACTGGTTGTACGCACTGAATTTGTCCGGAACCGAGAACACCTCGCGGCTGGTCCAGTACCGGCAGATCGGCTGGCCCTCGATGGCGCCGGTGTGGTCGGAAGGGAACGTTACGCCGTCGTTCTCATAGGCCTTGTAGACAATGCCGCTCTCATGCACTTTCTGGAAGTGCGTGCGGATACCCAGATGTTCCGTGGCCAGGTTGGTGAAGCGGTGCGCCGCGGTTTCGTAGGAGACGGCAAAAGCGTCACGAATGTCCTCGACGGCGATTTCCTTGGCGGTCTTGGCCCGCTGCAGGAACTCGACCGTGGCTTTCTCCGGCAGCAGCAGTGCCGCGGCGAAATAGTTGGTCGCCACGCGCTGGCTGAGGAACTCGCCGTAGCTGCGCGGCGTCTGGTGATCCAGCACGTAGTGGCCCAGTGCCTGCAGCAGGACCGAGCGCGGATCATGTTCGGAGCGCTGGGACTGCGTCAGGTAGATGCGCTTGTTCTTCAGGTCCGTCACGGAGCGCGTGGAATGCGGCAGGTCAGAGACGTGGTGCAGGCTGAATCCAAGGTGGGCGGCGATATCCGCAATGACGTGCTGGGACAGCGGACCGTTGGTATGGCCCACTGAATCCAGCACTTTCTGGGCGGCCTGTTCGTACTCGGGGAAGTAGTTGTTGCGCTCCCGCATCATCGCCCGCAGCTCCCCGTTGGCTCGTCGCGCTTCCTCCGGAGTGGCCACCTGTTCGTTCAGCCGGCGTTCCAGTTCGGCCTGCAGGCCGACGAGGGATTCCAGCACATCAAGGGGCAGACGCGAAGAAGTGCGAACCTTCGGCAGGCCCAGGGACTGGTACAGCGGGCCGCGCTGCGCGCGCTCAAGCTCGATTTCGAGTGCGGCCCGGCGGCTGGGCGGCTCCGAGCCGAGCAACTGGTCGATGCTCACGTCCAGCGCCTTGGCCAGGGCCTGCAGCAGCCCCAGTTTCGGCTCACGCTTGCCGTTTTCGATCAATGAGAGCTGGGAGGCCACGGTCCCGACGGCGGCGCCAAGGTCATCGAGTGTCATGCCCTTGGCCTTGCGCAGGTGCCGCACCCGGCGGCCCAGGGAGATGACGTCCAGCGAGGAGTCGGCCGCGCCGCCGTCGTTCGATGTACCGGTTGAAATGGGCCGGTTCCATGTTGCGCTCGTCACAAATTCACAATAAGCGAAGAAGTGCATTTCTTTCCATAGAAAACACCTAGAAAGGGGCTTGTTATTGCCCGAGTGTTGATTGCACAGCAAGGAAATGCCGGCTTCACAGCCGGTTCGCACCGCAACCAAGGAGACGTTAGGCATGACGCAGGAAGCCAGCACCGCACGCACCGCAGAGCAGCTCGCCCAGGAATGGGCCAGCGATCCCCGCTGGGACGGCATTGAGCGCGACTACACTGCCGAGGACGTCGTCAAGCTCCGTGGCCGCGTCCAGGAAGAGCACACGCTGGCCCGCCGCGGCGCCGAGAAGCTGTGGGACCAGCTCCGCAATGCCGGGGACGAGGGCTACACCAACGCTCTTGGTGCCCTGACCGGCAACCAGGCCGTGCAGCAGGTCAAGGCCGGCCTGAAGGCCATCTACCTCTCCGGCTGGCAGGTGGCAGCCGACGCCAATAACTCCGGCCACACGTACCCGGACCAGTCGCTCTACCCGGCCAACTCGGTCCCCACCGTTGTCCGCCGCATCAACAACGCCCTGCTCCGCGCAGACCAGATCGAGTTCGCCGAAGGCATCCAGTCCGTGGATGACTACCTGGTGCCGATCGTGGCCGACGCCGAAGCCGGCTTCGGCGGCCCGCTGAACGCCTACGAGCTGATGAAGTCCATGATCCAGGCCGGCGCCTCGGGCGTTCACTGGGAGGACCAGCTCGCCTCGGAGAAGAAGTGCGGCCACCTCGGCGGCAAGGTCCTCATCCCCACCAGCCAGCACATCCGCACCCTGAACGCTGCCCGCCTGGCAGCCGACGTCGCCGGCACGCCCACCGTGGTGATCGCCCGGACCGACGCCGAGGCCGCCACCCTGATCACCTCCGACGTCGACGAGCGGGACCAGGAGTTCATCACCGGCGAGCGCACGGCGGAAGGCTTCTACAAGGTCCGCAACGGCATTGAACCCTGCATCGCCCGGGCCAAGGCCTACGCACCGTACTCCGACCTCATCTGGATGGAGACCGGCACCCCGGACCTGGAAATGGCCCGCAAGTTCTCCGAAGCCGTCCGCTCCGAGTTCCCGGACCAGATGCTGGCCTACAACTGCTCGCCGTCCTTCAACTGGAAGAAGCACCTGGATGACGACACCATCGCCAAGTTCCAGCGCGAGCTCGGCGCCATGGGCTTCAAGTTCCAGTTCATCACCCTGGCCGGCTTCCACGCCCTGAACTACTCCATGTTCGACCTCGCCCACGGCTACGCCCGTTCCGGCATGAGCGCCTACGTGGAACTGCAGGAGCGCGAGTTCGGCGCCGAAGACCGCGGCTACACCGCCACCCGTCACCAGCGCGAAGTCGGCACCGGCTACTTCGACGCTATTGCCACCGCCCTGAACCCCGAGGGCAGCACCCTGGCACTGGCCGGCTCCACCGAAACCGCCCAGTTCCACTAATCAGCAGCACCCCCGTCCCCTCCCCATCGAAATAGCAGAAACTGCACGTTAGAGCCTCGAAAAGAGCACTTTCTGTCATCTCGATAAAGGGGGCGGGGACCCAAACTTTTAGAAACACGCCAAGGAGCACGCCATGAACGATCCCATCACCCTGAACGGCATTTCCCTCACCGCGTCGCCGGTCCGCCGGCAGGAGGAAATCCTCACCCCGCAGGCCCTGGACTTCGTCAAGGCGCTGCACCAGGCGACCCACACCCGCCGGCAGGAACTGCTGCAGCAGCGCCAGGCCCGTCGGCAGAAGATCTCCAACGGCGCAGACCCGTCCTTCCTGGCCGAGACCCGCCACATCCGCGATGACGACACCTGGCGCGTGGCTCCCACCGCTCCCGGCCTGGAAGACCGCCGCGTGGAGATCACCGGCCCGGTGGACCGCAAGATGACCATCAACGCCCTGAACTCGGGAGCCAAGGTGTGGCTGGCGGACATGGAGGACTCCTCCACGCCGTCGTGGGCCAACGTGATCAACGGCCAGCTGAACCTGCGCGACGCCCTGGACAACCGGCTGGGGTTCACCTCCCCCGAGGGCAAGGAATACAAGGTCAGCGGATCCCGGCTGACCGAGCTGCCCACCATTGTGGTGCGCCCGCGCGGCTGGCACCTGCCGGAAAAGCACATGCTGGTGAATAACACGCCCATCGCCGGCGGAATCGTGGACTTTGGCCTCTACTTCTTCCACAACGCGCACCGGCTGATCGCCGAAGGCCGCGGCCCGTACTTCTACCTGCCGAAGATCGAGAACCACCTCGAAGCCCGCCTGTGGAATGACATCTTCATCCTGGCCCAGGACCTGCTCGGCATTCCGCAGGGCACCATCCGCGCCACGGTGCTGATCGAAACCATCACCGCCGCCTTCGAGATGGAAGAGATCCTCTACGAGCTGCGGGACCACGCTGCCGGACTGAACGCCGGCCGCTGGGACTACATCTTCTCGGTGATCAAGAACTTCCGCACCCGCGGCCCCCGGTTCATCCTGCCGGACCGCAACATGGTCACCATGACCGCCCCGTTCATGCGCTCCTACACCGAGCAGCTGGTGCGGGCCTGCCACCGCCGCGGCGCCCATGCAATCGGCGGCATGGCGGCCTTCATTCCCAACCGCCGGGACAAGGCAGCGAACGACGTCGCCATGGAGCGGGTGCGCGCGGACAAGACCCGTGAAGCGAACGACGGCTTCGACGGCTCCTGGGTGGCCCACCCGGACCTGGTGCCTGTGGCCATGGAGGTGTTCGACGGCGTCCTGGGCGAGCGCCCGAACCAGCTGGACCGCTCCCGCGAGGACGTCATCCCCAATGACAAGGAACTGCTGAACATCGCGGCGACTCCGGGCGTCATCACCGAGACCGGCATCCGCAGCAACATCGAGGTAGGCATCCGCTACATCGAGTCCTGGCTGCGGGGCAATGGCGCCGCTGCCATCAACAACCTGATGGAAGACGCCGCCACCGCGGAGATCTCCCGGTCCCAGGTGTGGCAGTGGATCCACTCCTCCGCCGTCACGGACGAGGGCGACGTGGTGACCCCCCACTGGGTCCAGGAACTGATGGAAGAAGAGTTCGCCAAGCTGGAACGCTTCGACGGCGACCGCTTTGACGACGCCCTGGAGCTGTTCGAGGAAGTGGCCTGCGGCGAGCAGTTCCCCACCTTCCTGACCGTTCCGGCCTACGCCCGGTTCCTGCACGAATCGCGTGAACCGGCGGCAGCTGCCTAGGCTTGGCTAAACAGCGGGGCCGGATGCGAAAGCGTCCGGCCCCGCTTCCATGTGCCCGGGGCCGCGCATCTGTGGGGAGCACCACGTATCGACGCCGGTCCCGGCCGGGAGGCGTACCATTGATTGGCCGCTGTTGCGGCTCATCCCCCAGCTCAAGGTGTTTTTCCATGTCTTCCTTCGGCCACGCCCTGGCCCGCGGACTGAACGTCCGGCACATCCGTTTCATGGCCCTCGGCTCCGCAATTGGCACCGGACTCTTCTACGGCTCCGCGGCAGCCATCCAGGCGGCCGGACCGGCCGTGCTCCTCGCCTACATCGTTGGCGGCGCGGCAGTCTTCCTGGTGATGCGGGCACTGGGCGAGATGGCCGTCCGGCATCCGGTCTCCGGTTCCTTTGGGCAGTACGCCAGCCGCTACCTCGGCCCCTTCGCCGGGTTCATCACCGGCTGGACGTTCGCCTTCGAAATGGCGATCGTGGCGATCGCGGATGTGACGGCCTTTGGCATCTACATGGGCTTCTGGTTCCCGGACGTGCCGCGCTGGATCTGGATCCTCGCCGTCGTGCTCTTTATTGCCGCGCTGAACCTGATGCGGGTGAAGGTGTTTGGGGAAACCGAGTTCTGGCTCTCCATCATCAAGGTCAGCGCCATCATTGCCATGATTGCCGGCGGCGCTGCCATCATCGTCTTCGGCTTCGGCCTGGAGGACGCAGCCAATCCCGGCCTGGAAACCCTGCTGGGCTCCGGCGGCTTCTTCGCCAACGGCTTCTGGGGCCTGCTGGCCTCCTTCGCCGTGGTGATGTTCGCCTTTGGCGGTATTGAAACCATCGGCATCACCGCCGGTGAAGCGGAGAACCCCAAAAAGGCCATCCCCGCGGCGGTGAACACCGTGCCGGTGCGCATCCTGCTCTTCTACGTGGGCGCGCTGTCCGTGCTCATGATGATCTTCCCGTGGGAACAGATAGACGGCGAAACCAGCCCGTTCGTGCAGATCTTCGACTCGCTGGGCATTCCCGCCGCAGCGCACATCCTCAACGCCGTGGTGATCACGGCGGCCCTCTCAGCGATCAACTCGGACACCTTCGGCGCCGGCCGCATGATGTTCTCCCTCGCCCAGCAGGGCCAGGCACCTGCAGCCTTCGCCAGGATTTCCCGCCGGGGCGTGCCGTGGATGACGGTAGCCGTCATGGCCGCCGTCCTGCTCGTCGGCGTCGTTCTGAACGCCGTGCTGCCCGAGTCCCTGTTCCTGCTTATCGCCTCCATCGCCACGTTCGCCACCGTGTGGGTATGGCTGATGATCCTGCTCTCCCACATCGCGATGAAGCGGGAGATTTCTCGCAAGGGCATGCCGGCGTCGGAATTCGGTGTGCCGTTCTGGCCTGTTGCCTCCTACGCGGCGCTGGCCTTCATGATCTTCATTGTGGTGCTGCTGGGCGTCATGCCGGACACCCGCGTGGCGCTGGTGGTGGGCGTCGTCTGGATCGGCTTCCTCTTCGCCGCCTACCGCATCTGGGTCCGCGGCAACGGCAGGGAGCGCGCGGTGCTCGCGGATGAAACCGGAACACCGGAAAGCACGACGGCGGAGGCCGGCGCGCGCAGCTAGCCCTCGCCCCAGCACAGGCAGAACGGGTGTCCTGCCGGATCCGCATAGACCTGGAAACCGGTTGGCGCCGTGGTGTCCTCGGAAGCCTGCAGCAGCTCCGCCCCCAGGGACAGCACTTCGGCATGCGCCGAGGCCAGGTCTTCCACGTGGAGGTCCAGGTGCATCTGCTGCGGCTGGCCGTCCGGCCACTGCGGCCGGACGTGGTCCGGTGCCAGCTGGATGGCGAGGACCTTTTGCCCATCTACCTGAACGCTGTGCCAGTCATCGTCCTGCTCGATGGCCGTTCCACCGAGCAGCGACGCCCAGAACGCGCTTTCAACATTGAGGTCCGGAGCGTCGATGACGAGTGTCTGCCTGGTGAGTTTCATGTCCGGGATCATTCCACACGAACCGCCCGCACGGAACGGTGCGTCCGGCCCCGGGGAATAGAAATCCCCGGGGCATTTGTTGCCGACGGATGTGTTGGTAGAAATCTGGTCCGATATCGGATGCCCCTGGTGTTTCATTGGCAAGCGGCGGTTTGAGGCTGCCCTGTCCCGCTTCGAGCACGCTCCGGAGGTGGAAGTCCGCTGGCGCAGCTACCAGCTGGACCCCACGCTGCCCGAGCGTTTCGAGGGCACGGAAGTCGAGTACCTCAGCAAGGTCAAGGGCATGGACCCGGCCCAGGTTTCCGGGATGCTGGACCACGTCACCGCCCAGGCTGCCGGTGTTGGCCTGAGCTACCGGTTCGATGAGCTCAAGGTCGCAAACACTTTCACCGCGCACCGCCTCATTCACCTTGCCCATGACCTGCGCGGCGCCGAAGCTGCTGCCGGGGTGCAGGAAGCGCTCCTCGCCGCCCACTTCGAGCAGGGCCGGGACATTTCCAGCCACGATGTGCTGGCCGGGATCGGAGCAGAGGCCGGGCTGGATCCCGAAGCAGTGCGCAGCGTCCTGGCAGGGAGCGAGTACACCGATTCAGTGAACGCAGACATCGCCGAGGCCCGGGCCCTGGGCGTCAGCGGCGTCCCGTTCTTCGTGCTGGACCGAAAGTACGGCATTTCCGGAGCGCAGCCCGAAGAGGTATTCACCCAGGCGCTCTCCCAGGCCTGGGCAGAAAGCCGGCAGCCGCTGCAGCCCATCGCCGCCGAAAGCGGAGCCTGCGCCGTCGACGGCAGCGGCTGCTAGCCAGCTCCCGGCTTCCGCAGTTACCCGGTTGGAAGCCGAACTCCAGGGAACCTTCTCAGGTGCCAGGGAGTTCGGCTGCCCGCTGCAGGATAGTCACCGTTCCGGAGTAGGCGTCCACCTCAACGAGGTCACCTGTCCGAATGACCTGTACGGGATCCTCGTCCAGCTCACTGACCGTTGGAACCCTGGTGACGACGGCGCCAAGCACGGCCTTCGTGCTCATCTTGCTGAAAACCATGGCCGCTGGGGCCGCACCAAGAAGCCGGGTGCTTTGAAAGAATCCGGACCATCCTGATGAGCCCTTGGCGCCTGGGAAGACCAGGACCCTGCCCGCGAATGACACCCCGCAGAGGGGATGGCGCCGCTCTATGATGGTGCCTGTAGCCGGGTCGATCCCGCCCCAACCGGAAATAGTGGCAGGCGAAACAAGAGCCAAGCCCCGCGTCTTCCCGGGGACGATTCCACGTCCCCGCAGTACAACGTGGTCCGGGATCCCCGTCGCCCCGCCGGGTTCTGCCTCAGCCGCCTGCGGTGCCGTGTCCTGATCCGGGATGCTCACTGCAGGACCCCGTTCCACTTGCCTGTCAGGGCCGCCCGGACACAGTCCTCCGTAGTTCCAAACCACGCTTCGATGCCCAGGATTGCCGGCAGGTAGTGCGCCTGTTTTGCGCTGTCCGTAGCGAAGACCCTGGTTCCTTCCGGCGCAACCCGTGACATGGCAGGACACGAATCCGTGAGCAGCCGTCCCCCGGCACGTTCAATCACCGCGGAGTATCCATTCCGGTCTGCCACGGCGCGCAGGGCGCGCGGCGTCATCACCCACAGCTCGGTGTTCGGGTTCAGTTTCCTGCCCTCAAGCAGCGAGGCAATCTGGGCTATCTGCTCAAGGGAGGCATGGGGGCAGCCGAGCAGGATGAAGTCCACGTCTTCGGAGTCGCCCTGGCTGTTCAGCGAAGCGTAGGCGGCCTGCCGGTCGGCCTCCGTATAGGCAACGGCTTCCGGGACAGTGGTATGTCCGAAGGCATCATTGACGGTGGGCGCCTCCGGTGTGACGCCGGGCAGGTGGAAGATTTCCACGCCTCCGCTGGTGGCCAGTGCCGCGCCCAGATGCTTCAAGTCGTTCAACGACGGTGATCCCAGGTTCCCGGTCAGGACCGGACGCTCTTCCTGCACCACGTCCCCGGTGAAGTATCCGAACAGGCCCCAGTCCAGGAAGGAATCGATCCTCACATCGGACCTGATGAGGTGAGTGCCCTTCCGGTTCGCGTCGAGGTGGTTTCCCCAGTACGGGATCCGCCCTGTGAGACCGGCTGCGCCGGTGGAGGCCGTCCCTTCGCAGTTGGACTTCGCGCCGATCACCGAGTTGGCGTAGACAACCGCTGAGGACTCCATCCAGGCAATGTGTTCGCCGCGGACCGGCAGGTTGCCCACCTGGTAGGGGGTACAGGTCGCCAGGATGTTGATGCCCCGGTCACTCGCGAAGGATTCCGCGTCTGCCTGCAGTTCCACCAAATGCGGGCTGTAGGGCGTGATGTTGAGTGCGTCGGCGCTGAAGCCGTGCTGTAACTGGCAGGTGGGAACACGCATCTTCGGAATCTCGATGTCCTCATCGCAGTCCAGGTTGATGACGGCATAGGCCTTGTTCCAACCGCCCTCGGCGGCGATTTTGTTCTTGGCCGGAGTGGGCTGGGTGGATGTCCCGGCCACGTTGCGCACGCTGCACAGGCGCTCAGCACCGAGTCCTTCCCCGTAGCGGATCAGCAGGTCCATGGCGGCTGCGACGGCGGAACCGTCCCGGCCGTCACGCATCGCCTTGTCATCATCGGTCAGTTGCAAGAACCTGCTCCCTTCCGGGTTGTCCGCCTGCTGTTTCGTCCTCGCCGATATTGGCCCGAATTCGTTCACGCAGGTCGGCCAGGTTAATCTCGGAAACCGGGCCGCCGTCCGCAAGGTCAAGGGCATGGGCTGCCGCCTCACCCATTGCCGCGCAGGGGCCCATCACCCGCACACTGGACAGGGCCGCAGCATCGCCGTCAACGCAGCGTCCTGCTGCGAGCAGGTTCACCGCACCGCGCGGAGTGATACTGCCCAGGGGCACATAGTGGACGTGCTCGGAATCAAAGACGTCCCACACGTATCCCTCCGGCCGGTCATGCAGCTCGATCGGCCAGGCGGTACGCGCCACCGCATCCTCGAAACGGAAGCCGGTTTTCACCTCATCAGTGGTGAGCTGGTGCTCTCCTGCAATCCACCTGGTCTGCCGGCGCCCCGGGAAGCCATAAAGGCGGACTGTGGCCCGTCCGAAGGCGTCGGGGAACTCGGCCCGCAGGAAGTCGACCACCCTGTCCGCCTGTTCCTTGCCGCGCAGCTGGGCAGCGGAAGCTTCGATCACTTGCAGCGGAGCTTCCACGTGGGTCATGTTCATGACGGCGGTATCCCGCCCCGGGAAGAAGAAGGCAAGTCCGTCTCGCCGGAGCAAACCGTACTCGTCTGCCTTCTCGGCTACCCGGTTGGTCAGTTCGTCAGCCGGAGGAGCGTGCTCAGGATCCAGGTTTTCCAGCCGGACCTGCTGGGACCCCCAGATGGTCCGTTCAGGGACCCGGCATTCCAAACCTGCTTCCCAGGTCAGCGCCGCGTCACCGCTCGCATCTATGAAAGAGTCCGCACTGACCCGGATCAGCCCGTACCTGGTGGCGAAAACGACGGCGCGCAGGTGACCGCCGTCGTTCTCTACGTCCAGGATGGACGCGCCGGTCACCGGAATGACCCCGGCCCGGTCGATCTGTGTTTCCATCCAGCGTCCGACGGCGTTCTCGTCATAGTTCACGGTGATGGTGTGCCGGTAGTTGTAGGAAATGTCGCCGGTCCGTGCCAGGTCTTCGAACATTGGATCGAAGATGCCGTGGGTGAGCTGCCGGTATTCGGGTCCGTTGCCGAAAACCCCGCAAAACAGCCCGATCAGCGAATTGGCGCACTGGCCGCCGAGAACGGGCAAGGCGTCAACGATCACTACCCTTCGTCCCAGCCTGGCCGCCGTCAGCGCGGCGGAGATGCCGGCAATACCGGCACCGACGACGCACAGGTCCGCGGACAGTTCTTCGGCCGGCGCGTGCGGCGGTTTTGTGAGAGTGCGAATCTTTACTTCAGTCAGTGGGTGAGGCATGAAAATCCTTATCATCTGTGGAAGCCGCACTAGCGGCTTAGGGTGGCCCCGTGTTCCAGCGGCGAGACGTTGCGGGCATAGAGCCCGAGCCAACCCCTCGTCTGCCCGCCGGAGCGGGGAGCCGCGGATTCCGTCCGGCGATGGTCGAGTTCGCCGGCGGGAACGTCGAGGTCCACTGTCCTGGCCGGGATATCGATGGCGACCCGGTCGCCGTCGCGCACAAGCCGCAGCGGGCCGTCCACCCCGCCTTCGGGTTTGACCTCCCCGACGACGATTCCCTGGTTCACGAGGCCGGACAGCTGGCCGTCTGTGACCACGGCGACCTTGCCGGTCAGTCCCGCGCCATTGAGCGCGAAGACCACGTTGGAGGCCATGCCCATCCCCGGGGTCCCCACCGGACCGACCCCGCGCAGCACCAGGACCTCCCCGGGCAGGACTGCGCCCGTCTCGATCGCGGAGATGGCTGCTGCGGCTTCTTCGAAGACCCGCGCCGGTCCGGCGAACCGGTCTTCGCGTTTTTCGGTAGCCGAGAGCTTGACGATTGACCCTTCCGGTGCCAGGGATCCGCGCAGGATCTGAATAGTCGCCTGCACTCCGCGCGGGTTGTCCAGCGGCCTGATCAGCTCCGGGTCGGCGACCTCGAAGCCATCCAGGGCCTGGTTCAGCGATTCACCGGTGATGGTGGTGGCATGCAGGTCCAGCACTGGCTTCAGCTGCGTGAGCACGGCACGGGCACCGCCGGCGCCTTCAAAGTCCTCGATGCTGTCCGGCCCGCTCGGACGGACCGCTGCAAGCGGACGGACGTGTTCGGCCAGTTCGGTGAAGAGACCATTGATGTCCACGTCCACCCCGGTTTCAACCGCGATCGCCTGGAGGTGCTTGACGCTGTTGATGGAACCGCTGACGGCGAGTACGGCGGCGGCCGCGTTGCGGAAAGCACCCGCCGTCATGATCGAGCGGGGCGTGCGCCCATGCCGGACAGCGTCCAGGATCGCTGTGGCAGAGCGTGCCGCGTTGTCCCACATCTTGGGGCTGTTGGCCGCAACCGGCGCAGCACCGGGCAAGGTCATGCCCAGGGCCTCCGCGACGATGTGCATGGTGTTGGCGGTACCCATGCCAGTGCACACGCCCGGTCCCTTGATCGCGCGGTCGCTGATCGAGCACAAATCCTCGACGGTGATTCCGCCGGTGGCCACGTGTCCGGCTTGAATAAAGACTTCCTCGATGTCTGCCGGCTCGCCGCTGTCGAGTACGCCGCAGGGCTGGTAACCGCAGGGGATAACGATGGTGGGCACATTGATCCGGCCTGCTGCCATGAGCTGCCCCGGCGTGGTCTTGTCGCACGAGGCCAGGCAGATCATGCCGTCCAGCATGGCGCCCTCAACGGCCGCTTCGACGTCGTTGGCCAGCAGGTCCCGGCTGGAGAGCACGTAACCGCCTTTACCCCCGGCCGCCATGATGAAGTCGGTGGGCGCGACCGTCCGGATCTCGAACGCCACGCCGCCTGCTTCCCGAACCGCCTCGCAAACCCGGTCCGCAATGTCATCCAGGTGGCTGAAGCAGGGGGCTAGTTTCGACGACGAGTTGACGACGGCGATCTTGGGTTTGGTCAGGTCCTCATCGGTGAGGCCAAGCACCTTCCACTGGGTGCGCCGGGTGGCCCACCGTGGACTTCCGACGGGAAAGTTACTGCGCAGTTCCATTAGCCCTCCGCCTTCCGCCCGTAGACCGACTCGTGCCAGGGGATCGCCAGGCGTTTGAAGGATGTGACGATGAAGTACATGGCCAGGCCGACGGAAGCAAGCATCAGGATGACGGCGAAGAGTGCAGGTGCGTTGAGTTCGTTCAAAGTCCTGACAACCATGTAGCCCAGGCCTTCGTTGCCGCCGAGATACTCGCCAACAATCGTGCCGATCACTGCCAGGACAATCGCCGTTTCCATTCCCGCGAACACGTGGGGCATCATGCTTTTGATTTCCAGGTGGGTGAAGGTCTGCCAGCGGTTGGCGTTGATGGACTGCATGACGTCACGGTGGCCGCGGTCTACGGAGCGGACGCCGAGCAGGACGTTGAGCATCACGGGGAAGAAGGCCAGGAGCGCCGCAATGATGACTTTGGTGGTCATGCCGAATCCGAACCAGATGACGAAGAGCGGAATCAGCGCAACCTTGGGAATGACCTCCAGTGCAATGATCAGGGGACGCACGCTGGCTTCCAGCAGTGGAAGCTTGCCGAGCAGGACGCCGACGATAATACCGGCGGCAACGCCGACCGAGAACCCGATCACGATCTCGATGACGGTGATCCGGACGTGCTGCCAGGTACTGGCCTGCACCAGGAGGTCGCCGAGGTTTTCGAAGACCTGGCTGGGCGGCGGGAGCACGAGCGGCGAGACGTCCAAGGCCTTGACCGACAGCTCCCAGACCACGAAGAGGACCACCAGCAGTCCGGGTGTCGTGATCCAGGGAAGGACCTTGATGAGTTTGCGGCGGTTCACTGTTCGTCCTCCTGGTTCAGGGAAGCGCGAAGCTCCGCCACTACGGTGTTGAACTCCTTGCCGGTCTGGACTTCCACTGCGCGCGGCCGGGCCAGCGGCACGTCAGCGATGTCCTTGATCCGGCCTGGCCGAGGAGTGAGGTGGACGACGCGGTCGCCGAGGAACACGGCCTCTTCGATGTCATGCGTTACGAAGACCACCGTTGCCTGGGTGGCCAGGGCGATTCGCTGGATCTCGAGGTTCATCTTTTCCCGGGTCAGCGCATCGAGTGCACCGAATGGCTCGTCCATGAGCAGCAGCTCGGGGTTGTCGCTGAGGGCGCGGGCGATCGCGGCGCGCTGCCGCATACCGCCGGACAGCTCACGCGGATAACTGCGCAGGAATTTGTCCAGCCCCACCAGTTCAGCCAGTTCCCCGGCCCTTTCCAGCCGTTCCCGCTTTTTGACCCCCCGAAGTTTCAGCGGAAGGGCAATGTTCTCCTCGATGCTGTACCAGGGAAACAGGTTGGCATCCTGGAAAACGACGCCGAGCCGCTTGATCACGCTGGAATCGACCGTTCCGTTGTGCCAGAGGCTCTTGCCCCCTATCTCAACCTGTCCGGCCGTCGGCGCCACCAGTCCCGCCATGATCCGCAGCAGGGTGGTCTTGCCGCAGCCTGAGCGTCCGATCAGTGACACGAACTCCCGGCGGCGGATTTCAAGGTTGATATTGGACAGGGCTTCCACTGAGCCGCGTTCGGTCTTGTATGTCTTATGGAGACCTTCAATGCGGATCTCCACCGGCCGGCCGTCGCCCTCCGCTGCGGGAAGCGAGGCCAGGGTGCTGTCAACGTGCATGGTCATTCCTCAATCCCGGCGTTACTTGCTGGCCGGGAGGTAGCTGTTGTCCATCCACTGCTTCGGGTCGCTGCCGGCTGGGATCATCCCCGCGTCGACAAGCTCTTCGTAACCCTCGACCCAGTACTCCTCCACCGTTTGCAGGAGCGGCTGGGTACCCTTGGCTGTCCAGAGGTTGCGGCTCTGGCGGAGCGATTCCTTGGCAACCGTGTCGTCGTCGAGCGAGGCGAAGGAGTACTTGGATCGCATCGTTTCCAGCACGCCGTCGAGCTCTTCGTCGTCCACGATCGCCTGCGTGGCGTCGTGTATGGCTGCCAGGTACTTCCGGATATCGTCCCCGTGCTCTTCGAGGCCTTCCTTGGTGGCCGTATAGACCTGGGCATCTGCGCGGACGGAGTCCCCGGCGTCGAACACCGCGGCCTCACCCTCAAACTGCTGGCTGGCCACAATCGACTGGTCAATGCTGACCATGTAGCCGACGATGTCTCCGCGCTTGACCAGTTCGAATGTTCCCGGGCCGAGGCCAACCACCTGCCTCTTGACCTCACTGGGATCGAAGCCGGCCTTATGCAGCATCAGTGACAGTGACTTGTCACTGGTGCCGCCTTCCGAGGGGACACCCATGGTGGTGCCGAGAAAATCCTCCGGCTTCTCCAACGGGTGGTCTTTGCTGTAGAGGGTTCGGATGGAGGAACCGCGAACAATGCTGCCCACGTTGACCAGCGGCTGTCCGTCAGCAGCTGCGGTCATGAGGTCGATTGCTCCGACGCGCGTCAGGGGAGCAACTCCGGAGATCAACGTCTGAAGGGCCTGGGGAGACCCTTTGGTCGTTTGGAATGTCACTTTGAGACCCTGCTCAGCGAAATACCCTCCCGCATCCGCAAGCAGTTCGGGCGCTACGGAAAGCGTCTCCATGGGGAGGTAGCTCAGGTATGTGAAGTCCTTGAGTCCGCCGGTGGCGGCGGGTGCCGTTGAGCTGCCGCAGCTGACGATCGTGCTGCTGAAGGCCCCGAGCGTGGCCACGCCCAGCGCGCCTGTCAGGAAGCCCCGGCGGTTGATGGGCGGACGTTGGGTCTGTGCATTCGTGGGGAACATCGTTGTCTCCTCTTTCGGTGGAAAACCGTTGGAGACACTCTCTCAACCCCTGGCAGACGCCCCTAGTCACTTCCCGCTGAATGAGATCTGCGTCACTATGCGTTCGTTCATGACGAACTGACGGACTGTTGCCAGGACCGGGTGATGCCGAGCGCCGCTGTCTGGACCGCGTGCGCCGCGGACTGCTCATGCAGCCGCCCCAGCGGGGTGTTCACAGAGATGGCAGCCACAACGGCACCGGTCCAGTCACGGATGGGCGCCGCGACAGAGATGGCATCCAGGACGACCTGCCGGTCACTGACCGCAAATCCCTGGGTGCGGATCCCGGCGAGTCTTTTCCTGAGCCTGACCGGGTCCGTCTCAGTCAACGGCGTATACGTCCGCAGCGAGCCGCTGAGGAAGCCGTCCTGGACGGCAGCCGGCGCGTTGGCAAGCAGAACAAGCCCAACGGACGTGACGTGGAGCGGGTACCGGCTTCCTACCCGAGGCCGGTCAAACGGAGAATCTGCCGGCGCGAGCCTTTCGATGAATACACTCTCCGACCCTTCCCGGACTGCAAGATGGACGGGGTATTGGGTGATCGTTGACAGGTCACGCATGAAGGGCAGGGCCAAACGCTGCACGCCGACTGACCGCGGCGCGTACGACGCCATTTCCCACAGGACGAGCCCAACGTGGTAGCGCCCCTCCGGGCTCTTTTCCAGCAAACGCTGCTCCACCAGTGCAGAGAGTATCCGATGGCACGTCGACATGGGGAGCCCTGCCAGGCGGCTGATTTCACTCGCGCTGAGGGCTTCGTTTCCTTCTCCAAAAGACCGCAGAATCCCCACCACACGGGAAAGGACGCTGCGTCCGTCGTCGCTTCGCAACAGACCTCCCGGGCTCGGCAGGACACTCAACCCCCACTCTAGACGCGGGTCATGCAGAGCCCCCGGTTTTTGACACGCAGGCAGTCACAAAGATTCGGGATCAGCCACGAACCGATTACCTCAGCCGGCTAGCTCCCGGCTTCCGCGCCTTCGGACGGCTGGCCGCTCTTCCACGGGCAGCTGATCGGCCCGGGTGCGGCGGCCTCGGCCTTCTCCACCGGAACCAGGTTGTTGTAGCCGGATCCGATGACAACATCCACGGACGCATCGTCCCGGTCGTCCTGGATGTACTGGGTATCCGGGATCTGCTGCTGCAGCGTGAACGCTCCCGGCTCGCCGTCGGGCCCGGACAGGATGATGGCCGTCATTCCTTCACGGTTCACCGTACTGTTGCCCACCACTCCGATGGAGAATCCGCGGTTCTTGAGGGCCTCCGCCACTTCGCCTGCCAGGCCGGGGGTGGCGGTTGTGTTGTAGACGTTTACCGTCACCGTCTCCGGCGACTGGTACAGGTACGGTCCCGCCGGGCACCCGGTTTCCACTGCCGGACGGGCCTCCGACCGGGGAAGGTTGATCCACCCGGCGCTGATGCCCTGGGCAACCACAGCCGCAAGGACCAGCAGCCCAATCAGCGCGCCCAGCACCACGCCATGGAATTTGCGCTTGCGCCTGGCCCGGAGTTCGGCGGCCGGATCGCCGTCTTCATCGAAGACGGCTCCCAGGTCCTGCTCCGTCACAATCCGGTGGCCGTGCCACTCGGTGGGGTCGCTCCCGGCGTCCCTGCGCTGCCCTCGAGGGGGCTCGTTAGTCATCGATGACCAGCACGCGGGCGTGCAGTATGGTCCGCTGGTGCAAAGCTGTCCTGACCGCTCGGTGCAGTCCGTCTTCCAGGTACATGGTGCCCCTCCATTGCACTACGTGCGGGAAAAGGTCTCCAAAGAAGGTCGAGTCCTCGGCCAGCAGAGCGCCGAGGTCCAGGGTGGCCTTGGTGGTCACCAGTTCGTCCAGCCGGACCTGCCGGGGAGGTACCGCTGCCCAGTCCTTGGGTGTTACGTATCCGTGGTCGGGGTAGGGGCGCACATCGCCAACAGCTTTGAAGATCACTCAACCAGACTAGAGAAGTTCCGCATCCAAGGAAACAGGACTCCCCGGCAGCAGCCGCATGATTACGCCGATCGGGGCCGGATATGGTCTCCGCGCTGGTCCGGGGATACTTAAGCATGACTTCTGCGCGTTTTGGCCTGCTGCTCGACGTCGACGGACCGGTGGCGTCCCCGCTGACCCGGACCGTCTCTGCCGCGGTGATCGGCCACCTGGTTGCCCTTGCCGCGGCGGGCTGGCCGGTGGTGTTCAACACCGGCCGCTCGGACGAATTCATCCGCACCCAGGTCATGGAACCCATGATTGCCGCCGGGCTGCCAGCGGACGTGACGCTGCATGCGGTCTGCGAGAAGGGCGGCGTCTGGTTTTCCTTTTCCGGGTCCGGCGCCGGCGAGGTGAGCGTGGACGGGGAACTGGCACTGCCGGCGTCGTACGCCTCCGCAATCCGGGACCTGGTGGCAGAGAAGTACACCGGGCACATGTTCTTCGATGAGACCAAGCGCTCCATGGTCTCCGTGGAGCAGAACGTGGACGTGGCCAATGCGGACTACCTGGCCGAGCAGAAGGAGTTCGACGCCGATGCGCTGGAGCTGATGTCCCGGTTCGACATGGGCGTGTGCCGCCTTGACCACCACGCACCCGACTCCGACGATTCGGTCGACTACCGGATCGACCCCACCATCATCTCCACTGATATCGAAGCCCTCGGCGTCGGCAAGGACCTCGGCGCCCGGCGCGCACTGACACTTCTCCAGGACGCCGGGACTCCCGTCCCGCGGACCTGGCGGACGGTGGGTGATTCCCGGACCGACTACGCGATGGCCGATGAGCTCCATGCCCTGGGCTACGACGTCGCGCATGTGGACGTCCGCCCGGCCGACGGCGTGCCGGCCAAACCGTATCCGGTGCTCACCGCCGGAGAACTCATCCACGACGACGCCGGAGAGGCGTTCCTGCGCCGGTGGACGCAGATGGCCGCCGGGGAGGCCTTGGACGACTCGGCCGTTTTGTAGGACCCGCAGGCAACGGGAAAACCGCGTTTATTACGCCCTGTCCCACCAGCAACACGGCAAAATACCTAGTCAGAGCCGAATGACGCTATGTTGCGTAACATTTGGTTCCGGGTTGACAGCCCCCGGTGCTACGTTTCCGGAATGAGCGATAACCCCACATCGATCCCTGTCCTGGACCTCAGCACGGCCCGCAACGCGGACGGCACCTTCAACACCGAATTCATCGACAAACTGCGGGAAGCCACCCACAAGATCGGGTTCTTCCAGCTGGTCGGCTACGGTGCAGGCGAGGAACGCGTCAAGGACCTTTTCGATGTCACCAAGCGCTTCTTCGACCTCCCGCTCGAAGACCGCCTGGAGCTGGACAACCGCAAGTCACCGCACTTCCGCGGCTACACCCGCCTGGGCACCGAGCTGACCCAGGGCCGTCCCGACGCCCGCGAGCAGGTCGACTTCGGCCCCGAGCGTGAACCCGTGACGGATTACCCCGCAGACCAGCCGTACTGGCTGGTGCAGGGACCCAACCTTTTCCCGGACACCGTGCTGCCGGAACTGCGTGAGACGTCCATGGAGTGGGCCGCACTCATGAGCGAGGTAGGCGCCGAACTCCTCGCCGCGATCTCCGTGTCCCTGGAGCTGCCGGAGGACCACTTCGCCGAGCCGTTCGAAGGCACCCCCGCCTGGATGGCCAAGCTCATCCACTACGTTGGCGGCGTCGTAAAGGAAGCCGGCACCCAGGGTGTTGGCTCCCACGCCGACTACGGTTTTGTCACTTTGCTGCTGCAGGACGAGGTGGGCGGCCTGGAGGTCAAGCCGCACGAGTCCGACGAATGGCTCCCGGTTGAGCCGATCCCCGGCGCACTGGTGGTCAACCTGGGCGAGATGCTCGAAGTTGCCACCCAGGGCTACCTCTCCGCAACCATCCACCGGGTGCAGGCTCCGCCGCCCGGCGTGGACCGCTACGCCATCCCGTTCTTCTGGTCCCCGCGCCTGGATTCGGTCATCGATCCGGTGCAGCTTCCTCCGGCCCTGGCCGCTGAGTCCCGCGGCATCTCCGATGATCCGCAGAACCCGATGCTGGCCTCCTACGGCGCCAACGTCCTGAAGGGCTGGCTCCGCGCCCACCCGCAGGTCGCAGCCGTCCACCACCCGGAACTGGTTCCGGCGAAGAAGTAGCAAAACGTACGACGGCGGCCCGGCAGGCTGGTGCTTTAGGCACCCCTTCGGGCCGCCGGCGTTAACCCGGCACACCGTTCCTCTCCATTCCCGAAACGGATAGGGTGAACGGACCGGCAGCGACGCCGGCCCTGAACAGGAGATCACGCATGGCGACAGTCCCGGGCCCGCTAGACCACACCTTCACCGCCCCGATTGGGGTGAAGGTCAAAGGTGATGTCTGGTCCTGTGTTGAAATGCCGGGATCCGCGGAGTTCTTCGGGACCGGAAAGACCGTGAAGGTGGCAGCGACCGTGGATGAGGAACCGATCCGCGGCGGGCTGATGCCCACCGGCCAGGGCGGCCACATGCTTTCCATCAGCGCCAAGCTGCGCAAGAAGCTGGGCAAGGACATCGGAGACACGGTCACCGTCCGCCTCACCGAGCGGCTGAGCTAGCCGCCCGGGAAGGCACGGCAGCTAAAGCCAGCTGCCCCGGCGCATCACCCGGACAGGCACCAGGGCCTCGTCCAGCACCAGGAGATCAGCGAAGGCTCCGGGAAGCAGTGAGCCCAGCTCCTGCCCGCGGCCCAGCACTCCGGCCGGCACGGCCGATGCGGAGGTCACGGCATCAGCCAGGGAAACCCCGGCCCCCACGGCATTCCGGACAAGGTCCGCCATGGCCGCGGTGCCGCCGGCAATCGATCCGGTGGTCATCAGGCGGGCGATCCCGCCCTGGACGAGGACTTCGGCAGGCCCCAGCCGGTACTGGCCGTCAGCCAGACCCGCCGCAGCCATCGAATCGGTGACTAGGGCAATGTTTCCGGCTCCGAGCAGATCAAACATGGTTGCCACCATGTAGGCGTCCAGGTGCGCGTTATCGGCAATGAGCTCGACGGCGGCATGGCCCGCCTCCGCGGCGCGCAGGCAGGCCGAAGCAGCTCCCGGCGCACGGTGGTGGATCGGATCCATGCCGTTGAACAGATGGGTGACGGTGGGCCGGCCACCGGATGGCCCGGCTGCCGCCATCAGCTGCCTCGCCCTGCCCAAAGATTCGTGCGCCTGTTCCGCTGTGCACGCGGTATGTCCCAGGGAGGGGGTCACCCCGTTCCCGGCCAGCAGCTCCACCAGCGCGGCAGCTCCCGGAAGCTCCGGTGCATAGGTCATGGTGCGCAGCCAGCCGCGTCCGGCGTCGATGAGCTCCTGCGCGAGTTCCAGGTCCGGCGCCAGCAGCCAGCGCGGGTCCTGGGCCCCGCAGCGGACTTCGGAGAGGAACGGACCTTCCAGGTGGATGCCCGCTATGTGGCCGTCCTCGGCCAGCCCGGCCAGCACCGACATCTGCCGCAGCAGGACTTCCGGTTTGTCGGTGACCAGGCTCGCCATGACGGTGGTGCTCCCGGCACGGTGCAGTCCGGCTACAGCCTCGCGGATCGAGGAGGCATCAGCACGGGAAAAGTCGACGCCGTAGGCTCCGTGGCAGTGCAGGTCCACCAGGCCCGGAACCATCACCTCTCCGGCGGCGAGGTCAACGACGCCGTCATCAGGTGTGGGTGTCAGGCCGCTGGACGGACCGGCGTAGGTGACCACGCCGCCGTCGACCACCACTGCCGCGTCCGGCAGCAGCGTCTCAAGGACGGCGGCACCGCGCAGGACGAGGCGCGGACGTCCGGTGGAGGACGGGGCAGGACTCGTGTCCGTCATGGGGATGGCCTTTTGCTAGAGGAGGGACGCGGCTGCGGGGTCGGCCAGGACAGTGACCCGGCCATGCAGCTGCAGGACGGACGCGGGGCACTCCGGGCTCACGGGTCCCCGCAGTGCTGCGCGCAGGGCCTCGGCCTTGTCTTGGCCCCGGGCGATAAGCAGCAGCTGCCCCGCGTCAAGGATGGTGCCCAGTCCCTGCGTCAGGCAGCGGGTCGGCACACTGTCCAGGGAGTCGAAGAACCGCTGGTTGGCACGGCGGGTGTCCTCGGTAAGGATCTCGACCCGGGTGCGCGAGTCCAGTGCCCCGCCGGGTTCATTGAACGCGAGGTGCCCGTTGCGGCCAATGCCCAGGATCTGCAGGTCGATTCCCCCGGCTGCCGCAATGCTGCGCTCGTACTCGTCACAGGCCTTCTGGAGGTCCTCCCGGTGCGGATCCGGAAGATGCACGGCCTGCGGGTCCAGCCCGAGCGGTTCGATGATCTCGCGGCGCAGTACCTCGGCGTAGCTCTGTGGATGGCCGGCGGGCAGGCCCACGTACTCATCCAGGGCAAACCAGGCGGCACGGCTAAAGTCTGCGCCGCTGGCGGACAGCGCGGCGTAGAGCGGAGAGGGCGATGAGCCGGTGGCTACGCCAATGACCGGATCCCGGCGCGCGGCCAGCGCATCCAGTACCAGTCCTGCAGCGGCCGGGCCGATTTCCCCGGGCTGCAGTTCCCGTACCAGCGGAGCGGCGGAACGGTTCATGGTGCCGGCCCTCATGCCTCACGCAGCTTTGCCAGCTGTGCCCGGATGCCGTCAAAGTGCCGGCGGAGACGCTCGGAAGCCAGTTCCTTGTCCCCCGCCTTGACCGCTTCCAGGATGCCGCGGTGCACTGCGGCATTCTCCTCCAGATTGACCAGCGGATCTCCGCCCAGCTCCAGGTGGATCTTGCGGTAGACCTGCCAGAAGACAGACATCAGGTTGGAGAGCAGTTCGTTGCCCAGGGGTTCGAAGAGCTGGTAGTGGAAACGCTCATCCACCTCGGTGAACGTGTTTCCGCCGGCTGCCGCGGTTTCCATTTCCCGGACGGTGGCTTCGATTTCCGCCAGGTGCTCAGGGGTCCAGAGATCCATGGCTTCGCCGATGAGGCCCGCTTCCAGGGCCTGCCGCACGTCCACGAGCTGGAGTGCTTCCTTGCCCTCATGCCGCAGGGACAGCCGCCCCCGGAAGGTCAGGCCGTCCGCCAGTGCGTCAAAGTTGGCCGGTGCAACGAACATTCCAAATCCGTGCCGGATCTCCACAACACCCAGTGCCTGCAGCACCTTGAGTGCTTCGCGGAGGGTGTTGCGTCCGATCCCCAGGGCTGCGGCCAGCTCGGCCTCCGTGGGGAGCGCGTCTCCGGCCTTCAGGTCACGCTCGAGGATGAGCTCCATGATTTCAGCCTGCAGGGCCCGGGATCGGTTCTGGGCACTGAACCGCGCCGGCGGCAGTGAAGCATGGGGCAGGCTCATTAGTCCTCCTCGGACGGCGAATGGACGGGCTATGGGATACAACTTAGCCGATAGCACCACAGGTTATAGGATGTCCTATCTTTAGGACATCCCTTCGGAATGAGTGTCAGGTATTCGCTTGACGTTCCCATGTGAGGAACCTTACAGTTCTCGGAACAAGCATCGGACATCCTACGTCCGATAAGTGACATGGATGGCGAGGCAACAGATGAACAATTCTCTTGAAACCAGCGGCCTGCTGAACGATTCAAGCCGCCGCAATTTCCTCAAGCTGGCTGGCGTCATGGGTGCCGCTGCCGCTTTCGCAGGCTCGATTTCCGCCTGCAGTCCCGGCGGCAGCCCCGCCCCGGCCGGCAGCGCTGCCGCAGCCGAGGGCACAGGCTCCATCGAGGCAGGTATCTCCTACCAGCTCTCCACCGGCTTCGACCCGATGATTTCAACCGGCGCAACGCCGCAGGCGGCAAACCTGCACATCTTCGAGGGCCTGACCGAGCTCCACCCCGCTACCCGCGAACCGTACCTCGCGCTGGCTGCGGCGGAGCCCTCGAAGATCGATGACACCACCTGGGAAGTGAAGCTCCGCGACGGCGCGAAGTTCCACAACGGGAATCCGGTCACCACCGAAGACGTGGTGTTCTCCTTCGAGCGTGTGCTGGATCCGGCGAACAAGTCCCTGTTCGCCGGCTTCATCCCCTTCATCGACTCCGTCACCGCCAAGGACGAGTCAACCGTGGAGTTCAAGCTCAAGTACCCCTTCCCCGGCTTCAGCCCTCGCATCTCCGTCATCAAGATTGTGCCGAAGTCCGTCGTCACGGCAGATCCCGCCGGCTTCGACCTGAAGCCCGTCGGTTCCGGCCCCTACAGCCTGGTCTCTGCCGTGAAGGAAGACCGCATCGTCTTCAAGAAGTTCGATGACTACAACGGCAAGTACCCGGCACGGGTCGCGGACATGACCTGGCTGCTGCTGGCCGACCCGGCCGCCCGCGTTGCCGCGGTTCCGTCCCGCGCCCAGGCCATCGAGGACGTGCCCTACCTGGACGTGGACCAGCTGGCCACCAAGGTTGAGGTTGAATCCGTCCAGTCCTTCGGCCTGCTGTTCCTGATGTTCAACTGCGCCAAGTTCACGGACAAGCGCGTCCGCCAGGCCCTGCACTACGCAATCGACACCGATGCCGTAATCACCAAGGCGCTGCTGGGCAACGCCACCGCGGCCACCTCCTACTTCCAGAAGGGCCACCCGTCCTACAGCGAAGCCGCCGCCGTTTACGGCTACGACGCCGAGAAGGCCAAGTCGCTGCTGAAGGAAGCCGGGATGGAGAACATCACCGTCACCCTCACCTCTACCGACACCGGCTGGGTGACCCGCGTGGTCCCGCTGATCAAGGAGTACTGGGACGCAATCGGCGTCACCACCACGCTGGAGATCCTGCAGTCCGCAGCCGTCTATGCTCCGGAAAAGGTGGGCGGCAAGAACTTCGACGTCCTCTGCGCCCCGGGCGATCCCTCGGTCTTCGGCAATGACGGTGACATCCTGCTCAGCTGGTTCTACCGCGGAGCCACCTGGATGGAAAACCGCGCCGGCTGGAACACCACACCGGAGTACGCAGACGTGCAGGCCAAGCTGGACGAGGCCGTAAAGCTGGACGAGGACAAGGCCAAGGCCATCCACGCCGACGTGGTGGACATCGTCTCCGAAGAAGTCCCGCTCTACCCGCTGTTCCACCGCAAGCTGCCCACCGCATGGGATGCCAATGCACTGGACGGCTTCGCGCCGCTGCCCACCACCGGCGTCTCCTTCGTCGGCGTCGGCCGCAAGTAACTGCTGGAAACAGCTCGCACTCGGCGGGGCGCTCCCGGGCGCCCCGCCTGCTTTATTCCCCCGCATTGGAGTACTTGAGTGACAATGTTTATCCGCCTGCTAGGGCGCCGGCTTGCTGTCCTGCCGATCATGCTCCTGGGCGTCACCGTCATGGTCTTCCTGGTGCTGTCCGTGATTCCCGCAGACCGCGCCACCGCCGTCCTGGGCGAGAACGCCAGCGAAGATGCCAAGGAGGCCTGGCGTGAGGAACGCGGCCTGAATGACTCCCTGCTGGTCCAGTTCTTCCGCTATCTCGGCGGTGTTCTCCGGCTGGACTTCGGCGTGACCAACCCGCCTGAGGAATCCGTGGCCACCAAGATTGCCACCGCGTTCCCGGTCACCCTGCAGCTGACCTTCCTGGGCATCCTGCTCGCCGTGGTGCTGGCCCTGACGCTCGGCATCACCGCGGCCCTGTACCGCGACCGCTGGCCGGACCAGGTTATCCGCATCTTCTCCATCGCCGCGATCGCCACCCCCTCCTTCTGGCTGGCCATCCTGCTGATCCAGTGGTTTGCCCTTCCCGAAGGCTCGATCTTCCCCACCGGCGGCCTCGCCTGGGCAGACCAGTACGGCTTCGTCGGCTGGCTCTATTCAATGGCCCTGCCGGCCCTGGCCCTGGGCATCCCGGTCTCCGCGTCCCTGATCCGCGTGGTGCGCACCTCCATGGTGGAGGAACTGGACCGTGACTACGTCCGTACCGCCATCGGCAACGGCGTCCCCTACCGCACCGTGGTAGCCCGAAACGTGCTGCGCAACGCGCTCGTCACCCCCGTCACCGTGCTGGGGCTCCGCGTGGGCTACCTGCTCGGCGGCGCCGTCGTCATCGAAAAAATCTTCAGCCTCAACGGCATGGGAGACCTCATTGTGGTGGGCCTGACGACGTCGGACACCAACCTCGTGCAGGGCGCGGTGCTCACCATCGCCGTCGCCTTTGTCCTCGTCAACATCGTTGTTGACCTGCTCTACCTGGCCATCAACCCCCGAATCCGGACGGTGTAACCATGCGCAACTCCCTGGCCGAACGGCTCAGCAATACCGGAGCCCGCTTCACTGCGCTGAACCTCAGCTCCAAACTCGCGCTGGGTTTCCTGGCGTTCATTGTCCTGGTGGCCGTTTTCGGCCCCTTCTTCGCACCGTTTGGAGAGAACGAATCCAGCGCCCCGGTGCTCCCGCCCGGCGGCGAACACCTCTTCGGCACGGACGGGTCCAGCTATGACGTGTTCTCCCGCATGCTTTACGGCGCCCGCGTCTCCATCTCGATCGGCCTCGGCGCCGTCGCCCTGGCCCTGATCCTCGGTTCCATCCTGGGCGCCATCGCCGCCACCTCCCGCAAGGCCGTCAGTGAGACGGTCATGCGCATCCTGGACATCCTGATGGCCTTCCCGGGCATCGCGCTGGCCGCTGCGCTGCTGTTCGCGCTGCGGGACCACTCGCTGAACCTGTTCGGTTCCACCGTCCCGGTGCTCATCCTCGCGATCGCCATTGTCTACACCCCGCAGCTGGCCCGTGTGGTCCGCGCGAACGTGCTGGCCCAGTACGGCGAAGACTACGTCCGCGCCGAACGTGTGATCGGCGCCGGCCGCACCTACATCCTGCTCAAGCACATTGCCCGGAACTGCGCCGCCCCGGTGCTGGTCTTCGCGACCGTCATGGTTGCCGACGCGATTATCCTTGAGGCATCGCTCTCCTTCCTGGGAGCCGGCGTGCAGCAGCCCGCGGCCTCCTGGGGCAACGTCATGGCGGACGGGCGCAACGTGGTCTTCAGCGGCGCCTGGTGGCCCACCACGTTCGGCGGCATCACCATCCTGCTGACCGTGCTGGCCCTGAACATCCTGGCCGAAGGGCTCACGGATGCCATGGTCAACCCGCGCAGCCGCAAGCCGCGCCGGCAGGCCCCCGCCGCCGTCGGTGCCGTGGCCACCGCCGCACAGCCGTCCGCCCTGGACGCTGCCGGCACGTCGCTGACCGAGCACGACGGCGGTGCACCGGAGACCGCCGATGCCCCCTCCGTGGGCGCGAACGTCCACAAACCCGGCTCGCTCGAGGCCCTGGCCGTAGAGCTGGACCGGCTTGCCGCCGTCGAGGCTACCCGCACCGACCGCCTGCCGGCCGTCGCTGCCGATGCCCCGGTGATCCTGGAAGTGAAGGATCTATCCATCCGCTTCCCGGAACGCTACGGGGACACGGCCATCGTGGACCGGGTGAGCTTCACCGTCCGTGAGGGCGAAACCATGGGCCTGGTCGGTGAATCCGGCTGCGGCAAATCCATCACCTCCCTGGCCATCATGGGACTGCTCCCGCGTACCGCGCAGCTGACCGGGTCCATCCGGTTCAACGGTAAGGAACTGCTCACCAATGATCCGAAGGAACGCGACCGGCTCTACAAGGGGCTGCGCGGGGAGCAGATCGCCATGGTCTACCAGGACGCGCTCAGCTCGCTGAACCCGTCCATGCTGATCAAGGACCAGATGGCCCAGCTGACCCGGCGCGGCGGCCGCAAGAGCCCGCGCGAGCTGCTGGAACTGGTGAAGCTGGACCCGGACCGCACGCTCAAGAGCTACCCCCACGAGCTCTCCGGCGGCCAGCGCCAGCGCGTGCTGATCGCCATGGCGCTCTCCCGCTCACCGAAGATCGTGGTGGCGGACGAACCGACGACGGCGCTGGACGTGACCGTGCAGAAACAGGTGGTGGACCTGCTGAACGAGCTGCGCGAACAGCTCGGCTTCGCCATGGTGTTCGTCAGCCACGACCTGGCCCTGGTGGCATCCCTGGCGCACCGTGTCACGGTGATGTACGCCGGGCAGGTGGTTGAATCCGGCGACGTTTCGGACCTGCTGCAGGATCCCCGGCACGAATACACCCGCGGCCTGCTCGGCGCGGTGCTCTCCATCGAGGCCGGGGCGGACCGCCTGCACCAGATCCAGGGCACCGTCCCCTCTCCCCGGGACTTCGCCTCCGGAGACCGGTTCGCCGAGCGGTCCCTGCGCCCCGACGCCGATCCCAACCAGGTCCTCGAGTTCGTCCAGGTTGGGGACAGCACGCACTACTGGGCCAGCCACGAGACGGGCGCAGACCTCGTTGAAACCGGCGCGAGCACAAGGCAGGAAGCATGAGCACGGAAACCGGCACCACCCCCGTCCTGGAACTGAAGGGCATCAAGGTCCACCACCGGGCCCGCACCGGCTCCCTGTTCCGGCCCAACATCGTCAAGGCCGTGGACGGCGTGGACTTCACCGTCCGCCGCGGCGAAACCGTGGGAATCGTCGGCGAGTCCGGCTGCGGCAAGTCCACGCTGGCCTCCGTGCTGGTGGGACTGCAGGAACCCACCGCCGGTGAGGTGCTCTTCCACGGGCAAAAGGTCAGCACACGGGCCTCCTCCTCGAAGAAAACCTTCGGCCGCGCCGTCGGCGTCGTCTTCCAGGACCCGGCCACCGCCCTGAACCCGCGCATGACCATCCAGGACATCCTCACCGATCCGCTGCAGGTCCACGGCATCGGCACCCAGGCCTCCCGCGCGGCCCGGATAAAGGAGCTGCTCAGCCTGGTCGGGCTGCCGCAGTCCGCCGCGGAGGTTACCCCGCACCAGGTGTCCGGCGGGCAGCGGCAGCGCGTCGCGATCGCCCGGGCCCTGGCCCTGGATCCGTCCGTGATCGTGGCCGATGAACCGACGTCGGCGCTGGACGTTTCAGTCCGCGCGCAGGTCCTGAACCTGCTCTCAGACCTCAAGCGGGAACTGAACCTGGGCATGGTTTTCATCTCCCATGACATCCAGACCGTCCGCTACGTCTCCGACCGCATCTGCGTCATGTACTACGGACGGATCGTCGAAGAGGGCCCGGCCGCCGAGGTCTTCGACCGGCCCACCAATGACTACACCAAGAGCCTGCTCGGCGCGGCTCCCAGCCTTTTGCACGTCTAGAACTAGAACCAAGCACTGGAGAACCACTTGTCACACGCATCAAAGCCCAGCTTCCACGGCGTCATCCCGCCCGTCGTCACGCCCCGCACGGCGGACGGTGCCGTTGACACGGCGTCGCTGGAGAAGCTCACCAAATACCTGCTCGACGGCGGTGTCACCGGGCTTTTCATCCTCGGGTCCTCCGGTGAGGTCCCCTACCTGACCAACGCCGAGCGGGACACGGTGATCCGCACGGTCGCCGGCGTCAACGCCGGCGAGGTGCCCATCATCGCCGGCGCCTGCGAACAGACCACTGCACGCACCGTCGAGGAGGCCCGCCGCCTGGTGGGCCTCGGCGCGGATGCCATCGTGGCGACGTCGCAGTTCTACGCCATCTCGGACATCGCCGAGACGGACACCCACTTCCGGTCCCTGCACGCCGCGCTGGACGTTCCGCTGTTCGCGTACGACGTGCCCGTCCGCACCCACTTCAAGCTTCCGCTGCCGCTGCTGGTCCAGCTGGCCCAGGACGGGGTGCTGGCCGGCGTGAAGGACTCCTCCGGCGACGACGTGTCCTTCCGCCAGCTGCTGCTGGCCACCCGCGGCCTGCCGGACTTCGCCGTGTTTACCGGGCATGAGGTTGTGGTGGACGGCGCGCTGCTGGGCGGCGCCGCCGGTGTGGTGCCGGGCCTGGGCAACGTGGATCCGGCCGGCTACGCCGCACTGTACTCCGCGGCAAAGGCCGGCGACTTCGCCGAAGCCGCCCGCGTCCAGGACCGGCTCGCCGGCCTCTTCGACATCGTCTACACACCCACCCCCGGCCGGGTCTCCCCCGGCGCGGCAGGCCTGGGCGCGTTCAAGACCGCGCTGATGCTGCTCGGCGTCATCGACACCAACGTGATGTCCGCACCGATGACCGCCCTGAACGACGCCGAGACCGCCGCCATCCGCGGCATCCTCGAACGCAGCGGACTGCTCTGATTCCCATGCGGCATGTTCTCGGCATCGACCTGGGCGGCACCAAGACGGCGGGCGGGATTGTCGACGCCGGCGGGAACGTGGTGTTCTCCGCCGCGGTCCCGACTCCGGCGCAGGCCGGCGCGGACAGCGTCCTGCGGGCCGCCGCCAAGCTGGCCGCATCCCTGCTGGCCGAGGCCGAAAGCCGGGGCCTGCAGGTGGACGCCCTGGGCATCGGCTCGGCCGGCGTGATCGACTCCGCCCGCGGCGTCGTACTGTCAGCCACGGACTCGATCCGCGGCTGGGCCGGAACCGCGCTGACCGCAGAACTCTCGGCCCGCACCGGGCTGCGCTGCACGGCACTGAACGACGTCCACGCGCATGCCCTGGGCGAAAGCTGGCTCGGCGCCGGTGCCGGTGTTCCGAGTGTCCTCTTCCTGGGCATGGGCACCGGCGTTGGCGGCAGCTACGTGCTGAACGGACAGCCGCTGGAAGGCGCATCCTTCGCCGCCGGACACACCGGGCACCTCGCCTCGCCGTTCGCCGTCGAGTCCGGGCAGCCGGTGCCCTGCAGCTGCGGCGGCGCAGGGCATGTGGAGGCCGTCGCCTCCGGGCCGGGCATCTTCGCGCTCTACACCCGGCTGGGCGGCAGCACGGCGGCGGATACCCGCGGCGTCTATGCGCTGGCAGCCGACGGCGACCCCGTAGCCGCGAAGGCACTGCACCGCGGTGCCGCAGCGGCCGGCTCGGCGATCGGCGGGCTGGCCAACGTCCTTGATCCGCACATTGTGGTGGTGGGCGGCGGCCTGGCCTTCGCCGGTCCGCTCTGGTGGAACACGATGGAAACCCAGGCCCGCGCCGAGCTGCTGCCCCCGCTCGCGGACCTGCTGATCGTGCCCGCCCAGCTGGGCGAGACGGCCGCCATCCGCGGCGCCGCCCGCCGGGCCCTGACGCTCATTCCCGCTACCGAAGGCTCCCATGCTTAATCTCCAAACCCTCCGTTACTCCCTGATCGTTTCCTGCCAGGCCTACCCCGGCGAGCCGATGCGGGATCCGCAGACCACCGCACAGGTGGCCCAGTCCGCCGTGATTGGCGGTGCCGCTGCCGTCCGGGTGCAGGGACTCAGCGACATCGCCCGGGTGCGTTCCGCCGTCGAGGTTCCCGTCATTGGCCTCTGGAAGGACGGGCACGACGGCGTCTTCATCACCCCTACGCTGCACCACGCCCTTGCCTGCGCCGGAGCCGGGGCCCACATCGTGGCTCTGGACGGTACCCGCCGTGAACGTCCGGATGGACTGTCCCTGGCCCAGACCATCGCCGGCGTCCACGAAGGCTCCAACGCGCTGGTCATGGCGGACTGCGGATCAGCCGCCGACGCCGTTGCTGCCGCCGAGGCGGGTGCGGACATTATCGGCACCACACTCGCCGGCTACACGGGCGAGCGGCCGAAGACCGACGGTCCGGATCTTGAACTCCTGGCGGAGATTGCTGCCCTTGACCTCGGCCTGCCGCTGATCGCCGAGGGCCGCATCCACACCCCGGCACAAGGCCGGGCCGCGCTGGACGCCGGAGCGTTCGCCGTCGTGGTGGGCACTGCCATTACGCATCCGGCGACCATCACCGGCTGGTTCGCGGACGCGCTGGCACCGTGACGTCCTTCCGGGCCGTAGGGTCCTTCCGGGAGCGGGTGGATCCGGAGCTGCTGGCCGGGCTCGCGTTTTCCGAGGAACATCCACCCCCGGTGTCCCTGGCCGAACTGGCAGGCTTCCGGGAGCAGGCAGAGGCGCCGGCCGCCGCCGTCGTTGATCCGGGAGTGCGCATCCGGGACTATGCAGCCAACGGCGTGCCGCTCCGCGTCTTTACGCCCTCCGGTCCCGGCCCGCACCCTGCCGTTTACTGGATCCACGGCGGCGGGATGATCGCCGGCAGCGCCGAGCTGGATACGGCCTACTGCGCGGAGCTGAGCGTGCGCGTCGGGGCTGTGGTCGTGGCGGCGGATTACCGGCTTGCCCCGGAGCATCCGTATCCGGCGCCGCTGCAGGACGTGCTCGCCGGACTGCGCTGGCTGTTCACCGCCGCCGGGGAGCTGAACGTTGACCCCGGGCGCATCGCCGTCGGCGGTTCCAGCGCGGGCGGCGGACTGGCCGCCGGTCTGGCGCTGCTCAACCGGGACCAGGACCGGCTGCCCCTGGCGTTCCTCTACCTGATGTACCCCATGCTGGATCCCACGCACAGCTCCGCGTCCGCCCGGGAATTTAGCAGCATTCCCACCTGGAACCGCGCCCACAGTGAGTTCGCGTGGAGCTGCTACCTGGCCGGTGCTGCTCCGGTGCCGCCTTACGCGGCACCCGCGCTGGCCGAAGATGTTGCGGGGCTGCCCCCGGTGCTGCTCCAGACCGCGGAGCTGGATCTGTTCCGTGACGAGGACATCGCGTTCGCGGCGAAGCTGATGCAGGCCGGCGTTCCCACGGAACTGCATGTCTATCCCGGGGCCTATCACGGCTTCGAACTGAACTGCCCGGAATCTTTTGTGGGCGCCCGGTGCCTGCTGGACCGGAACCGCGCCCTGGCCCGGGCGCTGCACGGCACAACCACCGATACTCTGCTGACCACCGCTACGAAAGGCACCTGCTCATGAGGCTTGAAGGCTGGCACATTGTCATCATCATCGTCATTGCGATTCTTCTCTTCGGCGCTCCCAAGCTTCCCGGCCTGGCGCGCAGCGTCGGCCAGTCCCTGCGGATCTTCAAGTCCGAGGTCCGGCAGCTGAAGGAGGACGACGTTCCTTCCGCGAAGACGGATCCCGGGCACGGCGCAGTCGTGCCCCCGGTTCCTCCGGCTCCCGCTCCCGCCTCCCGTCGCGAGGCCAGTTACGGCTCGTATGAGGCGCCAAAGGAGCCCTAATTGACCTCTCGATGAGGGGGATTCCGTTCGGCAAGGGGGGCCGGGACGTGCTCTTCGGAAGGCCATGGGCCGCCGGTTCCGCAGCTGCGGAACCGGCGGCCCATGGTTTTTCCGTGCCTTACTTCAGGCGCACGGCTTCGCCCAGCACCCGGCCCGCGGCGCTGGACGCACCGGAGACGTTCCAGGCTGTGTCCGGGACGAAGTATCCCCTGGCGACGTCGACGGCAGTGACCGTGTAACGCGGCGTGGTGCAGTTGTAACCGGCCCCTGCCGGGAGCGCCGAGTAGCGGCAGTTACCCGTTCCCGGAGGAACAAACGGACTGAAGTTGCCGGAAGTGGGGACCACCGCTGCGGTGGCCGGCCCGGTGTTACTAACGTCGAACCGGTACGAGACCGTCTCGCCCGCGGAGTAGGGGTCCGAAACGACGTTGCGCGCGGCGTCGTCCCGGCTGCCGGTGATGCTGACTCCGGCGAGGGAGCCCGCAGGAGCCTGGATGCCGCTCTTCAGGGCTACCGGATAGCCCAACACCTTATCGGTGCCCGAAGCCGCTCCGGAGATCGCCCACGTGGTGTCCGGAACGAAGTACCCCTGCGCCACTTCCTCGGCGGTAACCGTGTGCGCCGGAGCAGTGCACACGTAGGAAGCGCCCGGGGCCAGGGAGAGGTAACGGCAGTTGCCCGTTCCCGGGGCGGTAAGCGGTGCGAAGTTACCCGCCGTCGGCGTCACGGTAACCGTCCCTGCATTGTTGTTCCTGACAGTGAAACTGTAGCTGACGCTCTGGCCCGCGGTGTAGGGATTGGCGGCAAGGTCGCGCGAGGTGTCCGTGCGGGTACCGGAAATGCTCACACCGGCAACGGTGGTGGTGCTGGGCGCCGGGGGCGGCGTGCAGCTGTTCAGCCAGCTGTCGCTGAACTTCGCGAACATGATGCCGTTGCTGTAGCTGGATTCGTACAGCACGCCGATCTGCCCGCTTTCCAGCCGGGTGACTGTCGAATATGCGGAGAAACCGGATCGGATGGTCCGCGGCACTCCCCAGGTGGCGCCGTCGTCACAGGAAACCCGGGCGGAAACGTTTTGCCTGCTGTCCGGATTATTGGCGTTGGTGAAGATCAGCTTCTTCGCGTCGGCGCTGCCGGCAGGAGCGTCCGGGAAGAGCCGGGCGATCGCCGCGTTGTTGGCAGGATCAGTCAGCGCCGTGTCCAGGGTGACGGGCCCGTACGAGGCGCCGCCGTCGGTGGATATCGCCACCTTGCGGGCGTTGTCCGCGGCGTTGTTGGAGCGGGAGTTGAGCATCACCCGGCCGTCGGAGAGTTCCACTGTCTTGTTCTCGTCCATCCGGGTGCCCACGTTGGCGCCCTTGATCCAGGTGGCTCCGTGATCATCGGAGTACACGCTGTAGGCCTGGATGGCGTTGGTTCCGTCCGCCTGCCGCACGTCCCCGGCGAATTGCTGGATGAGCCGTCCGGCGTGGGGCCCGTAGCGCAGCTGGATGCCCTCTCCAGAGCTGGCGAACATGCTGCGAACGTCTCCGGGCTGCGGGTTCGTGGTGCTGCTTCCGGGTTTGACGATGCTGGTGATCAGCCGTGGCGCACCCCAGGAGAGTCCGCCGTCGCTGGATTCGGAGACTTGCGCGCTGATGATGTTCCGGTTCGCGTCATCGTTGCCGAAGGTGCTGCTGGCATACCCCGCGTTCTTGGAATAGACGGAGAACAGGAACAGCTTCCCGGTCTCGGCGTCGTACACGAAGCTGGGATCGCTGTAGCCGAACTTGCCTGCTCCGTTGTTGGCCGTGTCCAGGTTCCCGGCCAGGATGGTGCGCTGTGCGTCCCATGTGGCTCCGCCGTCGGTGCTGCGGCGCATGACGATCGAGTTTGGGTTAGGCGAATCAGCGGCGTTGTTGGGCCGGCCGTCCCAGGCGGCAACAACGACGCCGTTGCCGAGGTAGCTCAGGGCCGGAATGCGGTAGGCGGCGAACGGGCTCACCACTGTGGCACCGAGGTTCTGCTCGCTAAAGGTTCCGGGTGGATCGGTAGGCGCGGCGGCTGCCGGACCGGCAACCAGAAGGCTGCACAGCGCGACGCCGGCGGCGAGCGCAGCAGCGGCTAGGCGGCCGGGCCTTCGAAGCAGGGGTGATCGGGACATCTCGGTCCTTTCAAGAGCCGGCAGTGGACCCGCCGGCGGCCGGCCCGCTGCCGGGCGGCGGCAGGACCAGTCCGCCACCGGATCCGCCCCGGATCACTCCATGGCATGTAATCCAACGTTGGACATCCTATGACTGTAGAGAGGGGTGTGGCTGTGGACAATGGTTCGCGTCCAAACTCGTGTGACCGGTGGGGACATTGGGTCCGTCGGTGGGTGCCGCGGGGAGGGTAGCTGGGTGGGGCGGCGCGAGTGGGGCGCGGGGGCGTTGGGGTTGGGCGTCGCAGGGGGTCGCAGGCGCGGCGGGGCGGAGCAGGCTCGGCAGACGCGGGGGCCTCGCAGGCGCGGCAGGCGGAGACGCCGGGGCTGGGCAGGCACGGCGGGCACTGCACCCCGTGCGGCGCATGCATCGGGGAGTTCGGGTCGCTGAGAGATACCCTGCCGCATCTCTCGAGACTTCGGGTCGCTCAAAAGCACCCTGCTAAATCCTTCGGGGAGATAACGTCCCTTCGACGCGCCCAAAGCAGCGCCATCCGAACGCAGGATGTGGCAGCGGGCCCCAAAAGAGCGTTATCTCCCCGAAGGATGCGCCGCCCGCGTGACTTCCACCCCACATCGAACTTCGGCGCCGGCGGACGCCGAGGCTAGCGGCAGGCTAGGACGCCGAGGTTAGCGGCGGCCCAGAACGGCAACCAGGAAGTCCGACTCGACGTCAAACGGACGCAGGTCCCAGGTGGAGAACTTCTGCTCGACAGTCAGCCCCACGGAGGAGGCATCCTCAAAGAAGGTCCCGAAGTCGTAACCGCGGCCTGCGCCGAAGCCGACGACGATTCGCCCGCCCGGCGCCAGATGCTGCTTCATCCTTTCCAGGGCATCCGGCGCGGTTCCGGGAGCCAGGAACGCCATCACGTTGCCGGCGCTGACAATCAGGTCGAACGGCTCGGCAATACCCTCGGCGGGCAGGTCCAGTTCGGTCAGGTCCATGGTGAACCAGGGAAGGTCCGGGAAGTCCTTCTGCGCGGCCGCAATCAGTTCCGGGTCAACATCAACGCCGACGACGCTGTGCCCGCGGCGGGCAAGCTCGCCACCCACACGTCCCGGACCGCAGCCTGCATCGAGGATCCGTGAGCCACGAGGAAGCATTGCGTCCACCAGCCGCGCTTCGCCGGCCAGGTCAGCTCCGTCTTCCCGCATCTGCTCGAAGCGCTGGATGTACCAGGCTGAGTGGTCCGGGTTCTGCCGCTTCTTTGCTTCCCACAGGGTTTCTTTACGCACCCCTCCAGCCTACGCGGACTGCGCTCAGGAACCGGCGCACGGATTCCCAGCCGCCGTAACGCCTGTTCCCGAATGGGACCCCACCTGCATCACCGCTAACAGGGGCTGGGAGCAGCCCATCCCCCGTTCCCGGGCCCCGGATCAGACCGTGGGCTCCTGCGACCCTGCGAGGTAGGACTCAGGGCGCCGGGAGACCCTGGAGTCCGCCCACTGCGACTCCCCGGCGGCTGGGAGGTGGGCCGATGCCAGCAGCGCCAGCTTCCCGGAGTCGTCCGTCCCCTGTTCCGGGTGGAAGACCACCAGCGTGATTCCGTCCGCCCCGCCCACCTCCAGCCGTTCCCGGTTCAGAGTCAGCTCTCCAACCTGCGGGTGGTTCAGGCGGAGGGAACCGCCCGTCCTGCCCTTTACGTCGTGTTTGGCCCAGAGCTTCACGAACCTCGGGCTTGCCAGCGAAAGCTCGCCGGTCAACTCGATGAACCGCGGATCGTCAATGTCCTTGCCCACGGCCTGCCGCAGGCTTGCCACCAGGCATTCAGTGACCTCCTCCCAGTCCGGGTACAGGTCCTGTTCCGTCGGATCCAGGAACAGGTCCCGGAGGTGGTTACGGCCGGCGGACAGCCTCGGTGACAGCGCGCTGGCCAGCGGATTCGCAGCCAGGACGTCGAAGTAGCGCCCCTCGAGGAACGCCGGCTGCGTCATGGAATTCAACAGGTTCAGCGCGCCGGGCGGAGGGACCTCGGCACGGGCCTTCCGTCTGCGGGGACTGGGGGCCTCACAGACCAGGGCCACCAGATGGGCCAGGTGGTCCTGGTCCAGGCGCAGCACCCGGGCGAGTGACTCGACCACCTGCAGGGACGGATTCCGGTCCCGTCCGCGCTCAAGCCTCAGGTAGTAGTCGGCGCTGATTCCAGCCAGCATCGCCACCTCCTCCCGCCGCAGCCCGGGCACGCGCCGCACTCCGCCGTCGGGAATTCCCGCCTGCTGGGGAGTCACAAGGGCACGCCGGGCCCGGAGATAGGCTCCGAGTGCGTTGGTCGTCTCAGTCATGGGATTACAGTACGACGCCGCGGACCGGCGGAAGAGGGCCCTGTCACACCCCTGGATAAAGGGGACACTGGTTGCTGCCAAGTGCCGCTCCTAGCTTGGTAGCAGGCCCGGACCGGGCCGGCAGCTTTCAACCCAAGGAGTCCCATGACCGTCACATTGATCACCGGCGCCAACCGCGGCATCGGCTACGAAACCGCCCGGCAGCTCATCAGGCTTGGCCAGACCGTCTGGATCGGCGCCCGGGATGCCGAACGCGGGGGAAAAGCCGCGGCAGAGCTCGGTGCCCGGTTTGTGCCCCTTGATGTCACCGACGATGCTTCCGTAAGCGAAGCACTGGACACCATCGGCCGGGCCGAGGGAGCTCTGGACGTGCTGGTGAACAACGCCGGAGTGATGGCCACCGGTGTCCCGGACGGACCCTCGGCGCTGCGCTCCTTCGATACCAACGCCGTCGCTATTGTCCGCGTCACTGAGGCTGCGTTCCCCTGGCTGCGCCGGTCCCCGAACCCAGTGGTCGTGAACGTCACTTCCAGCATGGGGTCCTTCTGGGCGGTGACCAACCCGGAACGTCCGGAGTCCACCATCAGCGCCGCTCCCCTGTACGCAGCCTCCAAGGCAGCCGCAACCATGCTCACGGTCCAGTACGCCAAGGCGCACCCGGACGTGAAGTTCAACGCGGTGGAGCCCGGCTTTACCGCCACGGACATGACTGCGGACATGGAGGGCGGACGTCCGGTGGAGGACAGCGCGGCCGTGGTGGCGCGGCTGGCAGCGCTTGGCCCGGAGGGACCCACCGGAACCTTCACCGACGAGACCGGCGTGCTGCCCTGGTAGCTACACGCCGTTGATGCGGATCTGGTTGCCGGCCGGGTCGCGGAAAGCGCAGTCGCGGATGCCGTAGGGCTGGTCGGTCGGTTCCTGGATGACTTCCGCGCCGGCCGACTGGACGGCGTCGAACGCCGCATCCACATCTGTGGAGGAGAGCACCAGGGTGGCGAACGTCCCCTTGGCCATCATCTCGGCAATCATCCGCGTCTCTTCCTCGGTGATGGAGGGATCAGCGGACGGCGGATACAGCACCACCGAGACCTCCGGCTGGCCCGCCGGGCCCACGGTGATCCACCGCATTCCCTCGTAGCCGACGTCGTTCCGCACCTCGAAGCCCAGGGCGTCACGATAGAACGCGAGGGACTCGTCGGGGTCGGTCTGGGGCAGGAAACTGTTGGATATGTTCAGGTTCATGCCGGCAACGATAGTTAGCGGCCGGCGGGCTGCGCTTCTTGATTCCTGACCGGTTTGGAAACGTTCTTCGCGACGCAGGACGGCATGCCTTTGGTCGCATCCGCGTGCTCGCGCCGGTAGGTGCTCGGCGGGATGCCCACCAGTTCCGTAAAGCGGGTGCTGAAAGTGCCCAGTGAGGAACAGCCGACGGCGAAGCACACCTCGGTCACGGACAGGTCGCCGCGGCGGAGCAGGGCCATGGCCCGTTCGATGCGCCGGGTCATGAGATACGAATACGGCGCCTCGCCGAAGGCCCGTTTGAACTCCCTGCTCAGGTGCCCGGAAGACATGTGCGCGTCGCGGGCGAGCGCATCAACGTTGAGGGGCTGGGCGTACTCCCGGTCGATCCGGTCCCGGACGCGGCGGAGCACCACCAGATCCCGCAGCCGCTGGTTCTGGGCTGTACTGCTGGACATGGGGATACGGTAACCCCTGTGTGCGGGGCAGGCTAGGGAGCTGCGCTTCGTGCGCGCATTTCGCGGTGCCGGTTCACGAATCGCAGCACCCACACCAGGAGGGCATTCCCGGCGAGGGTTCCGCCGGCCACCAGGATGGCGCCCACGGCCCACAGTCCGGAGTCATCGCCGAGGGCAGCGGTCAGCATCCAGGCAGCTGTGAACCCAACGGGGAGCGCAGGAATCAGCAGCAGCGGACGGAGAACCTTCACGCCCATCCAGGCCAGCACCATCCAGGTCACTGCGCAGCCGGCAACCTGCCACGACTCGTACGGGCCGGAGCTCTCACTTCCGGAACCGTCCCGGACGGTATCCCAGGCAAACCAACCCCACCACAGGCCTGCGCCGAGCACGATGAAGGCGATGGCCGCACCGGGCTGCAGCGTCCGCGCCCCGGCGGGTGTCGGGACAGGGCGGGTGTTAGCGGAGCCGGGCGCGGTGGAGGTCATGCCTCAACCCTGCCACCCGGACGGCGCACGGCAAAGGAACCGCCCGGGCGCGGTTCAGCCGCGTGGTTCCTTCGGGCAGCCTCTTCACGGCGTACCCGGATCCACTGATACAGGCCGAAGGCGCACAGGCAAACCATCCCTGCAACCGCCAGCACCCGCCACCACCTCCCCGCCCCCCGCTGTGCGCGCAGCGGTCCAGAGGCCTACGGTGGGAAGTGAGGAGCGCAGCGCACTGTGCTTTTCCCAGAAGTCCAGAAGAACGTCCGGAAGAATGGAGTAGTCATGAAAGCCGCCCGCTACTACGACCGCGGTGATATCCGCGTGGACGAGCTGCCGGAGCCGGAGGTTCTGCCGGGAACCGTGGGGATCAACGTCGCCTGGTGCGGCATCTGCGGTACCGACCTCCACGAGTATCTCGAGGGGCCCATCTTCGCGCCGGGCCACGGACAGACCCACCCCATCTCCGGTGAGGGATTGCCGGTCACGCTGGGCCATGAGTTCTCCGGCGTGGTGTACGCCGTAGGCGAGGGTGTTGAGGACCTCGAAGTCGGCCAGCACGTGGTCGTTGAGCCCTACATCATCCGGGACGACGTCGACACCGGTCCGGATAGCCGGGACTACCACCTCTCTCCCGACATGAACTTTATTGGCCTCGCCGGCCGCGGGGGTGGGCTGGGTGAGAAGGTGGTGGTGCAGCGGCGTTGGGTGCATCCCATCGACAACTCGGTTCCCCTGGACCAGGCTGCCCTGATCGAACCCCTGTCAGTCGGGTATCACGCCGTGGAGCGGTCCGGTGCGAAAGCAGGAGACGTGGCACTGGTCGGCGGCGCGGGGCCTATTGGCCTGCTGACCGCTGCTGTCCTCAAAGCCCAGGGCGTCACCGTTGCCATCTCCGAGCTCAGCCCGCTGCGCCGCGAGAAGGCCCTGGAGGCCGGCGTCGCCGACTACGCCCTGGACCCGTCCCAGGTGGACGTGGCGGAAGAGGTACGGAAGATAACGGATGGCAAGGGCGCGGACGTCGCATTTGAATGCAGCAGTGTCCAGGCGGTGCTGGACACGCTGATGGATGCCCTTCGTCCCACGGGAGTGCTGGTGGTCGTATCCATCTGGGGCAAACGCTCGGATTTCGACATCCACAAACTGGTGATGAAGGAAATCGACATGCGCGGCACCATCGCCTATGTGAATTCCCACCCTGCCACCATCGAACTGGTGGAGTCCGGCAAGATCGACCTCTCACCGTTCATCACCGGGAAAATCGGTCTGGAGGGGCTGGTGGACGAGGGTTTCGACACCCTCATCAACCGCAACGAAACAGCGGTGAAGATCCTGGTCTCCCCCTCCGGCGAAGGTCTCTGAGTACTCTGACTAAAGACTGAGGTGCCGGTGCGCGGGACGGATCCCACGCACCGGCACCGCCTTTTATAAGCGGCTCTAGGAGTCGCCCGATACCCGGATCAGGACCTTGCCCGTCACACCGCTTTCGACGGCGTCGTGCGCGGCAGCGGTCTCCTCCAGCGGGAACCAGGTCAGCGGCAGGCCTGCTTCTTCGCCAACCGGGAGGACGCCGTTGCGCAGTGCTTCCGTAATGTCCTTCACGGCGGCCTGGTGCGCCGCTTCGCCCTCGGTATAGACAAGGACACCCTGCCAGCGGACGTTCTTCGCGAAGCTCGCAACAATCGGCGCGGTGAACTCTTCACCATTGTTGTTCGCGTAATAGGCGATGCTGCCGTGGTTGGCGATGACCTCGACGTCCAGCGCCGCGTTCTGCGCCGGGGACACCTCAACAATGTGGTCCACGCCGTCCGGAGCGATCTCGCGGATCCGGCGGGCTTCGGCGGGATCGGGGTAACGCACAATGTGATGCGCGCCGGCCGCGCGGGCGAGCTGTGCCTTGGCGTCGCTGCTCACCGTGGCGATAACGGTAGCGCCCGCCCAGGCAGCCAGCTGGATCGCTGCGTGGCCCACTGCTCCGGCTCCGCCCTGCACCAGCACGGTGCGGCCGTCCAGGGATCCGGGGGCAAGGCGGCCGGGACCGAATTCGTGGACCGTCAGGGCGCGGTGCGCGGTCATCGCCGGGACGCCGAGGCTGGCTGCGACGTCGAACCCGATGCCTTCGGGGAGCACGACGGCGCGGTCCGCGGGCAGCACGGTGTATTCCTGTGCGGTGCCGGTCGGCCGCCCGTGCGCTGCGAGGTAGATCCATACCCGGTCCCCCACGGCCAGGCCGGAGACACCTTCACCGACTGCATCCACCACGCCGGCACCGTCCTGGTTGGGCACCACCTCATCGAACGGGACGCCGCCCATGCGGGCCTTCCAGTCCGTGGGGTTCACCCCGGACACGGTGACGCGGACCCGCACTTCCCCGGGACCGGGATCGGCAACCTCACGCTCGGCGAGGGAGAGGACAGAGGACGCTCCGGACTCGGAGTAGACGATTGCTTTCATAGAGGATTCCAAGGAGTAAAGGCATTCATCTATTCCCCGCCGGGCACTGCTTTTCCGGCCGAATGCGGACCTTCCGCACGGCCCGGCACGGCAAACAACGGGTGAACACGGCATGAGCACTGGTTGAACGAGAAGCGAAACCGCACTAAAATGCCATGGACCCGAGAACGGGTAATTGTCAAGAGGTTTGTGCAAAACCCAAATCCTGGATTGTGAGGTGCTTCCGTGGCCGGACGGTTTTCTTCCGCTGCCCGCCGCGGCGGCGCCATCGCGGGGCAGGTCCTGATCTATCTCCTGCTCTGGGCCGGGCTGGTGATGCTCGGCGCTGCCGGCGTCATCCACTTCAACTGGGGCCGCATTTCCGTGGGCCAGATGCTCCTGAACCTGATGTCCGTGGAGCCCGACGGCGGCGGCGGCTCAATTGTCTGGACCGCCATCCTGTGGATCGGCGTCGTACCCGTGCTCCTCACCGTTGCCGCAGTGCTCTGGCACCAGCACCGGCGGCGCCGCCGCCGCGTTTCCGGCGGGCATCTGCGCACCCCGCGCCCGCACTGGGTGATGCGCGTCCTCGCCACGTTCGTGGTCTCGGCCGTCGTCGTGGGCGGCACCACCGCGTTCGCCACCACCGTCAGCCTTCCGCAGTACATCAAGGCTGCGATGTCCCAGTACGACATCGGCGATTACTACTCCGCGCCGTCCGTCAGCGCCGGTGCCGAAAAGCGCAACCTGGTGATGATCTACCTGGAATCCGGCGAACAGACCCTCGCGGACGACGAACTGTTCGAAAAGGACGCCTTCGTCCCCCTGAAGGACGCCACCAGCGCGGACAAGGGCTGGCAAAGCATTGAAGACTTCCAGCAGTACAAGGGCGGCGGCTGGACCATGGCCGGCCTGGTTTCCACGCAATGCGGCATTCCGCTCAAGGGCAGCGGCCTGGGCGGAGGCGGCAGCAGCAGCTCCGGCAAGGACGCCCGCAACGTGGCCGACGGCGATGTGGACACCTATCTGAGCGGCACCACCTGCCTGGGCGACGTGCTGCAGGACAACGGCTACACCAGCGTGTTCATGGGCGGGGCCAGCTCCACGTTCGCGGCCAAGAAGACATTCCTCACCGGCCACGGCTATGACCAGGTGCTGGGCCTGGCCGACTGGCGGGAAGCCGGGGAATCCGAGGAGGACTTCCGTCCCGACTGGGGCCTCAGCGACGAGCGGCTGATGGCCAACGCCAAGGACAAGGTGGATGAGCTGCACGCCGGCGCGGAGCAGACCGGCAAGCCGTTCAACCTCTCCGTCCTCACCCTGGACACGCACGAACCCGTGCACATTTATGACTACTGCACCGTGGACACCGAAAACGTGGTCACCTCCGCGTTCCACTGCTCCATGGTCCAGGTGGCGGATTTCGTGAACCATCTGGAAGCCCAGGGCTACCTCGAAGACACCGCTGTGGTCATCATGGGCGACCACCTCAAGCACATGAGTGCCGGCGATGCCTTCCATGAACAGCTGGACTACCACCCGAACCGCACCATCTTCAACCGAATCTGGGTTCCCGGCGGCGCCGGCGCAGAGCTGCGGCCCGGGGTGGACCAGCTGAGCATGTTCCCCACCATTCTCGAAGCAGCGGGCCTCACCGTGAAGGACCATGAAGCCGGCCTCGGCGTCTCGGCCTTCACCCGGCAGATCCCCCCGGGTTCGGCGCAGTTCCTGGCCCCGGAAATGTATGCCGAGCTGCTGGATTCAAACTCCAGCCGGTTCTACGCCGGTGCCTGGGCCGGCGAAGCGCTGGCCCGCTAACCGACGCGCGCACCTATCCGCGCCCGGACCTCCTGCGCGTTCGACCCTCCCCGCCGGTGCCATTTAAAGGAATCTCCGGCACACTGGGTCCCGTGAGCTCAATCCCCTGGGTGCTGCACGTGGATCTCGACCAGTTCATCGCAGCGGTCGAGGTGCTGCGCCGCCCTGAACTGGCGGGAAAACCGGTGATCGTGGGCGGACGCGGGGACCCGACCGAGCGTGCCGTTGTGTCCACGGCGTCCTACGAAGCCCGCGCCTTCGGTGTCGGGTCCGGGATGCCGCTGCGGGTCGCCGCGCGGAAAGTGCCCGACGCCGTGTTCCTCCCCGTGGATGCGGAGGCCTACCTCGCCGCCTCGGAATCCGTGATGTCCACACTGCGGGCCCAGCCAGGCGCCGTCGTGCAGGTCCTTGGCTGGGACGAAGCGTTCGTGGGGATCGACGCCGGGGATCCGGAAGCCTACGCGCGGACCCTGCAGGCCGCCGTCCTGGCCGAGACCCGGCTGCACTGCAGCGTCGGCATCGGAGATACCCTGATCCGGGCCAAGAACGCCACCGATTTTGGCAAGCCTGCCGGAACGTTCCGACTGACGGAGGAGAACTGGCTGGACGTCATGGGCGCCAAGCCCACCAAGGACCTCTGGGGCGTGGGCAACAAGATCTCTGCGCGGCTGGCGAAGCTGGACATCCATACCGTGGCCGAGCTTGCCGCAGCCGATCCGCAGGCCCTGGTTCCGGAGTTCGGACCCAAGATGGGCCCCTGGTACGCCACGCTCGGACGCGGCGACGGAAGCCGGGAAGTGGACGACACTCCGTGGGTGGCGCGCGGGCACAGCCGGGAGACCACCTTCCAGACCAACCTCACCGATCCGGAGCAGGTGCGGGGCGCCGTCGAACAGCTGACCGCGGAGGTTCTTCGGGATGTGGCGGCGGAGGGACGGCCGGTTATCGGGCTGACGCTGAAAGTCCGGTACGCCCCGTTCACCACCAAGACCCACGCCCGGAAAATTCCGGAGACCTTCGACCGGGATGAGGTCCTGGCCAGGGCGCTGGACCTTGCGGGGGCGATCGAAGACGGCCGTCCCATCCGGCTGCTCGGGCTGCGGGCGGAAATGACCATGCCCGACGACGCGCGGAAGGGACACACGCCCACGCGCGGCGGCTGGTAAATCCGTGACCGCAAAGGGGTGGTACGGTCTGCCCCGGCGGGTGCACGATGGGTCTTACCGGCCGGGCGGACGGATCCCGGGTCCTCGAAGGAAGGTGCAGTCCCATGGCAGATCTCGGAGGAATGGCGGACAAGGCCAAAGAAGCAGCCCAGGACAACCCGGAGAAGGTTGACCAGGCCAAGGACAAGATCAAGGACGCCGTCGACGGAAACAAGGACGACGAACAGAACTGACCCCGCAAACATCAACGGCCGGGCCGCCCGTCACCGGGCGGCCCGGCCGTTTCGGTGTGTCAGGAAGCGGCTGTTCGCCGGGCTCCCGGGCTGGCGTTACGCGGCCCGGACCTGTGGAAGTTCCTCGAACGCAGGCTTGGCGAACCAGTAGCCCTGGAAGAGCCGGATACCGGATTCCTTCAGAACCTCGAACTCCTGCTCGGTCTCGATCCCTTCGGCCAGCACGGTGATGTCCAGGTCCCCTGCGATCGCGAGGATTCCGTCCACGACTGCCCTGCGGGCCGGACTGGTGTCGATTCCGCGGATCAGCTTCATGTCGATCTTGATCAGGTCCGGCTGGAAATCAGCCAGCAGCCCCAGCCCCGCGTATCCGGCACCGAAGTCATCCAGGGCAGTGGTGAACCCGTGCCTGCGGTATTCAGTGATGATGTTCGTGAGGTGGCCGGTGTCCCGGACTTCTTCGTTTTCGGTGAACTCGAACATGATCGAGGACATCGGAAAGCTGAACCGGCGGGCAGCATTCAGCGTGGCGCGCAGGCAGGCCGCCGGTTCGTAGACCGCTTTCGGCAGGAAGTTGATGGACAACTTCAAACCTTCCTCCGCGGGAAACAACCGGGCTGCCAGTTCGATCGCCTTGATCCGGCAGTCCTGGTCGAACCGGTACATCTGGTCCGGGGACACCTTGGACAGGACCTCGAAAGCGCCCTCGCCGCCCATTCCGCGGACCAGTGCCTCGTAGCCCCACACACGCTGTTCGACGGCGTCGTAAATCGGCTGGAAAGCCATGCTGAAATCGAAATCGAGCTTTGAAGCCGTACTGCAGCCGTCACATGACATGGAAGTCCCCCGGAGATTGATGTACCTGAAGATTACAGCGGGCTGCACCTTTTCCGGAGCGCCCGGTAACGGCACGACTCCGTTGCCAAGGTGAATGCCGTTTCGCCCGCCGCCCGCTAGGGTGGGACGACTGTCCGCTCTGTCCGGGGGAACCATGAAGAAAGCCATCTCCATCCCTGCCCTTTCACTGCTGCTCCTGACCGGGTGCGCGGCAGCTGACGCAGCGCCGGAAGCCGTGGCGCCGCCGCCGTCCGCGACGCCGTCTGCACCAGTATCCCCCGCGGCGCAGGACACGGAGGAACAGGCCTGCACAAGGCTCATGGGCACCGACGGGAGCGGCCCGCTCTACGAAAGCATTCGCCTGGTGCGGATCAGTGACGGAACGTTCGGCTTCCAGCCTTCGACGCCGGAAAAGACGGAAAAGCTGCACCAGACAGTCCTCGCCGCTGCCGATGCAGCTCCTGAGGATCTGGGCGCACTGCTGACTGATCTGTCCTCTGGCACGGCGGGCGCCCTGCAGGTGGCGGAGAGCAACGAGGGGTGGTCGGTTTACTTCAGTCCCGAAGGCTGGAGCGCCGCCGCCGGTCAGCTGCTGAGCCGCTGCGCACCATACGAGCCTGCTGCTGCCAGTGTCCCGGCCGGGGCGGATCTCGGATCCCCGGACGCTGTGGGCGCCCGGTTCCCGGGCTACCCGCTGGTGGTGGATGCTTCGTCCATCGATTACCGTGCGGGTGCCTGGCTCGCCGGCAAGCTGGCGGACGGACGGGTAGTGGCGCTCGCCCCCGGTCTCTATGCCCCGTATGACCCGGCTGTCCCAGACCTGGGCTCCTACTACGCCGGATCCGGGGAAGTCTCCGGGGACAGCGCCGTCAAGCAGACGGTCTTTCCAGGCTCCAGCGCGGCCGGGGCATTCACCGGGGTAACGGCCGGAACCCAGGAGCCCTGACCACTTCCATATTGTCCTGCCTCTGCACCAGTGCAATATTGGGACGCATGCGGTGGACACGGCGTCTGACAGGTCTGGCGGCGGCCGCCGCGTGTGCTGCCGCCGCGGTACTGGCGCTGCGCCGCGCATCCCTTCGGTGGGGCGCCACCGAGGCAGAGCGTGCCATGGACCTGCCGGGGGACGAACTGCTTCGCGTGCCTGATCTCACGGCGACCCGCGCCATCTCCATCGCCGCGCCGGCGTCGGCGGTGTGGCCCTGGCTGACGCAGCTCGGGCAAAACCGCGGCGGCTTTTACAGCCATGACTGGCTGGAGAACCTGATTGGCCTGGGTATTCACAGCGCGGAAACCATTCGGCCGGAGCTGCAGGTTCAGGAACTCGGAGAGACTGTTGATCTTGCGCCGGGTGCCGGGCTCGCGGTGGTCAGGCTCGACGGCGAACGAGCCCTCGTGCTGGGCGGCGGAGTCGGGCCGGGTGTTTCCCCAAGCCCCCAGAGCGGCGGCGTTCCCTACGATTTCACCTGGGCCTTCGTTCTCCTGCCCCGGCCCGGCGGATCTACCCGGCTCGTGGTCCGTGAACGCTACGCCTACCGGACCGGATGGGCCGCAGCACTGGTAGAACCCGTGGAAATGCTCAGCTTCCTCATGTCCGAACGGATGCTGCGCGGCATCCGGGACCGCGCAGAGCGGACTTAGAGCGCCGTCGTCAGCACGCCGCGGAGAAACCCTGGAACTTCTGAGTTACCAATGGTAAGTTACGGATAGTAACTTACTTGCAACGGGAGTCCAATGACCACCACTAATCCATCGACCCGAGCACCGCGGCGCCGCCTGTCCAAACCGGAGCGCCGGGTCCAGCTGCTGGAAATGGCCCGGGAGCTCATCCGGGACGCGGGGACTGACGGGTTCACGCTCGGACGGCTCGCAGACCGGGCCGGGGTGACCAAACCGCTTGTGTATGACCATTTCGGCGACCGCGCCGGGGTCTTCGCGGAGCTGTACCGCGAGTTCGAGGCACGGCAGCGGAGCACCCTTTCCGCCGCCCTCGCAGAGGCCGAACCCCGGCTGCCCGTCATAGCGGAACTGGTCTCCGGCGCCTATATCGACTGCTGCCTCGCCGAAGGACGGGAACTGGCCGACGTCGTTGCCGCCCTCTCCGGTTTCGCAGCGCTGGAGGGAGTCCGGCAGGAGGCTGAGGACGCCTACCTCGCCATGTGCCGAACTGCCCTGGAGCCGTTCGCCGGCTCCCTCGGACTTGCCCAGCTGCAGGCGATCGTCGGTGCCGGGGATGCCCTGGCCCGCTCGGCGCTCTCCTCCCGCATCTCTGCCGACCAAGCCCGCAGCACCCTGACTTCCGTGGTGCTTGCCGTCGCCGGCACCACCGGCTCCACCCAGGAGGACTGAATGCCCATCTCCCATCCCCCCACCGCGGGACGCGCCCTGTGGGTGACCGCCCACCCCCGCGCAGAGTCCCTGAACGGACGCCTTTTCCGCGAAGGCGTCGAGACCTTGTCCACCCGCTTCGAGGTAGCCACCTCGGACCTGTACGCGCAGGGCTTCGACCCCGTGCTGGGCGATGGCGACCTCGGTGATCTGGCAGGCGTGCCAGGCAACCTGGCCGCACAGGCCGGGGAATCCTATGCGGCCGGCCAGCTGCCACCCGAGGTGCAGGCAGAGCAGGCCAAACTCGCCGCAGCCGAGCTGCTGATCCTGCAGTTCCCGCTCTGGTGGTACGGCCCGCCCGCCATCCTCAAGGGCTGGTTCGACCGCATTCTCACCGACCGGTTTGCCTACGGTGACCTGGATCCTGAGCTCGGAGTCCCCCGGCGTTATGGCGACGGCGGGCTGACGGGGCGCCGGGCGCTCGTCGTCGTCACGGCCGGGGAAGACGAACGGTCAATCGGGCCCCGCGGCATCAGCGGCGACCTGGAATCACTGCTTTTCCCGCTGACCCACGGCGTGCTCTGGTACACCGGCATTGAAACCCTGGACCTCCACGTGGTGTACGACGCCGATGACCTGGACCCTGCCCGCGCGGAGCTGGAGGTCAAACGGCTCCGGGAGCGGCTGCTGCTCCTGGAGGACGAGAAGCCCAGGCGCTTCCGGGCCCTGCGCGACGGCGACTACCGCGGCACGCGCGCCCTCCGCGCGGACATTGCACCCGGCAGGATGGATTTGGGCATCCATTTCGCGGACAGCCCGTAGCCGGCCCCGCCCCGTCCTCACGCAACGGGCCGCCAAGCGATCCCGAGCCTGCTCAGCCTGCAGAGGGCGCTTCGACGTCGAGCACCCAGGTGACACCGAAGCGGTCCGTGAGCATGCCGAAGCCGGGGCTCCAGGCGGAGGCGGCCAGCGGTTCAATGATCTCGCCGCCGTCGGCCAGGCCGTCCCAGAGCGTGCGCACTTCCTCCAGGTTCTGCCCGCGCAGGGACTGGAAGAACGTGCGGTCCGTGATGGTGGTGCCGTTTTCGCGCCGGGTGGTCCCTGCGGTCCGGGTAACGTCGGAGTCGTCCTGCCCCGGAATGTCATACGCCATGAGGCGGAAGCCGTCAGCCGTCTCGAGCTGGCCGAACACAATCTTGCCGGCACCGGGAGCCTCCTGGGGCATGCCGAAGTCGCCGTACGTCGCTGCCGTCACGGCGCCGCCGAAGACCGACCGGTAAAACTCCAGGGCCTTGCCGGCGGTGCCACGGAAATTCAGGTGGGTTGTGGTGGAAATACTCATGGGATCTGTTCCTCTCAGTCGGCACCCTTTGTGCCGTAAATCCACACTGGACCTGGTAGCGGACAGGATGTGTCCTCTTCTTCCGGGATACTCAATTCATGCCCGGAACGTCCGCACGAATGCTAGCCCTGCTCTCGCTGCTGCAGTCCCGGCGGGATTGGCCGGGGCAGGTCCTGGCCGAACGGCTGGACGTCACGGTCCGAACCGTTCGGCGGGACGTGGACCGGCTCCGCGAACTCGGCTACACCATCGCGGCAGTCAAAGGCCCCGACGGCGGTTACCGCCTGGCAGCGGGAACTGACCTTCCGCCGCTGCTGTTCGACGACGAGCAGGCGGTGGCCATCGCCGTCGCACTCCAAAGCGCACCCTCCAGCGGCGTGGCTCTGGATGAGGCCGCTGCCCGGGCACTGACAACGGTGAAACAGGTCATGCCCTCACGGCTGCGGCACCGGGTGGAGGGCATCCAGTTCACTGATGCCGGGACCTCCGCCCGCGTGGATCCGGTTGTCCTCGAAGCGGTCAGCACGGCGGCCAGGGACCAGAGGGTCCTTCGGTTCAGCTACGGCGAAGACTGGGCGCTGCCGCCCAAGAGGGTTGAACCGCATGCCGTAATTGCCCGCCGCAGCCGCTGGTACCTGGTGGCCTGGGACCTGGATAAGGCGGACTGGCGCATTTACCGGCTGGACCGGATGGGCCCCAAGTCCCCCGCGGGAGCGCGTTTTGTGCCGCGCCCAATCCCCGGCGGCAGCGCGGGCTCTTTTCTCTCGGCGCGGCTGAAGGGATCGGAGGACGGAGATGCGTGGCCGTGCCGGGGTGAACTGCTCATCGAACTGCCTGCGTCCGCCATAGCGCCGTGGATCGGCGACGGCGACCTGGAGGAAGTCTCCGCGGCATCCTGCCGGGTGCGGGTGGGGTCATGGTCCTGGGCGGGGCTGCTGTCCTGGGCGGTGCGCTTCGACGCGCCGTTTACCGTTCTTGGCCCGGAGGCGTTCACCGCTTCGCTGCCAGGGTTTGCGGACAGGATTTCCGCGGCATACCGGGGGCCGGGTGGCTGAGCCCTGCTCGGAACCGGCTGCCCCCGGGCCGGAGAACGACGCCGGGCGCGCCGGGAATGCCGCCCGTCCCGCCCATGTTGCCCCGGGTATGACCAGCCTGCATCCAGTCCGTCAATCCACCGCCCCGGCGGGCGTCCCGGATACCGGGGCCAGGTCCGGGTCCGGGTCCGGGGGCTCGTGATGCGTGTTTCACTGCTCGACCGGTCCCGCAGCCGCGCGGGTGCGTCAGATGCCGAGACCATCGCCGGCACCGTGGAACGGGCCGTGCGGGCGGAGGCGCTGGGATTCCGGCGGTTCTGGACCGCAGAGCACCATGGAGTACCGGGCATCGCCTCCTCTGCTCCGGCAGTGCTGCTGGCTGCGATCGGTGCGCGCACCCGGCACATTCGGCTCGGCAGCGGCGGGATCATGCTGCCTAATCACCGCCCGCTCGTCGTAGCGGAGCAGGCACTGCTGCTCGAATCCCTGTATCCGGGCCGGATCGATCTGGGGCTGGGCGGGTCCCTGGGTTTCACTCCCGCGGTGCGCCAGGCGCTGGGGCGCCGGCTCCTGCGGGACGGCGAATACACTGCCGAAGTCAGCGAGGTGCGGAACTATTTGTCGGGCCGGGCAGCGATCACCGCCCGGCCGCAAACCGCTCCCCCGCCAATGTTCCTGCTGGCTATCAAGGACGGCCTGTCCCTGGCGGCCCGGCTGGGCCTGCCGGCCGTCGTGGGCGGTCCGCTGCTCCACGACGCCGCAGCCATTGAGGGCTACTTCCGCGACTATCAGCCAACGCCCGAGGCACCGGAACCGTATCTGATCGCCTCGGCGGAGGTTCTGGTGGCGGAAAGCGCCGAGCGGGCCCGGGAACTGCTGCTGCCTGAAGCATGGGCGCACGCGGACTCGCGGGAGGTGGGCGAGTTCAGGCCGCTGCGCCCTGTGCAGGAAGTGAAGCGGCTGCTGGAGACTGCCAGCCCGCGCAAGGCCGCCGCTGTGCGGAACTGGCCGGCCTCCGCCGTCGTTGGCACTCCCGCACAGGCAGCCGAACGGCTGGCAGCGCTGCTGGAACGGACCGGCGCTTCGGAGCTAATGGCCAGCGTGAGCGCCTTCGACCCGGCTGACGTCGCCGCGACGGATACCTTCCTGGCTTCCCTGCAGGACTGACGCCTGCGGCGGCCACACCACGGTGAACCGTTCAAAGACGATGTCTTCAGCTTCAGACCACTGCCGCCCCTGGGCCGCCGATACGCGTGTCCAGTAGCGGCGGTGCTCACGTTGCCAGCTCTCCAGGCTGAGATCGTCTTCGCCCTCGTCCCGGGCAAACGCTGCATCGGCGCTGGTGAAGGGGCCGAGCCGCAGTTCGGTGGTACGCAGGACGATCCGGGGCGTTCCGGTTCCGTCACACGCGATCCAGTGCGACCCGATCCTGGGCAGCGAATCTCCCCGGCCCAGGAAATCGGCCGCGAGTTCCGACGTCGCGCGTTTCCGTCCGCTGAGCACGTGCCCAAGGAGCTCGTCCGCCAGCCTGCGAGTATCCCCAAAATGCTCCACGGTGTACTCGGGGCACGCGGCCACCGCTTCCGGGTGGGCGGCGGTGTATTCGTGCCACATTCGGACGGCGGCGGGATGGTCGGGCTGGCTTACCGGTTGGGATTCCACCTGCCCATGATGTCAGGTGCGGCGTGGGGTTCGCCGCTTCCCTGGCGGCCCTGCTGGTCGGCTTCATTCCGCCGTCGCAGTTCGCATCCGGCAATCCCGGGATCTACGTCCTGGTTGTCGGCGGCGGCGCCCTGGGCCTTGGCCTGCTGGTGCCGTTCCTCTTTTACCGGTCCCGTAAGCCTTCCTTGAAACAGGACGCACTGCCGGAGGTGGAGTCATGAGCACACCGGGTGAACATCAGCCTCAACGCGAGCGCACCTGGATCTACATCGTTGCGGTGGTACTGCTCATCGGCCTGGGGCTGTGGGCCGTGCTCGCTTTCGGGGCCGCCCGGCAATCACGTGAAGCGGAGGAGAAGGCGGACAGATTCATCACGCCGGTCGAGGCCGCCGGCGTCCGCACCCCGGACAAGGACCAGGTGATCCGCATCCTGGGCGATGACGGAGGTGCGGCCTGCGCCAACCCGAATGCGGCACTCAGCCGGGCAACCCTGAACTCAATGCTGGCCAACGGCGCCGCGGGCCCCGGCGCCAGGCCGGTGATTTCGGACCGCCGGGCGGTCCTGGGACAGCTGCTGATCATCGAGGTCTACTGCCCCGCCGAACTGGATGAATTCAAGGCGTCAATCGATGACCTGAAGACCGACGACGTGACGGGAACCTGACCATGGATCCACGGGAACGCGTGGCACAGCTGATGCCGCAGGCACATTCGGAACTGGCTGAACTCGTTACGATCAAATCCGTAGCCGACCCCCGGCAGTTTCCGCCGGAAGAGTGCCAGCGGGCTGCTCAGTGGGTCAGGGACAGGTACGCGCAGACCGGGTTCACCGATGCGCGGTTGGAAGAGACGCCGGACGGCAGCATGGTGGTTCTCGGGACCCGGCCCTGCGCCGATCCGCAGGCACCCACTGTGCTGCTGTATGCCCACTACGACGTCCAGCCTCCGCTGGATGACAAGGCCTGGCGGACTCCCCCGTTCGAGCTGACGGAGGTGGACGGCCGCTGGTACGGCCGGGGCGCGGCGGACTGCAAGGGCAATATCGTGATGCACCTGGCCGCCCTGCGCGCGCTGGGCGAGAACATTCCGGTTAACCTCAAACTCGTCGTCGAGGGTTCCGAGGAGCAGGGCACCGGCGGGTTGGAGGCGTTCGTCGCATCCCATCCGGACCTGTTCCGTGCTGACGCGATCCTGGTCTGCGATACGGGCAACGCGGCAGTGGGCTCCCCGGCGGCCACGGTGAGCCTGCGCGGGATGGTCAATGTTGTGGTGACGGTTGAGGCGCTCACCTCGGAGATACATTCCGGGATGTTCGGCGGACCGGCACCGGATGCCCTCGCTGCGCTGGTGACGATCCTCGGCAGCCTCTGCGATCCGCACGGCAACACGACGGTGACCACCGGGCTGGAGAACAGCCGCCGCTGGGCCGGCGCCGCCTATGATCCGGAGCAGTTCCGCCGGGATGCGGGGGTGCTCGACGGCGTTTCGCTGCTTGGGGACGGCAGCGTCTCGGACATGCTGTGGTCACGGCCGGCCCTCACGATTCTCGGCATCGACTGTCCGCCTTGGTCGGGTCCGCGGCGGCAATCGTCCCCCGGGCGGCGGCGCGGCTGAACCTGCGGATCCCGCCGGGCACGACGCCCGCTGCTGCTCAGGAAGCCCTTACCGCGCACGTGCAAAAGGCGGCACCGTGGGGCGTGCACGTCGCCGTGGATGTTGAGGCAACCGGGTCGCCCTTCGAGGCTTCGACGAACGGGCCGGCGTTCCACGCCCTGGCTGCGTCCGCCCAGGAGGCCTACGGCCGCCCGATGACGAGCCTCGGCCAGGGCGGTTCGATCCCGCTGTGCAACGTATTCCAGGAGACCTATCCCAATGCGGAAATCATCCTGATGGGTGTGGAGGAGCCACAGGCCCTGATCCACGCTCCCAATGAAAGCGTGGCACCCAGCGAAATCGAGAACATGGCGCTCACCGAGGCGTTGTTCCTGGCACGCTACGGCGCTTCCACGGTTTGATCAGACCGCAACGACGGCCGGAGCGGCGGGCTCAAACGGGTATTGTTCCTGCTCGCCGCCCCGGACGACGACGCACGTTGCCTCGGGCACTTCCTGCCACGCACCATAGAGGTCGCCCAGCGGCTCGCTGACCACCAGGCGGGAATCGTCCGAAAGCTTGCCGAGCAGTTCATGCTCCGGGTACTGCGCCTGCAGCGCGGCGACGTCGCTGCTGACGAAGAGTGAACGCGAGTTCCGCTCACTGGAGTACCGGAACGCCCAGGTCGTCTCTCCGTCGGTGGCCGCAACGGTCATTTGGACCGGATGCTCCACGCCGCGGCGCTGCCCGGCGTCCTCAATGAAGCCCACCGCCTCGGCGACGGCCGCGCGCGGATCCTGCTCCAGGCCAAAGGTCAGGGCGAGGTAGAAGAACATTTCCGAGTCGGTGGATCCTTCTATCTCCGGATAGAGGCCAGGATCCACTGCCATGGCCAGGTCACGCTTGACCTGGGGAAAACCGCCGAGCACGCCGTTGTGCATCCAGAGCCACTTGCCGTGCCGGAAGGGATGGCAGTTCGTTTGCTGGATTGCGGTTCCGGTGGTGGCCCGGATGTGCGCGAAGACGCGGCGGGACGAGGCCTGCGCTGCCAGCTCCCGCAGGTTGCGGTCATGCCACGCGGGTTCGGTGCTGTGGAAGACGCCGGGAGTCGGTTCGGTGCCGTACCAGCCGACGCCGAACCCGTCTCCGTTGGTGGTTTCAACGCCCAGGCGCGAGTGCTTGCTCTGCATCACCAAAGAGTTGGCCGGTTTATACAGAAGGTCATCCAGCCGTACGGGTGAACCTGAATACGCTAGCCAACGACACATGACGACTCCTTTGGATCGGGCCGCGACGGCGAGTCTGTGGTCCGAATGGCGGGCTTCACTCCCTCGCCGTGCTCGGGCCGCAGGGTTAGTGGACCACAGATGGTTCATCGGGTCCATACGACCCCGAAACTTCCCGCCGGTTATGTCACCGCATCGATGCTCATCCGCCTTCCTGCCTCCTAGGGGCGGAGTAGCGAACCACCGAGGAGAACAATGAGACTTCTGCTGACCTCTGGAGGAGTGACGAATCCCAGCATCCGCTCGGCGCTGGAGGACCTGCTCGGAAAGCCGATCGCCGAGTCACGCGCACTCCTGATTCCGACGGCGCAGTGGGGGCATCCGCTGTGCGGTCCGGAGTCAGTCTCACGCTCAGTAGCAGCCGGTCCCGGATCCCAGAGCTTTGCCGGACTCGGCTGGGGTTCCCTGGGCGTCCTCGAACTAACGGCACTGCCATCGGTCGGTGCGGACCGCTGGGTGCCGTGGGTCCGGGAAGCCGATGTCCTCCTGGTAGAGGGCGGCGATGCAGCGTACTTGTGCCACTGGATGCGAGAGTCCGGACTGGCCGGAGTGCTGCCGTCCCTGGAGGATACTGTCTGGGTCGGGGTCAGTGCCGGGAGCATGGTACTGACCCCGCGGGTTGGGGATTCTTTTGTTGAGTGGCCGTCCGCAACGGATGACCGAACCTTGGGCGTGGTGGGGTTTTCGGTCTTTCCGCATCTGAACGCTTTTCCGGAAAACACCATGGCCCAGGCGGAGCGGTGGGCCGAGGGCCTCGGAGTCCCCTCCTATGCCATTGATGAGCAGACGGCCATCCGGGTGGTCGGCGGCGCCGTCGAGGTGGTTTCCGAAGGCGAGTGGCGGAGGTTCGGGGTGTAGCCGGACCATCTCGGCTTAGGCTGTCTGAATGACCGCTCGGGTGCACAAGGCCAACGCCGTCGCTTCGGCGCTCGCCGGGCTGGACGACTCCGGTGTACGGACGCTCGTTGAGAGGGCCAATCCGGTAGGCATAGGCATTGGCGGCACCACGAAGACGGCGCGCCTGGGCGGCACCATCGTCTTTATCAAGCTGCTGCCGCTGACCAGCGCCGAAGAAGCCGATCCCTGCTCTACCGAAAGCCGGCTCCGGCTTCCCTTCGTTTCGCACTACGGCATCGGAAGTCCCACCAACGCCGTGGGCCGGGAGCTCGCAGCCCATCAGGCCACCACCGGGTGGGTTCAGGCCGGTCTGGTGGATTTCTTTCCGCTCCTGCTCGGCTGGCGTGTCCTGGATGCGCCGTGCGAGGCGGATCTCAGCGAGTTCGACGGCGACGCTCCACGCCGCCAGTGGGGACAGCACTGGCCGGAGGTCCAGCGCAAAATCTCCGCCATGAAAGCCGCATCCAAAAGCATGGTGCTCTTCCTGGAGTACGTGCCCGGCACGCTCGGCGATCTGATCCGCCGAAGCGTAACGGAAGGCTTTGGGGCCGAGGTCTTTCCGGGGATTGTGGACCAGCTCCTGGAAGCCACTGCCTGGATGAACGCCCAGGGGTTTCAGCATTTTGACGTTCATCCCGGGAACATCCTTGTGCAGGACGGCAGGCTGCTCTACACCGACTTCGGCCTGGCACTTCACCGGGACTTCGAGCTCACCCCGGAGGAAGACTTCGGCATGCGGACCCACGACGGATTCGACCGCGACTCGGCCCTCATGCACCTGTTCCACTGGGTGTTGTTCGAACTTGGCTACATCTCCGGGGAAGCGCGGCTCGGACTGCTGCAGGCCGCTTCCACCGGCCCGAACTCCCCCGCGCTGGCCCCGGTCCGGGACGCCCTCGGGAGCGGGGCGGACCTGATTGCGCAGCATGCGGACACCGCCATCTACATTACCGAGATGTTCGCAGCCCTCGCGCAGGACGTGCAGGCGGGGCAATACCGGCACTTGACCTAAAGCGTGGCCGGGATTTCGCGGCCGGGAAAGAGCGTCGAATACTGCCGCCGGTACATCCGCCGTCCCACCACGCGGTAGGCAAGCCGGACGGGCGCGGGGATCTCCTTGAACAGTTCCCTGCGGTCCTGGGGAGGATTCGTGGCCAGCACCATGCCGAGATAGCTCACGAGGAACCGCTTATCGAACTGGTCGATCCCGTGCTGGCCCACAGCATTCATTTCCTTTTCGCTCAGCACCCGGTCCACCACGGGCATCACTTCGGTGACCTCACGGCGCAGGTGTACTTTCAGCAGCGTGGACAGCTCCTCATAACGTTCAGCGAGTTCTTCCCGGGTCCCGGCGTCTGTCGTCTCCATCCACCGCCGCCGAACCGGCTCGATCAGGTTGATGCGCTCAGTCACCTGCCGGTGGTGCTCCAGCATCTGGGCAATATGCAGGGCACACCCCGGTGCCCGGCCGGCGAGCTGGGGATACATCAGCAGATCCTCGCCCTCGTGGTGAATGTGGAGGGTCCGGTCAAAGTTGCCCAGCACGTCCCCCACGTAGGCGGCGCGGGTGGCATCTCCGGAGGCGGTGGACCGCACCAGGCCGGGTGCTTCGTCGTAGGCCCACAGGAAAAACCGGTGAATGCGGCGCATGCCCGCCGTTCCGGTACACAGGACGGGACCCGGAGGCAGCGGCGCCGCGGTTTCGCCGGGTTCAGCCGTGAAGAAGTCGGTCATGTGGATCATCCCCTAGAAAGTTCAGGCATGACCGGGCCGCCCCGGAAAATTTTAGATGTTCTGCGTTACGCCGCTCAACGGTTCTCAAAAACGAACTGCGCGAATTCCCCTGCGTCAGCCAAGGTCGCTGTCCTGAATGCGCCGGGAATCCTCGTTGTCGGGGGAAAGGAGTGCTGCCATGCGCCTACCCTAGCCAGCCGGCAGAACCGGAGCCAGAGGAGGCGCAGCCGCGTCGCCTACCGGGACAACCCGTCTACACGTTTGTACCGTGGGCAGGGGCTGACCGGCCGTTGAAGACGAAATTCATTCCGGAAAGGCGCAAACCCCTCTTGTGCGGGGGCGGCAAAAGATCTCCAATAGCCCAATGACAAAGGACGCGTATAAAGCCACGTCAGAACCGCAAACCGGGTTGAAGCGGGCGGTTGGCACCCCGCTGCTGTTCGCGTTTATCGTCGGCGACACCCTCGGCGCCGGCATCTACACCCTGGTGGGGACCATGGCCGCGGACGTCGGCGGCGCAATCTGGCTGCCGCTGCTGATCGCCCTCGTGGTCGCGATGCTCACGGCGGCCACCTACGCGGAGCTGATCACCAAGTATCCGCACGCCGGCGGCGCCGCGCGCTACGTTGACCGGGCCTTCGGAATCCCCTATCTGTCCTTCATCGTCGGCTTCCTCATGATGGCTTCCGGAATCACCACGGCCGCCGCCCTCGCGAATGCCTTCGCGGGCGACTACCTGACGGCACTCATCGATGTGCCTGCGGCTCCCGCAGCGGTCGCCTTCATCATCGCGCTCACCCTGATCAACCTGCGCGGTGTGCGGGAGTCACTCACCGCCAACCTCATTGCGTCAATCATCGAAGTCAGCGGCCTGATCATCGTCATTTTCGTCGCCGGCGTCGTCTTCACCTCCGGCAACGGGGAGCCCTCCCGGCTCCTAGAGTTCGCGCCGGACATATCGCCCCTTGAAGGAGCGTTCGCAGCCTCCATCGTGGCGTTCTTCTCGTTCCTGGGCTTTGAGGCGGCGGCGAACATGGCCGAGGAAGTGCGCAAACCGTCCAAGTCATACCCCCGCGCACTGTTCGGAGCCATCGGCACGGCAGGCCTGGTGTACCTCCTCATCGCCATCGGCGCCGTGATCGTGGTGCCTCCGGCTGATCTGGCCGAGTCCACCGGCCCGCTGCTCGACGTCGTTGCCGCCAGCGGCGTAGGAATTCCGCCCTGGCTGTTCAGCCTGATCGCCCTGATTGCCATCGCCAACGGGGCGCTGCTGTTCATGGTCATGGCCAGCCGCGTGGGCTACGGACTGGCTGAAGCTGAACTGCTCCCCCGCGCCTTTAGCCGCGTGCTGCCGGGCCGCCGCACCCCGTGGGTTTCGATTGTGGTCATCGCCGGCCTGACGATCATCCTCACCCTGACCGGGAACGTCGCCTCACTGGCGGAAACCACCGTGCTGCTCCTGCTGCTGGTGTTCCTGTCCGCCAATGTCAGCGTGCTCGTCCTGAAGAAGGACAAGGTGGACCACGATCATTTCTCGGCACCGAGGTTCGTGCCGGTGCTGGCGATCATCGCGAGCATCGTGCTGCTCACCCAGCAGACCGGACCTATCTGGCTTGGCTCGGCAGCCTACGTGGTGGTCGGTTCGCTGCTCTTCGTCGCGGCACGGGCCCGGCGCAGGCGCGAGGAACGGGTGGGCACGGGCTGAGGTACGACGCCGGAACCCGGGTCAGAGCAGCTGGCGTGCGTTCGCCTTGGCGAGGTCGATGAGCTCGCGCCCGTTTCCGGCAATCACGGTCCGCAGCGCGTAAAGCGCAAAGCCCGTGGCCTGCTTCGCGTCGATCTTCGGCGGCATGGACAGCTCTTGCCGGTCTACCGCAACCGAAACGAGCGCAGGCCCGTCGTGCGCGAAGGCGCGGCGCAGTGCTCCCTCCAGGTCCTCCGGGCGGCTCACGCTTTCCCCGTGCATCCCCACGGCCTGCGCCACCGCACCAAAGTCCGGGTTCTCGAGTCCGGTACCGAAGTTGACGATGCCCGCCGCTTTCATCTCCACCTCCACAAAACTGAGCGCAGCGTTGTTGAACACCACGATCTTGAGAGGCAGCTTGTGCTGGACTGCCGTCAGGAGCTCACCGAGCATCATGGCGAGGCCGCCGTCGCCGGCGAGGACCACCACCTGCCGCTTCCGGTCCACCGCCTGCGCGCCAAGGCCCAGCGGGGTGGCCGCGGCCATGGTGCCGTGCCAGAAGGAGCCGATCAGCCGCCGTCGGGGTCCAATCTGCAGGTGGCGGCTGGCCCAGATAACCGGAGTGCCGACGTCGGGCAGGAAGACCGCGTCCTCATCCGCCAGCTCGTCGATCAGGTGCGTGAGGTGCTGCGGGTGGATGGGGCCCGGCCCCTGCTTCTCCAGGTCATCGAGCTGGGCGCGGGTGCGCCGGTAGTGGTCCAGCGACTTCTCCAGGTGGGTGCGGTCCTGTTTCCGTTCGAGCAGCGGAAGCAGCGCCGCCGCCGTCTCCCGCACTCCGCCCACCATGCCCTGGGTCAGCGGTGCCCGGCGGCCAAGCTGCTCGCCGCGGATGTCGATCTGCAGGATCTTCGCTTTCTCCGGATAGAACTGCTGGTACGGGAAATCCGTGCCGAGCATGAGCAACGCGTCGCAGCTTTCCATCGCCCGGTATCCGGAGGCGAACCCGAGCAGGCCGGTCATGCCGACGTCGAACGGGTTGTCCCATTCGATAAATTCCTTGCCCCGCAGGGCGTGAACGATCGGCGCCCCGAGTGCGTCCGCGAGCGCGAGGACTTCCTCCCGGGCGCCCTCGACTCCGCCGCCGGCAAGGATCGTCACGTTTCCACAGGAGTTGAGCGTGTCCGCTGCTTCCTGGAGCTCGGCCGGCGAGGGAACGGTCACCGGGGTGGAGCGCCGGACCTCGGGCACCCGGTCGCTGACGGCGTCCTGCGACGCCGTGTCCCCGGTGAGCACGAGGACGGCGACGCCCTGTTTTTCGATGGCGGTACGCATGGCGATCTCCAGCAGCCGCGGCATCTGCTCCGGGCTCAGCACCATTTCGCAGAAGACGGCACAGTCGCGGAAGAGTTCCGTGGGCCGGGTCTCCTGGAAGTACTGGCTGCCAATCTCCTCGGTGGGAATGTGCGCAGCGATCGCGAGGACGGGGACGCGGCTCCGGTGCGCGTCGTAAAGGCCGTTGATCAGGTGCATGTTGCCGGGCCCGCAGCTGCCGGCGCAGACCGCAAGTTCCCCGGTCAGCGCGGCCTCCCCGGCGGCGGCGAACGCGGCTTCCTCCTCGTGCCGGGTGAGCATCCATTCGATGTCCTTCTGCCGGCGGACCGCATCGGTCACCGCGTTCAGGGAGTCCCCCGGGACACCCCAGATCCGCTGGATCCCGTTGGCTGCGAGGGTCTGGACGATGTTCTCGGCGATGGTGGCCATGATGCTCCTCCGGTCGGCTCGGTTCACGCGTGGCCAGTCTAGGACCCCGTGCTCCGTCAGTGCCATCGTGGTGCGGCCGGCAGTCGGCGTTCCCGGTATGGCACCCGGTGAGACGTGCCCGTGGGACCGTTTGGCCAGCGCTTGCCACTGTGGCTAATGTTGAAATGTAAGTCTACTTATAGTCGAATCAGAGGATGCATTGTGACCGACATGAATTCGAAGGGCTCCGAAGCCGAACCCAGGAATGCACTCGAGAACGCCGCCGCGAATCTCATGGAGAACCTCGGCGAGGACGTTCCGGACGGCAGCAGCAGCCAGGACCATTCCGATCCGCGCACCATGGGCTATTCGAACTTCGCGGAGGGCCTGAATGGGAGCAACGAGGGGTTCAAGGCCCAGCACTAGGGGGCGTAGCCGCCGAACAGGGCAACTAGGCTGGGGGGCATGGCGACAGTAATCCTCGTGCGGCACGGCCGCACCACAGCGAATGCCTCCGGTTTGCTGGCCGGCCGCACCCCCGGTGTCAGCCTCGACGAGGCCGGCCGGGCGCAGGCAGCAGCGGCGGGCGAGCGGCTCGCCGTCGTTCCCCTGGTGGGCGTGGTGTCCAGTCCGCTGGAGCGCTGCCGGGAAACCGCCCAGTTCATCCTGGACCGCCAAAAGGGCACGCCGCACGCGCCGGTCGACGCCGGCCTCACCGAATGCGACTACGGCCAGTGGCAGGGCCAAACCCTCGCCGACCTCGCCAAGGAGGACCTGTGGAAGGTGGTGCAGTCGCAGCCGTCAGCGGTCACATTTCCGGGCGGTGAGTCCATGGCCGCAATGCAGGCCCGCTCGGTTGCTGCCATCCGGCGCCACGACGCCGCGTTCGAAGCCGAGCACGGTCCGGGAGCAGTGTGGGCGGCGGTGAGCCACGGGGACATCATCAAGTCTGTCCTCGCGGACGCGCTTGGGATGCACCTGGACATGTTCCAGCGCATCGACGTCGGGCCGGCGTCCATTTCGATCGTGCGCTACGGCACCGGACGTCCCACCGTGCATGCGTCCAACACCGACGCAGGGGACCTTTCCTGGCTCGCCGCCGTCCAGGCCCACGGCGATGCTCCGGTGGGTGGTGGCGCGGGACACGCGGCACCACCGGCGCAAGAAGCCTAGAGTAGACCTATGCCTACAACCGTTCACGATTTCGACTGGCCTGACCGCGTAGTCGTCGGCACCGTCGGCGTCCCGGGGCAGCGCACGTTCTACCTCCAGGTGCGGACTGGAAAACAGATCCTCAGCATCGCCATGGAAAAACTGCAGGCGGCCCAGCTGGCGGAGAAGATCGACGAGATCCTCGACCAGCTCATGACCGTTGACGGCAACCCCTTCCACGTTCCCGCGAACACTCCGCTTGAACTGGTGGACAATGACGATCTCGACGCCGTGGAGGAACAGTTCCGCGCCGGCGTCATGAGCCTGGGCTGGGACCCGACCACCTCGCAGGTGGTCATCGAGGCGTACCCGATCGAGGAAGTTGATGAGGACGAGGACGGGCTGCTCGAAGACCCGGACGACGCCGATGCTTCCGAGGTGCTGCGCGTGCGGATGCCGGTGGGCACCGCCCGCGCCTTCGCCAAGCGCACCCGGGAAGTGGTGGGTGCCGGACGCCCCATCTGCGTGATCTGCGGCGAGCCGATCGACGCAGACGGACACACCTGCGCCCTGCCCGAAAACTAATGCCGGAGCCGGACCTGCTCACTGATGAGCTGACGCTCACCGGGCGGATTACGACGGCGTCCAACGCCACGTTCCTGGGCAGCATCGGCGACGCGGCGGTTGTGTATAAACCCATTGCGGGCGAGAAACCGCTGTGGGACTTCCCCGACGGGTGCCTGGCCTACCGCGAAGCCGCGGCCTACCTGGTCTCCGAAGCGCTGGGCTGGAACATCGTCCCCCGCACCTGGCTGCGGAACGGCCCCCTCGGCGAAGGCATGGTCCAGCTCTGGCGGGAAACCGACCCGGAGCAGGACGCGGTGGACCTGGTGCCCTTGGAAGCCGTCCCGGCGTCCGGGGTCAAGCTCGTGCTGGAGGGAGAGGACCAGGCCGGGCAGATCGTCGCCCTCATTCATGAAGACACCGCTGCGCTGCGGCGGATGGCGGTGTTCGACGTCGTCGTCAACAATGCCGATCGCAAAGGCAACCACGTCCTGGCCATGCCCGGCGGGCACCGGTACGGCGTGGACCACGGAGTCACCCTCCATGCCGAGCACAAGCTGCGGACCGTGCTTTGGGGCTGGACCGGCCAGAAGCTGACCGAGGAAGAGCTCGCCGGCATCGACCGGGTTCTCACTGCCCTGGATGGTGAGCTCGGCGGGAAGCTGGCGGAACTGCTGACTCCCGAGGAGATTGAGGCGCTTTCCGCGCGCTGTGCGCGGCTGCGAACGACCGCGGTGTTCCCCGGCCCGAGCGGCGGCATGCCCGCGGTTCCCTGGCCGCTGTTCTAGGCCCCGTCTCTCTGTTCCACCGCCGCATATTCGGGTTTAATCCACCCGCATGGATCCTAAAAATCATCCAACGGTGTGGCGTGGAACCAGCTGGTGGCGGCGCCAGTCCTGGACACTGGCGATTCTCCTCACTGGCTTTGGGATGCTGCTGTTGCGGGACCCCACCGGGTGGCACATCGCCGGCGCCGTCGCATGAAACTTCAGACCTCGACCGGCCACCCTTCACGGCGGGCCGTCAGCCGGTTCATCAGGGCCTCGCTCGTGGGCTGCGTCCTTCTCCTGGCTGCCGGGGTCATTGCCGTGGCCGCAGCCGGCATGCACCCTGCGCCCCTCGCAGCCTTGGCCGGTGGCGTGGCGTGCCTATGCGGTGTTTTGGTCATCGTCTTCCACGGAGTGGGAAGGTGGGGGAACAACCCTGAGTACTCGCTTGCAGGCCGAGGGCTTGCGGCTGTCATAGCGCTGACAGCTGCTGCCGGCGTCCTGGTTTTCTGGTCGACCTCCCTGTGACCAAACCCCTGCCATCCGCGGCGGGAAGATTACTGGTTCCCTGTCCGCGCCGGGGCCCTACGGATCCGGAGTTCGGTCGGAAGCGGCCAGGAACCTGTTCCGGGTTTCGATAAGGTTCCGGAGGTAGCGGGCCAGCACCAGCTTCTCAGCCAGCCGGCCAAGCGGGCCGAACGGTGCCTCGAATTCGATGCGGTCCACCATGACGGTTCCCGCTGCATCTTCGGTGAACTCGTGACGGTGCCGGAAGCGCCGGAACGGTCCTCTAACCTGCTCGTCGACGAAGAAGTCAGGGACTTCCATTGCGGTGATGCGGCTCGTCATCCTGAGCGGGACGCCAAAGTGCCAGGCCCGCCAGGTGACGTCCTCGCCCAGGGATATGAGGCCCGTCCTCACACCTGCAACCGCCTGTTCGCGGGAGCGCGCCATCGAGTCTTTGTGGGCGTCGATGCTCCGCGCACGGTCGAACAACTCACCCTTGGGCAGAGTGGTCCGGGTGATGCACTCGAAGGAAACGGCCATTCCCGGAGCCTGGATTAGCCCAGGCTCTCGAAAATCATGGTCGCCTGGATCCGGTCCCCGCCACCGAATCCCTTGCTGCCGCTGCTTGCGGTGGTCACGGTGTGCAGCCGGTACCCTTTCGCGGCCTGGTCGTTAATGGCCTGCTCCAGGGACGTCAGGTTCCCGGACCCGGTTCCCATGAACTTTTCCTTCAGAATGACCTGCAGAACTACGTAGTGCGGCATGACAGAGGTCCCCTTTATTCGTCTCTTAGGGCGCAATGGTACGGGACGGACATTTACCTGCACGCTGTTCCATTGACGCGTCGCGGCATCTCACCCTGCTCAGCCACGCCCGGCGCTCACTGCAGCGGATTCACGGCGTCGCTGCCTGATTCCGCGGATCAATCCCAAGCTTTGCGAGACGCCGGTAGATGGTGGCACGGCTGATGCCCAGCTCTGAGGCGGCATCGGCAACAGAGGTGCCCGGCCGTGCCAGGACCCTGCAGATCTCGTCACGTTCGAACGTTTCCATCCTGCTCAGTTTCCTGCCGGACCCTCCTAGCAGTTCCGGCGGCAGATGCCGGATGTCGATGGTTTCCGTCACCAGAGCGGCAGCGTGGACTACCTGGATCAGTTCATCCACGTTGCCCGGCCAGTCATGGCCGGTGAGCGCGCGTTCAGCCGCCGGGGTGAAGTCCAGCTCCCGCAGCCTCGTCTGGCGGGCCGCGAACCGCGCCAGCGGCATCACGTCCACGCTCCGGTCCCGGAGTGCCGGAACGGGTACAACGTGGGCGGCAAGGTGCGTGAGGTCCGACGGGATGTTCCCTAGGTCCACGGCGGTGAATGCCCAAAGCAGTGAAGGCGCTGCGCCGGAGGCAGACTGATGGTCCTGCTTCCGGGACCGCAGGATGTTGCGCACCTGTCCGGCGAGCTCACCCGCCGCCCACTCAGGGAGGAAGTCCGCGTTCTCCAGAATGATGGCGGTGTCCGGTTTCGAAAGCTCCGGTGTCCAGAGCGCCAGCCAGTCCTCGACCAGGTCTGGTGCAGGCACGGAAGCGCACAGGATACGGCTGGTCGGCCGGGCTTGGCGGAGCGCTTGTCCAAGCAGCGTGGCCCGGCCGCTTCCCGGCTCGCCCACGGCGGAGACAACGTTCCCTGCTGCGAGGGCGGACGTGGCCTCCTCGAGTGCGCTGAGCCAGGCGACGGACATCGCGCGCATTGTCCCTGAGGCGGGTTCCAGCCGGGGACGCTGCACACGGAACACCCCGCCCTGCTGCCGTAGCGGCTGCCCACCGTGGTGAGACCTGCTGGACATCAGATTGGAAGTGTTCACTGCCGCTGACTGGGCCAAGGCCACCAACAATCCGGGTGAGGCTTTGGACCATGTGGTGATGTTGACGCTGCCTTCGAGAGCGCCGGTGACAGGGTCCAGTACCGGCGCCGCCGCGCAGGTGTAGGTCCGCAGGCTGGCGCTGTAGTGCTCATCGGCACGGACCAAGGTGGGAACGCGGTCGGCCAGGGCCAGTCCCAGACCGTTTGTTCCGGCCTCCCGCTCGGAGAACGCAAAGCCGGGAGCCAGGTACACGCGGTCTAGGGCCCTCAGGAGGGAAGGATCGCCGCTGAACCGGTTGAGGACGAGTCCGTCCGCGTCCGTCAGCATGAGGCTCAGGGGCTCATCTGCCAGGGACTGGTGGAGCCCGGCCAGTACTTCCTGCCCACACTGATAGAACAGGGAGTCGTCCGGTATGTCACCGGCCCAGGCCGGATCCACGCTCTCGGCCGAGACACCGTATTCCTGGCTTCGTTTCCAGGACGCCAGCAACCGCCGCGCACCGGAGGAGTCCTGCCTGCCCCCGCTTCCGCCCGGGGGTGGAACAAGAGTGTTGCCGTGGTCCGGCCTCATTGCCGCCCTCCTTGAACATCGTCTCCCGAGACTAACCCGCAGGACTGACCCGTGGGAGGCAGCGCCGTCTCAAATTGAGACTCCCGTCACATCTAGGCAGGGCAAAAAGCCCGTACGGTCATCCGCATCGCGACTATGGCAGACGCGAGGAGACGGAGATCTGACATGTATTCAAAAGACGGCGAAAACTATTTCATCGTTGACGCTCATATCGCCCTCTGGGACGCGCGGCCGGAGAACCAGCTGAATATCCACGGAAAGCAGTTCATTGACTGCTTCTACGACTATCACCGCAACCTCTCCCCCGCCGAAGAACTGTGGCCGTATGAGGATTACCTGTACCAGGGCAGCGAGCGCCTGATGAAGGACCTCTTCCAGGACGGCTACGTAGACCACGCCATTTTCCAGCCGGCTTATCTGGGCGAGTTCTACCGGAACGGGTTCGGGCAGACCCGGGAGGCTTACAGCCTCGCTGCCGCCAATCCCGAACGCCTCACCTACAACCACTGCTTTGATCCGCGCAACGGCGAGGCCGGGCTGGACCAGCTGCGGGCGGACCATGAGCGCATGGGCTTTAAGGGCGTAAAGCTCTACACGGCCGAGTGGCACGGGGATTCCCGCGGCTACAAGCTGAACGATCCGTGGACCTACAGGTACTTCGAGGAGTGCCGGAAACTGGGCATCAAGAACGTCCATGTCCACAAGGGACCAACCATTCGCCCGCTGGACCGGGACGCCTTCGACGTCTCCGACGTGGACCACGCCGCTACGGACTTCACGGACCTGAACTTCGTCGTGGAGCACGTGGGACTGCCCCGGTTGGAAGACTTCTGCTGGATCGCCACACAGGAACCGAACGTCCACGGCGGACTCGCCGTTGCCATGCCGTTTATGCACACCCGCCCCAGGTACTTCGCGCAGATCATCGGCGAACTCATTTACTGGATTGGCGAGGACCGGATCCAGTTCTCCAGCGACTACGCGCTCTGGACACCGCGCTGGCTGATCGAGGCGTTCGTCGACTTCCAGATTCCAGAGGACATGACCGAATACGCGCCGCTGACCATCGAGCAGAAAAAGAAAATCCTGGGCCTTAATGCGGCGAAGATGTATGACATTCCGGTTCCCGAAGAGCTTCGGATTCCGGACGCACCGGAGACCGCAACCGGGCCCCGGCAGCCGGAACGCGCAGACCTGGGGGCCGTGTGATGACGCAGGTGCAAACCAGGCCCGCGCCGCAGGCCGGTCTCCCGGGGAGGGACGACATCCGCCGGGCACTCGGTGCCGTTCAGGACCCGGAGCTGGACGAACCCATCACGGACCTGGGCTTCGTCCGGTCCATTGATGTGGCCCCCGCGGCCCGCGGCGCGGCGGTCAGCGTGCACCTGCGCCTGCCGACGTCGTTCTGCTCTCCCAATTTCGCCTACCTGATGGCGTCGGACAGCAAAGACGCCATATCCGTCCTGCCCGGGGTGGACACGGTGACCGTGGAACTCGATGACCACCACGATTCGGACCTCATCAACGCCGGCCTGGCCGCCGACGCCGGCTACCGGGGCACCTTCGGCCATGAAGCGGAGGAGAGCCTGGAGGAGCTGCGCTGGACCTTCCGCCGCAAAGCCCACACAGCCGCGATGGAACGCTGCCTCACCGAACTGCTCCGGGCGGACCGCGGCCTGGCGGAATCCGACGTCGGGCAGGTCCGGCTCGCGGACCTGCCGGCCGGGCGCACCAAGGATGCACTCCTGCGGCGGCGCGAAGCCCTTGGGCTGCCACTGGATTCCGCGGCTGCGGTGCTGGTTGACCATCTGGGGAACTCATACCCGGCGGATGCCGTGCCCATGGCGCTGCGCCGCGCACGGTCCACCCGCATCTCCATTGACGGCAACGCCCATTTCTGCCGCGGCCTTCTGCGCACGCGCTACGAAGGGTCCGGCGCGGACCAGACCGCCCGCCCCGAAGGCGCCGAACCGGGCGAGAGCCACACCCTGCTTCCCATCACTGTTAAGGAGAACGCGTGAACACCATGCGAGCTGTCCAGGTTGTCGGCTACGGCCAGGGCCTGAAAATGGCCGAAGTCCCCCGGCCGGAAGTCACCGGCCCGTTCGACGTCCTCGTCCGGATTGGCGGAGCAGGCGTGTGCCGCACCGATTTGCACATCCTCGAGGGCCAATGGGCAGAGAAATCCCAGGTTCAGCTGCCGTACACGATCGGCCATGAGAACGCCGGCTGGGTGGAGGCCGTCGGCAGCGCCGTGACCAATGTGGGCGAAGGGGACAAGGTGATCCTTCATCCACTGGTGACCTGCGGCCTCTGCCGCGCCTGCCGGTCCGGGGATGACGTGCACTGTGAGAACAACAAGTTCCCGGGAATCGACACCAACGGCGGCTATGCCGAATATCTGCTGACCACCGCCCGTTCGGTGGTGAAGATCGACGATTCGCTGGAACCGGCCGACGTCGCTGCCCTCGCCGACGCCGGCCTCACCGCCTACCACGCGGCGGCGAAGGCAGCCCGGCTGCTCACCCCTCGGGACACCTGCGTGGCCATCGGCGCCGGTGGTCTCGGGCACATCGGCATCCAGGTGCTGAAGGCCCTGACGCCCGCACGGATCGTCGTCGTCGACCGCAACCCGGCCGCCCTGGACCTGGCCACCAACATCGGCGCTGATGAAACCGTCACCGCGGACGGCACCCAGGTTCAGCAGGTCCTTGACCTCACCGGAGGCAACGGCGCCGAAGTGGTGATCGACTTCGTCGGCGAGGGCGGGGCGACGTCGGAGGGCATCGCGATGACCCGGCAGGGCGGGGACTATCTGGTGGTGGGCTACGGCGAGAACGTCAACGTCCCCACCATTGACCTCGTGTCCGCGGAGATCAACATCATCGGCAACCTGGTGGGCAGCTATAACGACCTGCAGGATCTCATGGCGCTCACCGCCCGCGGCGCCGTCACGCTGCACACCCAGAAGTACCCGCTGGATGACTTCCAGCAGGCCATCAGCGACCTCGAAGCCGGAAAAGTCCGCGGCCGCGCCATCCTCATCCCCTGACCAGTTCCGTGAATCGCACGCCACCAAAGGAGAATCACATGTCAGAAAATGAAACCCGCGTTGCCCTGATCACCGGAGCCGGCCGCGGAATCGGCCGGGCAATCGCTGAACGGCTCGCAGACGACGGCCTGGACATCATTGTCGCGGACATACCGGAGGCGCAGGCGAACATCGACGACGTCGTTGGTGCCGTCGACTCCCGCGGACGCCGAGCCGTAGGGGTCACCGGAGACGTGTCCAATCCCGAAGACGTGACCCGGATGGTCGCGGAGGGCACCAACGCCCTGGGGAACCTCAGCGTCCTGATAGCCAATGCGGGGATCGCGCAGGTGGACGAGATCCTGGACGTGAAGCCTGAAGCCCTGGACCGCATGCTGGACGTGAACATCAAGGGTGTCTACTACTCCTACCAGGCAGCTGCCCGGCAGTTCATCTCTCAGGGCACGGGCGGGAAGATCATTGGAGCGGCGTCGATCGTGGCCTTCCGCCCCTTCCCGGTGCTTGCGTCCTACTCGGCTACCAAGTGGGCGGTGCGCGGCCTGACCCAAGCCGCGGCCATGGAGTTCGCCAAGTACAACATCACGGTCAATGCCTACGCCCCCGGCGTGGTGGGAACTGCCATGTGGGACCTCATCGATGAGCGGCTCACGGAGCGGGACGGCACCCCTCGCGGCAGCGCCCTGCAGGCACAGGTGGACAGCATCCTCGCCGGCCGGGTCTCGGAGCCGGAGGACGTAGCCAAGCTGGTGTCCTTCCTCTCCGGACCCGATTCTGACCACATGACCGGACAGACGGTGCTGATCGACGGCGGAATCAACTTCTCCTAACGGTTCCCTCTGCTGACGGACGGCGGCGGTGCGCTTCCCAAAGGGCGTGCCGCCGCCGTCCGTTGTTCTGCCAGCACCAAGCACATTCCTAACCCGCTGCCCCACTAGGCAAAACCGCAGAAACCCGGAGGCCGCCGTCGGGCCGTGCCGTGACAGTCAGGGTTCCGCTGTGGGCCTGCACGATGCTCTTGACGATCGCCAGTCCCAGGCCGGCGCCTGCGTGGTCCGAGCGCACGCGGTCCGTGCCGCGCTGGAACGGCTCGGTGAGCGTGGAGACCAGTTCCGGAGCCAGTGTCTCGCCGGTGTTCTCCACGATGAGTTCAACATTCCCCGAGGTAGATTCGGTCCTCGCCCAGACCAAGCCGTTCTCGGGCAGGTTATGGATAACCGCGTTGTGCAGCAGGTTGGTGGTCAACTGCAGCATCAGGGCACGGGAACCGACGGCGCTGGCCACCCCGCCGTAGGTGCGGACGCTAACGCCCCGCTTTTCCGCGAGCGGCAGCAGGGTTTCGGCGGCTTCATCCAGGAGCAGGGACAGGTCAACCGGCTCGCTGGTGAAGGACTTCTGCTCGGCACGGCTGAGCATAAGCAGGGCTTCGGTGAGGTCGATGGCGCGGACGTTGACGGTGTGGAGCCGGTCAAGGAGATCATCCACGTTCCGGTCCGGATCATTCCGGCCCACTTCCAGCAGGGTCTGCGAAATCGCCAGCGGGGTGCGCAGCTCGTGGGAGGCATTCGCGGCGAAGCGCCGCTGTTCGGCCACGTGGGCTTCCAGCCGTTCGAGCATCTCGTCGAAGCTGTCGGCCAGGTCGCGGAACTCGTCCCGCCGGCCCTTCAGCGCAACGCGGTGTGACAGGGTGCCGTCCATGGCTGTGTGGGTGGCGGCTTGGATCTGCCGGAGCGGGGCCAGCATCCGGCCGGCAAGCAGCCAGCCGCCCGCCAGGCCAAGGATCAGCAGGAAAACCAGGGCACCGCTCGCCCGGGGCGCGAATGCATCCCAGAGATCGTCCCGGCCGGGAATGAAGAGGTTGTTCACGGAAGGATCCCCGCTCGGGATGATCGCTGCCCGCATCGGCACGTAACGCAGCAGGAAGTACCAAACGACCGCCAAGAGCAGCGCCCCGGCCACCAGGACCAGGCCGGCATAGCTGAGTGCCAGCTTCGTCCGGACGCTCAGCCCCCACTTCCTACGCATGCCCGCCCGCCTCCGCGGCGTCCTGCGGTACGGCAATCCGGTAACCGACGCCGGGAACGGTCTCGATGAGTCCCGGCTCGCCGAGGCGTTTGCGCAGCGCGGAAATCGTGATGCGCACGGCGTTAGTGAAGGGGTCGGCGTTCTCGTCCCACGCCTTGGCCAGCAGTTCCTCGGCGCTGATCACTCCCCCGTTCGCCGCCACCAGGATTTCCAGCACGGCGAACTGCTTCCGGGTCAGCGCCACGTAGTGCCCGTCGCGGAAGACTTCCCGGCGGAACGGGTCCAGCCGGAGTCCGGCGATCTCACTGACCGGAGGGCGGACCTGGGCCCGGCGGCGGTACAGGGCCCGGATCCGGAGCACCAGTTCGCGGAATTCGAAGGGTTTGGTGAGGTAGTCGTCGGCACCGAGTTCGAAGCCGGCGGCTTTGTCGTCTATCCGGTCCGCAGCGGTGAGCATCAGGATCGGCAGGCCGCTGCCGGAGCTGACAATCCGGTGCGCGATCTCGTCCCCGTTGGGACCGGGAATATCCCGGTCCAGGATCGCCAGGTCATACGCGTTGAGGCTGAGCAGCTCCAGGGCGGTGTTCCCGTCGCCGGCAATGTCCGCGGCGATGGCCTCCAGGCGCAGCCCGTTCCGGACCGCTTCCGCCAGCAGGGGTTCGTCCTCGACAATCAGCACACGCATAGGCCCGATCCTACGAGACGCCATCTATCGTCCGCGTATCAAAAACCTCATACGCCCCGGCAGCATCCACTCATCTTGAGTGGACACCATGGCTCTCACACTCGAACTCGCCACCCGGAAACGCCGCAGCCAGCGCATTCGGAATGCTGCTGTCCTCGCGCTGTTCGCGGCGCTCATCAGCGCGTACCTGCTCACCTTCGGCGCTCCCCAGGGACTCACGGCACGGCTGGGTGCGCTGCCGCCCGGGCAGCACGTCACCCTCGGCCCGCTGGGCGCCCCGGCGGACGACGGCGACGTGGGAGACGGCGTCTCGGCGTTCGACGAGGGGCACGCCGCAGTCACCAACCTGGACCCCGCACTTCTCGGCGCGCTCCGCACGGCGGCTGCGGACGCCTCGGCTGCCGGCGTCGGCATCGTGGTGACCAGCGGATGGCGGTCACCGGAGTACCAGCAGCGGCTGCTGCAGGACGCCGTCACCCAGTACGGCTCGGAGGCGGAGGCGGCACGGTGGGTCGCCACCGCCGAAACGTCCGCCCATGTGCGGGGGGACGCCGTCGACGTCGGGCCCTATGCCGCCATTGACTGGCTGACCATCAACGGTGCCGGGTACGGGCTCTGCCAGGTGTACGCCAACGAACCCTGGCATTTTGAATACCTGCCCGACGCCGCGGCCTCCGGCTGTCCCGCGATGTACCCGGATCCCACCTGGGACCCGCGGCTGAACCCGGCCTGACCAGTTCTGTCCCTCGCGTGGAAGATACACCACCCGTGACGCACCCGGCCCCCTCGACCACGCCCGCCCGGGCCAGGTTCCACTCAGCGGCGATAACGCTCGGCGCAGCCGCCGCCGCGGCAGCAATGACCGCCGTCGCTTTGCTTGTTTCCCCGCTGGACGGACTGGATTTTCGCGTTTACCTCAGCGGCGGGCAGAGCGTCCTGGACGCCCGCGGGGAGCTATACACCAAGGAACTCGTTTACCGTGAAGGCAGCAGCCTGCTCTTCACCTATCCGCCGTTCGCCGCGCTGGTTTTTGCCGTACTTGCCCCGTTGGGGGTGACCTGGGGACTGTATGTCTTGACCTCCCTGTCTCTGGGAATTGCCGGGGTCACGTCGCTGCTGGCGGTGGCCCACATCTACCGGCAGCCCTCGGTTGCGGCGGTGCTGAAGCATCCGTGGCTGCGGGCACTGGCGGTGGCCGGCGTCGGCTTTGTGGTGCTGCTGGGCCCGTGGCGGGAAACGATAGGCTTCGGGCAGATCAACATCCTGCTGTTCGGCCTGATCATGGCCGACGTCCTGATCAAGCGGCACACCTGGCCCACCGGATTCCCGACCGGGATCGCGGCGGGAATCAAACTCACGCCGCTGGTCTTTGGCCTCTACTTCCTGGTCCGCGGCGACTGGCGCGGACTGCGGAACATGGCGGCGGGCTTCCTTGCCAGCTTCGGGCTTGGCTTCCTGATCCTTCCGGCCGAGTCGCGGACCTACTGGCTGGAGCTGCTGCCGGACACCTCACGGATCGGCGGCGGCGGGTACGTGGACAACCTGAGCTTCAAAGGCGCGGTCCTGCACTTCGCCGGACCGGACTTTGCCGTGGACCTGCCCTGGTTCGTGCTTTCTCTTGCGGCGGTTGGGGTGACGGCACTCCTGATCCGGCGGGCGGCCGGGCGCGGCGAGGAGCTGACCGCGGTCGCGGCGACGGCGCTGTTGATGCTGCTGATCTCGCCGGTGTCCTGGTCTCATCACTGGGTGTGGGTGCCGCTGTTCCTTGCTGTGCTGGTCCGCAATCTGAGGGACTTCACCCGACCGGGGACGGTGCGGCGGGGCTGGGGCGTAGGTTTGCTGGTTTCGGGTGTTGTTGTCTTCCTGCTGTCTCCCAAATCCATTGGGTTCCTGATGGGGTCACCCAATCTTGACTCGCAGATTCCTGCTCCCTGGCTGATGGCCTCGAGTGTGGGTGTGTTCTGGGCGGCGGGGCTGATGGGGTGGTGGCTTGCCGTGATGCGGACAGGAACCAGGGGCAACCTCCCGCCGGTGCCGCCGTCACGGAACAAATTACTTCGTGATTAATATCAAGCAGCATGATATTCTCCTCGAAAGTTTGATTCGTGATGCAGCTCACACTCAGGAGATCGCCATGAAGCTCAACCGTTTCAGCACCGTCGCCGTTGCCGGCGCTGTCCTCCTCGCACTGACGTCCTGTTCGGCGTCGGACAGCGAGGCGGAACCCGCGGGCAGCCAGGGAAGCCAGGCCGCGTCCGGCGGGGTCAACACCGAAGCGCCGGTGTATGACCAGCTGCCGGAGGCCATCAAGTCCGCCGGGGTCATCAACATTGCCGGGGACACCCATCCGCCGTACCGCACGCTGGAGCAGAATGGGGACATCACCGGCATTGACCCGGACATCCAGGCAGCTCTGTCCGAACAGCTGGGCGTCCCGTTCGCCATCCAGACGGCCTCCGGCCTGGACGCCATGCTCACCGGAATGCTCTCCGGCCGCTATGACGCGTTCAACGGCCCGGTACGCACCACGGCTGAACGGGAAGCGGACTTCGACGCCGTCGTCTGGATGACCACCCGCACTTCCTACCTTTACCTCGCGGAGCGGAAGGATGATCTCGGTGCCCCCGAGGATCTCTGCGGCGCCCGCGTAGCCGGCGTCACCGGATCAGTCACCGAGTCCCAGCTGGAGCGCTACACCGAATGGTGCGCTGAAAAGGGCCTTGAGGCGCCGGAGTTCGTCGGCCTCAAGGACACCAACTCCACTATCCTCGCCGTGCAGTCGGACCGCGCGGACTATGCCGGCACCACGCAGACCGCGGCACTCGACATCCAGGCGCAAGACGAGGGCACCTTCGAGTTCCTGGTGCAGAGCGACGAGCAGGGCGCCGGCGTGGACCAGCTGGCCATGTTCCTGCCGAAGAGCAACGAACTCGCTCCCGCCATGCTGGCCGCCTTCGAGGGCATCTTCGAGAACGGCGAATATGACCGGATCATGTCCGAGTGGAAGCTGGATGACGTCACGGTGGAGAGCCCCACACTGAACCCCATGACAGCTGGTGAATCAGGCAAATGAGCATAACGGACACCCCCATGTCCTCCGGACCCGCAGTACGCGCCAACGCCGTGGACGTGGCCCAGGCCCGTCCCCGGATTAGGCCGCTGCGGATTCTGGGCACCGCATTGCTGCTGCTGATAGCCGGCGGCATCCTCTACTTCCTCATCTCCAACAAGCGCTTCGAATGGCCCGTCGTCGCCGAGTACCTCTTCGCACCCAGCGTGCTCCTCGGCCTCATGACCAGCGTCCTGCTCATGGTGGTCACCATGGTGCTCGGCACCATCCTGGGAACCGTGCTCGCCGCCGGCCAGCTCAGCGACTACTGGCCCGTGCGCGTGGCATGCATGGCCTTTGTGGGCTTCTTCCGGGGAGTCCCGCCGCTGGTCCAGCTGATCTTCTGGTTCAACCTCGCCTACCTGGTCCCCCGCATCGCCGTCGGCGTGCCGTTCGGCCCGGAGTTCTTCAGCTGGTCCACCAATGACCTCATCACCCCGCTGACCGCCGCCATCATCGGTCTCTCACTGCACGAGGCCGCCTACATGGCGGAGATCATCCGGGCCGGCATCCTCTCCGTGGACCAGGGACAGCACGACGCCGCGTCCGCCATGGGGTTCAGCCGCTGGCACTCCTTCACCCGGATTGTGATGCCGCAGGCCATGCGCGTGATCATTCCGCCCACCGGCTCCCAGATCATTGCCACATTGAAGGGCACATCGCTGGTGAGCGTGATTGCCATGGGAGACCTGCTGCACGCCGTCCAGGTCATCTACAACCGCACCTATGACGTGGTGCCCATGTTGATCGTTGCGGTGATCTGGTACCTCGTGGCCGTCACCATCCTGACCTTCTTCCAGCGCCGCGTCGAGGAATACTACGGGCGCGGTGCCACCCGCTCCGCGCCCAAGGCAACCACCAGTTCCAAGCCCGACGCCGGTACCACCGCCGCGGTCCGGACCCAGGAGAACCAATAATGAACACCGCACAGATCCCGGCCGGGGCCGCGGGCACCGCCACGGCAACCCGTCCCGTCCTGGAGGTAGTGGGCCTGCGCAAGCGCTTCGGGGACCACACCGCCCTGGACGGCATTGACCTGACCGTTCACGAGGGCGAAGTTGTCGCCATCCTCGGCCCCTCTGGTTCTGGCAAGTCGACCCTGGTCCGGTGCCTGGACCAGCTTGAAAACATCGACGGCGGCGCAATGTACCTGGACGGGGAACTGCTCGGCTTCGAACAGGGCAAGGTGCTGCGCCCGCTGACCGACGCGGGTGTTCGGGCCCAGCGCCGCCGGATGAGCATGGTGTTCCAGCAGTTCAACCTGTTCCCGCACTGGACCGTGCTGCGCAACGTCACCGAGGCGCCCGTCGCCGTCCACGGCGTCGCTCCGGCCGAGGCCAAGGCGAAAGCCCTGAACCTGCTGGAGAAGGTGGGCCTCTCGGACAAGGCGTCGGCGTACCCGCGGCAGCTTTCCGGCGGCCAGCAGCAGCGCGTCGCCATTGCCCGGGCGGTCGCCGTCGAACCCCGTGTGCTGCTCTTCGATGAACCCACCAGCGCCCTGGACCCCGAACTGATCGACGAAGTACTGCAGACCATGCAGGCCCTCGCCGCCTCGGGACGCACCATGGTGGTGGTCACGCATGAAATGGAGTTCGCCCGCGAAGTCGCGGACCGCTGCGTGTTCATGGCGGACGGCAAGGTGGTCGAAGACCAGCCGGCCGAGGCGTTCTTCCGCAACCCGCAGACCGACCGGCTGCGCTCCTTCCTCGCCCGCTCGATGCGCCGGAACGACGAGCAGCAGTGACAGCTACTACCCTGATGGCCACCGGGGATCTGGTCCTGGAGCGCGACGACGCCACGTCCCTCTTCAGCGCCGCCGCCCCCGTGCTGGCCGAAGCGGACCTTGTCATCGGCCACCTCGAAGTCCCGCACACCACGTCCACTGCCACGGCCTCCTCGGACGTTCCCGCACTGCCGGCCCCGCCGTCGGCCCTCGACGCCGTAGCGGCTGCCGGGTTCGACGTCCTCACCCTGGCCGGGAACCACGTGTACGACTTCGGCGCGGAAGGAATCGAGGACACCCGGCGGCACTGCCGCGAGCGCGGCCTGGCCACCACCGGCGCGGGACGCAACCTCGCAGAGGCCTGGGAACCGGCGGTTGTTGAACACGGCGGCCGGCAGGTCATCGTGCTCAGCGTCAACTGCGTGGGACCCAAGGAGTCCTGGGCCGGCAGCGCGAAGGCTGGTTGCGCCTGGGTTGAGGTCGTCACGCACTACGAGCCGCGGGGCGCCAATCCCGGCGGTCCGCCGCGCATCTACACGTTCGCCGAACCGCGGTCCCTGGCCGCTTTCACCGACCGGGTGGCGAGCCATGCCCGCCAGGGTGCCGCCGTCGTCGTCGCCCTGCACCAGGGGCTGGTGCACCAGCCGGTAGAGATCGCGCAGTACCAGTACCAGATTGCCCATGCGGCCATCGACGCCGGAGCTGTGGCGGTGCTCGCCCACCACGCCCACATCCTCAAGGGTGTGGAGGCCTACCGCGGCCGCCCGATCTTCCACGGACTCGGCAACTTCGCCACCGTGACGCGGGCACTGGGCGGCGCACCGGATGATTCGCCCGAGCGCCGGGCCTGGGCCCGCGCAAGGACCCGGCTGTTCGGCTTCCAGCCGGACCCCGCCATGCCCGAGTACCCGTTCCATCCGGAGAGCCGGAACACCCTGATCGCCGTGCTCACCCTCGGCCCGGACGGCAGCGTTGCGGCGGAGATTCTTCCCTGCTGGATCGACGACGACGCCCGGCCGGTCCCGCTGACCCGCGCCAACGGCGGGGAACAGGTGGGCGACTACTTACAGCGCATTACCCGGGAAGCCGGCCTGGACACTGTCCTTGACTGGGCAGGAGACCGGCTGACCGTTCACTTGAAGGAGACACCCCATGAGCATTGAGACCAAGCCCCTGGCGGGCAAGACAGTCATCGACCTGACGACGGCGCTGGCCGGCCCGTACGCGACCCTGCTGCTGGCGGGACTGGGGGCTCGTGTCATCAAGGTGGAGAACCCCACCCGCGGCGGGGACTCCTCGCGCAACAACTCCCCCTACGTCACCTCGCAGGGCCTGAATGTGCGCCGGACGTCGGAGGATGACATGTCCGTCTCGATGATGCTCCGGGGCCGCGGCAAGGAATCCGTGACGCTGAACCTGAAGCACCCGGAGAGCAAGCAGGTGCTGTTCGATCTCATTGCCGAAGCGGACATTGTGGTGGAGAACTACAGCGCCGGCGTAACCAAGCGCCTCGGCATCGACTACGCAAGCGTGAAGCACCTCAACGACAAGCTCGTCTACACCTCCATCAGCGGTTTCGGCGCCGGCACGGAGAACGGGGACCGGAAGGCGATGGACACCATCGTCCAGGCGCTCAGCGGCGTCATGATGACCGCCGGGGAACCCGGCCAGCCGCCGGTGCGTTTCGGCCTGCCGATTGGCGACCTGTCCGCTCCGCTCTTCGCGGTCATCGGCACGCTGAGCGCCCTGCTGCAGGCCGAGCACACCGGCCACGGGCAGCACGTGGACGTGTCGATGCTCGGGGCACTGACCTCGATGGTGGCCTGCGAGCCCTTCGATGCCCTGGAATCCGTGGGTTTCCCGCTGCGCACCGGCGCCTACGTTCCCCGCCTGGCGCCGTTCGGCACGTTCCGCGCGGCCGACGGGTACTTTGCCATCTGCGCCCCGACGGACCAGTTCGCGGCGGGCGTCCTTCGCGCCATCGAGCGTCCCGACCTGTTGGACTCCGAGGACTTCGGTACCCGCGACGCCCGCGTCTTCAATGCCGACCGCCTCCACGGACTGATCGCCGGGTGGGCCGCCGAGAAGCCCTTGGATGAGGTGCTGGAAGCCCTCACTTCCCACGGTGCCCCCGCGGCACCGGTCCGGACCACGGCCGAAGCAGTGCGGGATCCGCTGGTGCTGTCCCGCGGCGAAGTGGTGCCGCTGTCCCACCCCAAGTTCGGGCACTTTGACGGTCTCTTCGGATCGGGGCTGCCCATGGTCCTCTCCGGCAGCCGCACCACGCTGGACGCGCCGGCCCCGTACCTGGGCGAGCACACGGACGTGGTCCTGAAGGCCCTGGGCTATGACTCCGACCGGATCGAGAACCTGCGCACCGCGGGTGTGTTGTGACTGATCCCGCACCTCAGATCGGGATCATCGGGGCGGATGCGCCCCGGCAGATTATCCTGGCCGCGGGCGCGACGCCGGTGCGGCTGTTCGGCGCCTGGTCCGGGGACGTCTCGCGGGAAGCGGCTGAACTGCTGGGCGCGGCCGACGCCGTTGCCGCCCGGGTGCTCGACGACGTTCTGTCCGGTATGCATGACGGCCTCGCCGGGCTAGTGGTCTGCAATGACTCCGCCGCGAACCTGCGGGTGTACTACGTGCTGCGGCTGCTGGCCGAACGCGGGCGCATCCCGTACCCGGTCCAGTTGCTCGATACGCCCCGCGGCGGAGGCCCGCATGTGAACCTCTTTGTTGCGCGGCAGTATGAGCGGCTGGCCGGGTTCGTGTCAGCGTGCACCGGGCAAGTGCTCGACGCCGATACCTTGGCTGCCGCCGCTGGCCGGGAGAACTCGCTGGGTGAGGCCCTCGAGCGGGTGCGGGAGCGACGGGTGGCAGGAACCCTTTCCGGGAGCGCCGCCCTGCGGTGTTACGCGGGTGCGGCGCAGCTGGCGCCGGAGCAGGCACTGGCTGCCATCGAGGCGATCCAGCAGAATGACGCGCCGGAACCCGTGCTGCGGGTGTTTATGACCGGCAGTTCACACCCGGACACCACCGTTTATGAGGCGCTCGAACAGTCCGGCATCGGAATGGTGGGCGAAGACCATGACGCCGGGGATGCCGCCTGGATCGGACAGACCGTGGATGCTGCTTCGCCCGGCGAGGCCTTCCGCGCCCTGGCCGAGCTGCACGCGCAGCGTCCGCCGTCGGCGTCGCGGTCCCTGGCCTCCGAACGGACCGAACACCTGCTCGCTGAAGTCCGTCGGACCGGTGCCGCCGGGGTGGTGGCCCTGGTCCGGGACCTTGACGACGGCCCGGTCTGGGACCTGCCGAGCCAGCGCGAGGCGCTGGCTGCCGGCGGAACCTGGCTCGCCGGCGTCGTCCGCGTTCCCGCCGACGGAGCCGCAGCGGCCGCCGCCGAACTGATTGCCAGCGTCCAGTTGTCCGGGGAGATTGCCTCATGACCGACCATCGACTCCGCTCAGCCGTCGCGGCTACCCGCTACCAGAAGGAATGGTTCCAGTCGGTGCGCCAGCGGGCCGCGGCGGGCGAACCCATCGCTTTGTTGAACGCCGATGCCCCGCACGAAGTGTTCCGTGCCCTGGACATCCCGTACGTGGTGACGCAGTGGTGGTCTTCCATCATTGCGGCCAAGCGCGCCGGGCCAGCGTCCATGGAACGGCTGGCCGCCCGCGGCCTGCCGGACTTCAGCCAGCAGTACGATGCGATGCCGCTGGGCGAGCAGCTGCTCGACGCCGAGGACCGCCCGTGGGGCGGTTTGCCGGCGCCGCGGTTCGCTGTGGCCGAGCGCAGCGGCGACGTTACCGCCAAGATCTTCGAGCAGTGGGGCAGGCTTCCCGGCACGGAAACGTTCCTCCTCTCCCGCACGGGCGCTGACCCGCTGCCGGACCGGTGGTGGGAGCTGGTGCCGCACGACTGGGAGAAGGCCTTCGGGTCGGACCGGCTGGACCTGCTGCAGGGTGAAATCGAGGAGCTGATCGGCTGGCTGGAGGACCGTACCGCCCGGACGCTGGACCGTGACCGGCTGGCGGAGATCATGGACCTGGGCAACCAGCAGGCCGAATGGAACCGCAAGACCCGGGACCTCATTGCCGCCGCGCCATTCGCGCCCGTGCTGGTGAATGACACGATGCCCGCCGTTATGGCACCGCAGTGGCAGCGCGGCACGACGTGGGCGGTCGACGCCGCTCGGTCCCTGTATGAGGAAACGGCACAGCGGGTGGCCGACGGCGTTGCGGTGTGCCCGGGCGAGAAGCGGCGGCTGATGTGGGTTGGACGCGGGCTGTGGTCCGATCTGGGCCTGTACACCCGTTTCCAGGAGGAATTCGGCGCCGTGTTCGTCTGGTCGATGTACCTGGCGATCGCCGCTGACGGGTACCTGCGTTACGGCGAGGATCCGGTCCGGGCGCTGGCTGCCCGCTTCGTCGGGATCACGGACCAGCTCTATGTGCCGCCGTGGTCTGCCCAGTGGTACGTGAAGGAGGCGCTGAGCCATCGGGTGGACGGGGTGGTGCATCTGATGGCGGACGATACCCCGGGCAGCGGCTTCATTACCGAGGCCCTGGAGGCTGAGGGGATTCCCGTGCTGGAGATCCGGGCCAACAATGCCGACCAGCGGTCCAGCGACGCCGCCCGCATCCCCGAGCGGATGGCCGAGTTTATCCGCGACCGTGTCTGATTCCAGCTGCCGGTTCCGCGGCCTTTGCTGGTCGCGCTGGGCCTGCCGTGGGTAGCGTTGCGGGGCCGGCGGGCCCGTTCCGGACTCCGAACTTCTCCTGGTATTTCACCGGGCAGGTGGTCTCCAATACGGGTGTCTGGTTCCAGAACCTCGCCCTGCAGCTGGTGGTCCTGGGGGCGACCGGCAGTGCCCAGGCCCTGAGCGGCATCACTATCGCCCAGTTCCTGCCGATCTTCCTGCTCGGTATACCCGCGGGGCGGCTGCTGGACCGGGTGGCACCCCGCACTGTGCTGCTGGTGACGTCGTTGGCGTCCGCGGTTGTCACCGCCAGCCTGGTCTTTGTGGTGACGCGGGATCCGGACCTGTGGCTGCTCTACGGAATGGTGGGGGTGCTGGGCTCGGTCCAAGCGTTTGAACGGGTGGCCGCGCAGACCATCATCTTCGAGCTGGTGGGGCCGGACGGACTGTCCCGGGCTGCGTCCATCAGCACCATTTCACTGGCCGCTGCGCGATCGGTGGGTCCGGCGCTGGCCGGGCTCGCTTTCCAGGGACTCGGGCCCAGCGCGTGCATCCTGATTAACGCTGCCGCCTACCTGCTGGTGTTCGCTTCACGGTTGCGGATCCGTCCGGACGAGCTGCACCGGCGGTCGTCCCTGGACCGGCAGCGGGAAAGGGATGACAGCAGGACCCCGGGCGGGCCCGGGGCTAAGGCCCTGGACGGCTCGGCGTCGGGCGCCTTCCGGCGAAGCCGGGATGTAAACACCCTGCTGATCGTGAACGTGGTGATCGCCCTTCTGGCCATGAACTTCGGGCTGGTGCTCACTTCTACCGTGAATCTTTCCTACGGCGGTGACGCCAGCGCAGTGGGCGCTGTCCACACCCTCAATGCAGTGGGCGCGGTACTCGGAGGCATCCTGGCTGCCCGGCGGCCACGGGTGTCGGTGCGGTCCATGATTGCGGCAACGAGTGTTTTCGGAGCGGCGCTGGCACTGAATGCCGCGGCTCCCACGCTCCTGCTCTTCCTGGCGGCTGCTCCGGCCTTGGGCATCGCGGTGGGTTACTACCAGGGGATTGTGAACGCTGCTGCGCAGGAATCGGTACGGCCGCAGTTCATTGGGCGCATGATGTCCCTGATGACGATGGGAAGTTACGGCATGGTGCCATTTGGGGCGCTGCTCATGGGCTGGGTGATCGATGCCAGCTCCGGCCGGGTGGCCCTGGCCGTTTCAGCGGTGAGCGCCTTTGTCTGCCTGGTGGTGGTGTTGATCCGGACGAGGCCCGCGGCGAAATAGGGCGCTAGTCAGCTACCCGGCGTGGCGCCGTCGGCTTCGCGGTTGAGGCCTTTCAGGCGGCTGGCCGCCAGCCGGGACGGCACGTGCCGCGGGCGGCTGGTGATCTGGCGGCGGCTCACTGCCTCTGCCTCCGCTTCGTCGTCCCCGAAGTAGCCGCCGGCAAGGACCTGGGCTGCGTGGTCCAAGACGCCGACGATTGAGTTGCCGAGGTCTTCTCCGATATGGCTGGTTAGGCGCTGTTCGTGGTCGCGCAGTTCCTGGGTGCAGGCCTGCACAACGTCCCATCCGGCTTCGGTGAGCTGGACGAGGCGGATCCGCCGGTTGGTCGGGTGGCTTCCGCGTTCCACCAGTCCAAGTTCGAGGAGTTCGTTCGCCACGAGGTGCGCGGCCTGGGAGCTGACGAACGTCCTTCGTCCCAGCTGGGCGTTGGAGAGCGGCAGGCCTTCCCCCAGGACCTGGAGCACGAGGAACTGGGACAGCGTCACGCCGTGGGCCAGAGCCAGGTTCTCGGTAAACCGGTCGAGTGCCCTTCCGAGACGGTAGGCCGTGTAGTTTAGGCGGTTTGTTGCCGGCTCGCCGCGTTCGTCTCGTTCAAGCTCCATCAGGGGAGAATATCAAGTTATTTGCGATGTTCTGACGGTCCGACCGTGGCCTGCAGGGACTGTTCCTTGATCTGGATCTCCGTCACGCGGCAAAACACTCGAACAGCTCAGCGCCGGAGTGGGCCCGGGCGATAGCTGCCAGATTCTGGATAGAAGGTAGCGACGCTAGCACCTCGCATGTCGCCGTTGCGATAATCGTCCCTGAGATAGTCTTCACTGAAACCTGCGATCCGGCTCGGCGAAGAAGAGCAGCGGATGCGCTAACAATGTCGTGCCCGCCGGAGCTGTGCCTACTGTGGCCCACCTTACCGAATGCATGATTAGCAGCACCGACGACCGCCTCATCCACCTGAAAACTGGGGGTGCGGCTTGCAGCATGGTGAACGAATTCTTCAAGGCTTGCAGGGCGATACGACGCGTCGACCACGGGGAAGAAATCGTAGCGTTTAAAGGTGAGTGGGTATTTATGCATCAAGGCAGCTAGGCGTGCTGCAGCAAGTCTCGAAGTCAACGCATATACGGCGTCCTCAATCCTGGAGCCCCGGACAGTCTCCACAGTGGCAACAGCTGGCGCAGCGTGTGCGCTCAGTGTTCTCCGGAGAACATCCGGAGACGACATAACGATGTCAGCCAACAAGTCGTAAGCAGTTGTAGCTACAACATGAGCTGGATACATCCACCCTCGACCGGAGATACGATCAAAGTCGCTATCGACGAGACCGTAAACGTCCAAATACCCGTTCTCCTCCGCAAGCTGAGCAGCCCCTAAGAGACACCTCTTGCCTCCACATACAATCATCACGACTTCTTCGGACACGTGCCCGAAGAAGACCGAATCTTCGTCAGTCCCCTCAACAAGTAAAAACGCCTTAGGAGAAGACTCATCCATCATGATCTCCGCGAAAACACTTTCAGCAGTCACGCTTTCAAGCATCGTCTTCCGACTCCTCCTCACCGAGGAAATCAGCAGCAGTAGGGCCTAGTTTTGTCGCATTCTTCCACCACCTACCAATTATCTGGGGCGAATGTGTTGCGACTACAAATTGGAAACCCACCAGGTCGGAAATGCGATGGACATCGGAGATAAACTTTTTTTGCCAACCAATGTGCAGGGAAATCTCGGGCTCATCGATCATGACTATCGATCCAGGTTGTACGTTGAATAGGAGATCAAACATGAGAATTATTTCGTGTTGCTCACCCGACGAAAGGGCAGTCAAGGGAACGCTTGAATCATCCAGTTGGCGAGTGACCACTAGTCCGTCATTTGCATTTATACTCAACGACTTACGCAGGAGGCGAGCGTTCACAATTTCTTCAAGCAAATCGATTCGCTTAAGTACATGGGAAAAAGAGTCGAGCTTTGCATCGGCATCGGCAAGATACAATTCGAGCATCCCTAGCTGCCAAGTGTTTAGCTGGCCCTCAGGGAGGGATAGCGCCGGGTCAACATTGAGGTCGGCGATCTCTGTTAGACGTGCTCGACGTGTGGTCTGCTCCGCCCATTTGGCCCTCAGCTCCTGCTCAGTCAGGAGGGACTGGTCCCCCCGTTCAAGCATCCGCCGAGGAAACGTGCTATCCAGGCTTTGGGTCAAACGTGAGTTTGCGGATAGATTATTGTCAAGTGACTGTTTGATTTGCTCTGAGTACTGGGTAATGGTGGGCTTAGATTGCTGTGATGATTCTCCGCCAAAACGGTATCGGATTTCGTGCCGCGTATCCACCTGAGGACTTAATCCCATTAGGCGCTGCGTCTCGATCAAACGAACGTCAAGTGATTCAGCGAACTCCTGAATGACGGGATCTATGGTCAACAGTTCCTTAGCCTTGGCTTTGACGTTTCCCACACGATATCGCGGAAGGTATCGCCGTTGAAGTATGTCGAAGGAGATTCGCTCACCGTCATTGGGGTCTTCCCAGATTCCGATATCATCAGTAGGCTGGTATGGACTGTTCTTCTGAACGAATCTTTGGAATTCATTCAGTCCACTGACGCGAGATGTTGCTACAAGCGAACCGCTCTTCCAAAGTTCAAACTTTACACCTTTGGCATCGTCGATCAGATCCGCCTCGACGCCTGTTTCGGCTTCATCCTGATTCTCATCGGGAGCATCTACCATCACGCGTGATACTCGCAGCCGACTTCCGTCGGAGAAATCCAATTCAGCAGATTTAAATGGTAACGATATTAAGCTCATAGAACTCAGCTTGCAAAGCGCATTAATGATTTCCAGCACACGAGTTTTTCCCACCCCGTTTGGCCCGTAGACAATGGCGAAGTGACCGGGCTCTTCAAAAGCGAATTTATGATCAAACTCGCCGAGCACTCCGTCCGCCTTCGCGGAGACCAGCCGCCTCGTTTCGATGCGCTCAACCACGTCCATTGTTGATTTATCCACCTCTCAAGATTACGTGTCCTACCCGAGAATCTGCTCCACATTTATGCGTGTCACAATTCTATGTGTCGCTGCCCTCTGCGAAGAGGTGATTCTTAATGTGCTCATACTGGCCCACGGACCAGCCGAACGGCATGTGCACGTGAACTGTCAGAATGAGGTTCCGACTGAGGGAGAATCTCTGAATCACCGGGTTCTGATCGGACGAGCTCGTGCCTCAGAGCCCCAGCGCGTACTCTTCCACACTCAGCTAAAATCAGACAGGCCCGTTTTACCCCTTCGTTCCGGGCGGAAAGCGCAGCATGTCCTTCACAGAAAACGCCGTAGCCCGCTGGGCGGAGCTGCAGCGGTTACAGGCCTCGCCCGGCTGGAAACTCACAAACGCGAACCCCTGGGTCCTTGCCCTGTTCCGCGAGGCCTTCACGCGCACCCGCCCGCGCATCCCCCTGGACGAATTCCACTCACTCACCGACTCGTTCCTGCAGCAGCTCAGGCTCAACGGGCAGAGCCTGCGCGAAGACTGGACCGGCAAGAACTACGCCGATGACTGGGTGGCGCGCCGCTTCCTGGCCCGGCCCCGCGCCGACGGACGCTTCGTCTACGAACTCACCGAACCCGCCGTCCGCTTCCTCTCCTACCTGGACGGCTTCACCGGGGACACCACCAGCCTGAACTCCTCCCGCCTGAACACCCTGCTCTCCAGCGTGGAAACCCTGGCGCACGAATCCAACCCGGACCCCGAAGCACGCATCGCCGTCCTCGAAGAAGAGATCGCCCGCCGCGAAGACCTCATCCGGTCCCTCCGCGCCCGAGACGCTCCCCCGCCGCTGGACGATGACACCGCTGTCGAAGCCGCCCGGGACATCCTGGACCTCGCCGCCGCTCTGCCCGCCGATTTCAAGCGCATGCGCGACGGCCTCGAAAAGATGCTGCACACCCTGCGCCAGGAAATGGTCGAATCGCAAGCCTCCAAGGGCCTGACCATGGGCGAAATCCTCGAAGCAGACAAGCGCCTGCGCAGCACCAGCGAAGGCCGCACCTACGAAGGCTTCACCGCCTTCCTGAACGACGCCGATCAGCAGGGACGCTTCCGGCACGCCATCGCGCAGGTCCTGGAACGCGACTTCGCCGACGCCATGACCCCCGGCGACCGGCAGGCCCTGTACCGGATGATCAGCGACATGCGCGAACAGGCCGCCGAAATCCAGCGGATCTACGGCCGGCTCTCCGAATCCCTGCACACCTACGTCCAGAGCGACGAGTACCGGGAGTCGGTCCAGCTGCGCAAACTCATCCGCGCCGCCGAAACCGCCATCCACAAGGCACCGCGCGGCCGCCGCCGCGCCGCCGTCGTGCCCGCACCGAAGCTCTACGCGTCCGCGTTCGAATCGCTCAGCATGGTCCGCACCTACGACCCGGCCGAGCACGCCGCACCGCGGAAGCTGCCCGAACCGCCGTCGTTCACCGAAGCGGACATCCACCGCGCCGCCCGCACCCCCAAGGCCGACCGCCGCGTCCTGCGCGACGCGATCACACGGGCCGGCAGCCGCCGCGGCCGCGCCACCGTCGCGGAAATCTTCGCCGAACTGCCCGCCGAGCACCGCCACCTCAACAGCATCCGCGCGCTCCTCGCCTCCGCCGCCCCCACCGGGGACAGCAACAGCACGACGACGGCGGCAGCCAGCGAAACTATCCCCTTCCTCCAGATTGACGGCAGTTCCCGCACCGCAGTGCTGCCCGTCCTCACCGTCGCCGAAAGCCCCCAGCCATGATCGAAAACCCCACCGCCGAAACCGAAGAGTACGACGAGCTGGACGAGGACGCTCAGTTTGACGACTACCCCCAGCCCGCCCGCGACGTCCTCATCGACGGCCCGGAACTCTTTCCCGGCGATACCGGCACCCTGCCGCTGAAGCTGCGCCAGGCCCTCATCCGGCTGCTGCGCGGCCCGTACCTGGACGCCAACTCCTCCGACAACGTGTACAACACCGTGGTGGATAACCAGGAGCAGCTGCGTGTGCGGCTGAGCGAACTGTTCCTGGAACTGGTCGTGGACGAGGACCACAAGGTCGCCCTGCTGCGCCCGGTGGAAATGGCCGAACCGCACACCACCGCCCTGCAGCGCCAGCGCGAAATGACCCGCGAGGAAACCCTGCTGCTGCTGCGCATGCGCCTGGTCCTGGACCGCCACTCGGGCACCGGCAACGACGCCACGATCGCCCGGCAGGACATTATCGATGTCCTGGAGCAGTACGTGGACCCGCAGGCGCACGATGCCAAGGGCGTGGAAGACCTGGCCGACGCCGCCATCCGCAAGCTCGTCACCGAACGCCGCCTGCTGCTGCCCACCGAGCTGGACGACGTCTGGGTCATCTCCAACGCGCTGCCGCTGGCCCTGCCGTATGAGCACATCGGGGACATCATCACCTTCATGAACTCGCTGACCGAGGCCCCGGCGGAACCGGACACGGCAAATGAAGCGCCCGCCGAAGACGCGGTTCCTGAAACACAGCACGACGGCGAGGAGCCGGCATGAGCATCGAAACCACCCTTCCCATGGGGGACCTGATCAACCCCGGCCAGAACCGGCTTTCCCGGATCCAGATCGTGAACTGGGGAACGTTCGACGGCGCGCACACCATCCACGTGGACCGCGCCGGCACGCTGCTCACCGGTGACTCCGGCGTCGGCAAGTCCACCATCTTCGACGCGATCCTGCAGGTCATGGACGCCCGCCCCAAGATGAACGAGGCAGCGCAGAACAACGGCGGCACCGCCGCAGAGGAAAAACGCACCGCGTTCTCCTACATGCGCGGCCGGCTCGGCACCCAGGGCATGGAAGCCGGCGACGGCACCGCCTACCAGCGCCCCGGCGCCACCTGGTCCGCTGTCTGCCTCACCTTCGACAACGGTCTGGGCCAAATCACCAGCCTCTCCGTACTCATGGACCTGCCCGCGACCGGCACCGAACACCACGTCGGCCGGTTCTACGCCGTGCACAACCGTCCACTGGACATTCCCTCCCTCGAAACCGGCATGCGCGGCCGGTTCACCAAGGGTGCTCTGGAATCCCTGCTCCCGGGCGCGCAAATCTTCGATTCGCACAAACTCTTCGCCGAGCGGTACCGCACCGCCCTGGGTGTGGAGGACGAGAAGGCCTTCGGACTGCTGCGCATCCTGCAGACCGGCAAGGGCCTGGGCGGAACGGTCAACGACTTCTTCCGCAACCACGTCCTGGACACCCCCAAAACCCTCACCGCCGCCGACGAGGCTGTGGAGGACTTCAGCCACCTGCGCAGCATCCGCCGCCAGCTCGAACGCGCCCGCCAGCAGCGCGATCACCTGGCCAACGTCCCGGACCAGCATCGGCTGTTCCTCACCACGAAGGCCGAACTGGACCGCGTCCGCACCCTCACCGCCGACGGGCTGCCCGCCTACCGCCGTCGTCTGGCGCTGGCCAGCCACGAACGCGACGTCGACCGCCTCACCTCCGCCGCATCCACCGGCCGCGAAGCACTGAAGGCCGCAGAGAAGCAGCGCACCAAGCTCAAGAAGCAGGTCGCCGAGCTGACCGCCCGCTACACGCAGGAGGGCGGCGGCGCGATCGCCACCCTGGAACGCGAAGTCGCGGCCGCGCAGGCGCAGCTGGTTTCCCGTGAAACCGTGGAGAACGCGTTCCGCGCCGACCTGCGTGCCGCCGGCATCGACACGGATCTCTCCCCCGCCGGGCTGGTCACCGCCCGCAGCCGCGCCAATGAGCTGATCAAGACCCTGAACGCCGACGTCGACGCCGCCCGGGAGCGCAGCTCCGACGCGCACGGCGAAGCGTGGGCCCTGAAGGGTTCGATCGCGAAGCTTGAAACCGAGATCGCGTCCTTCCGCCGCCGGCGCAGCAATATCCGCCCGGAAAGCTTGGAACAGCGCGCCCGGATCTGCGAAGCCACCGGCATCGACGAAGCAGAGATGCCCTTCGCCGGCGAACTGATCGACGTTCCGGCCGAACACGCGCAGTGGCGCGCCGCCGCCGAACGGGTGCTCCGCCCGCTCTCCACCGCCCTGCTGGTCCCCGGCGAGCACATGCCCGCCGTCACCCGCTACCTCAGCGAAACCAACCTCCGCGGTTTCCTGCGCTGCATCGACGTCAGCATCCCCGTGGACGGCCCGGCCGAGCCCGGACCTCGGGACCTCATCACCAAGCTCAGCACCTACGACTCCGCCATGGGCGACTGGGTAGCCCGGAAGATCACCGCGCACTACGACTTCGAGTGCGTCGAAAACCCGGACGAACTCGCCCGAGTCTCCCGCGGCGTCGGCCTGGGCGGTGCCGTGAAGCGGAACTCCTCCACCACGGAGAAGGACGACCGGCACACCAAGGCCTCGGACAACGTGCTGGGCTTCGACAACAAGGACAAGATCGCCGCCCTCGCCGGTGAGCTGCTGGCCCTGCGCGCCAGTTTCGAAGAGGCCGACGTCGTCTCCCGCAAGCACGCCTCGGAGCAGGACGACCTGATCCGCCGGCTCGCCGCAGTCCGCAAGGTCGCCGCCGACACCCGCGAATTCGAGGAGATCAGCGCCGAGGAGCACCGCGCCGCGGTGGCTGCCGCCGTCGAACGCCTTGAATCCGCACGCGACGCCAACGCGGACCTGGAGCAGATCCGCTTCGAGCTGGACACCGCGGAGCTGGACCTCACCGCTGCGACCGAGAAGATCGGTGTGCTCAAGGGCGACCTGGCCCGGCTCGAGGCCGAGCTCACCGCCGCCACCGAACGCCGGGACACGCTGGCCGGCCGCGGACCGGATGCCCTGGCCGAGGACCTGCGCGCCCAGCTTGATGAGCTGTTCGCCCCCTTCGGTGAGATCACCGACGTCGTGCACCTGAACGACGCCGCCGGGCAGGTGGAGCGGAACCTGCTCACCGAGGCCGCGCGGCTGGATAAAACCCTGCTGGAGACCCGCACCCGGCTGGAGCGCACCTTCGAGACGTACAGCGAGAAGTGGGGTTCGGACTTCGGCACGGGCGTGGACTCGGCCGAGGAGTACGTGCACCGGTACGAGGACATTGTCACCGAGGGCCTGCCGCAGCACGAGTCGGAGTTCCGCGAGTACTTCAACAACCGCACCTACGAGCGGTTCAGCGACCTGCTGCAGCTGCTCGACGAGGAACGCCGCAGCATCTCCGCGCGCCTGCTGCCGCTGAACTCCGTGCTGCGCCGCGTGCCGTACCACGTGGACAGCCACCTGGAGATCGAGGTCAAGACCACCGTTCCGGACGACGCGCACAAGTTCCGCATGGAGCTGAAGAACGCGCTGCCGATGATGGGCGTGCGGCAGGACAAGGCGGACATGGACGCCCGCTACGCCGCGCTCGAGGGCCTGGTGGAGAAGCTGAAGGACCCGCAGGAGCGCCGCTGGCGGGCCGAGGTCCTGGATGTCCGCGCGCACGTGACCATCACCTGCGCCAACAAACTCGCGAACGGGCAGTCGTTCACCAACCTGCAGGCCTCGCTGATGTCCGGCGGTGAGGGGCAGCGGTTCACGGCGTTCATCATGGCGTCGGCGCTGGCGTACCAGCTGGGCATCGTGTCCCAGGGTTTCAGCACCTACGGCACGGTGATGATGGATGAGGCGTTCGTGAAGTCCTCACTGTCCTTTGCCGAGGCGTCGATCAACGCCCTGCACGAGTTCGGCTTCCAGCTGCTGCTCGCCGCCCCGGAGGACAAGGTGGACCTGTCCCGGTTCCTGGGGTCGGTCACGGAGATCCTGCGCGACGACGCCGCCAACCGGTCCGGCACGCTCGAGCGGGTTCCGGTGGGGTCTTCTTCTGGGGGCTCACGGGCTGTGGATATTCTGCTGCGGTAGCTGGTTCTTCGGTTACGGTCAGAGTGCTTCGTAGCTCTGGCCGTGTGGGCCGGTGAAGGCCTGGGGAACGCCGTTTAGGGACAGTACCAGGTTGCCTTCCGCGCTCCGGGTCAGCTGGTCCTTGATCTCGGGGAGGGCCGCTTCACCCTCGTTGCTGATCCAGATGAGGTCCAGTCCCTTCACCAGAGCAACGAACCGCCGACGGTGGTCCGGGTCGAGGTACGGAAGCACCGCGCTGTGGAAGACGACGACGGTCGCGTCCTTCGGTGCCTCGTTCACCAGCTGCGGCAGTGCCTCCACAATGTCGCCCCGGACCAGGAGCGGCGGGTCTTCGGCAGCAACCTTTGCGACGGCGCTCAGACGGTCGCGGCGTTCGCTGTGTTCCGGCCAGACCAAGGCTTCCAGCCAGGCCATGTCCTCGAAGTCCTGGACATCCAAAGGGTTCAGGTCGATACCGGCCCGCCATACGACGTCGGGCCGGCGGGTGGGAGGCTCCATGCCGGCAAGCGCGCAAGTCAGCTGAACTGGGCTGGGACCGGACGCGGGATCCAGAACGGTCTCACCGCCGTCGTGCTGGTAGCGGTAGCTGTACAGGTCGGGATAGAGGCAGAAGCCGGCCGAGGCCCCGGCTTCGATCAACGCCACGGACCCTTCGATCCGGCTCAGCAGCGGCAGCAGGACTGCGCACCGGCCCGCCTCGTTGGTCTGCGTCATCCGCGCCTGGATGACAGGTTCGACGGCGGACCAGTTTTCCAGCAGCCAGTCCTGGAACTCTGGATACCGGGTCAGGGGAGCACCGGCCAGGCGTGCTGCGGCGAACACCAGGTTCGGTTGCCGCTTCGACCGCGGCAGTCCGTCGATCAACGCCAGCACCTCTGGATCCTCCGCTATGGCAGCCGCCCATTCCTCATACAGGGGTGACACTCCGCGGGCCTCGAGTGCTGCGAACCGTTCATAGCCTGCTGCTGTCGTCATGGGCCCACCCTAAGCGCCGCCAGCGAGCCCGCCCTCAGACCCGTCCACGGTTACGCTCCGTTTTGTGCAGATTGCTCCGGTACGGAGCGGCCGAATTCTCCCAAAGTGGAGCGAATCGAATTGCCGCGCCTGGTGTGTCCCCGGCTTTTAGGCCCCCGGCTGCGCCGAGCGGCCGTGGGCCAGTCCGGTGGGAATGCCCAGGAGCTTCGGTTCGGGTGCACCGCAGCACGCCGCCGCAGGCGCCGGCTCGGCGGCCGGTTCGGGTGCACCGCAGCACGACGCCGCCGCTAGCTCCGGATCAGGCTCAGCCGCACAGCACGAATCCACAGGACCGCCATCAGCGGGAGCGTCGCAGCTGCTGCCCAGGTCCGTGGAGCATACGCCGGTCTCTGGCAGTACCAGCTGCACGTCGTCGGCGGCCCGCTGGTCCCCTGCCAGGGCAGCGGCGATGGAGCGGACCTGCTCGTACCCGGTGGCCATCAGGAAGGTGGGTGCCCGGCCGTAGGACTTCATGCCGACGATGTAGAAGTCCTTCTCCGGGTGCGAGAGCAGCTTGGCGCCATGCGGTTCCACGGTGCCGCAGCTGTGAAACTCCGGGTCGATCAGCGGACCGAGTTCCCGCGGCGCCTCAACAGCCGGATCGAGATCCAGCCGGATTTCCCGCAGCATATCCAGATCCGGGCGGAAGCCGGTCGCCGGAACCAGCAGGTCAACATCCAGCTGCTTCTCACCGGACGGGGTAGTGCCAAGAACAGCCAGAGTGTCGGAGACCTTGAACCCGGTGATGGTGAACGAGGTGTGCAGCTGAATCTGCCCTCCCTCGACCAGCGCACTGAGCCTGCTGCCCAGGGCGCCTCGGGCAGGCAGCCCGTCCAGGTCCCCGCCACCGTAAACTCCGGCAGCGGAGGTACTTCGGATAGCCCAGCTGATCCGGGTCCCGGGCTCCTGCTCGGCCAGCGTGCCGAGTTCCAGCAGGGTGTTCGCGGCGGAGTGCCCGGCGCCCACCACCAGGACGTGCTTGCCAGCGAACCGTGCACGGTCCCGGCCGGCGACGTCGGGCAGCGAGCCGGTGATGAGCCCCGCGGAGATGGCCTCCGCTTCCCCGATGGCGGGCAGGCCGGCTTGGCCGAGGGGATTCGGGGTGTGCCAGGTTCCTGAGGCGTCGATGACGGCGCGCGCCCGGTAGTCAGTGACCGTTCCGTCCCCGTCGCGGGTCCGGATCAGGAAGGGCGTGCCTTCCCGTCCGGCACTGCAGGTCTTATCCAGGCCCTCGCGGCTGACCGCGAGGACGCGGGTCGAGGTATGCAGAGCGGCCGCAATCGCAGGAACCGCGGCCAGCGGCTGCAGGTACTGTTCCCGGAGTTCGGCTCCGGTCGGCAGGGTCTCGGCGTCCGGTTCCTGCCACCCGGTACCGGCGAGCAGGCGGCGGGCGGCGGTGTCGACGTCGTACTGCCAGGGCGAGAAGAGCCGGATGTGCCCCCACGACGCGACGGCGGCGGCAGCCGTTTCGCCGGTTTCGAAGATGATCGGGGTCAGGCCGCGTTCCAGCAGTTCCGCCGCGGCAGCCAGGCCCACAGGTCCGGCGCCGATTACGGCGACGGGCAGTGCCTTCTCAGTCATGGTGTTGTCCTCTGGTAAACGACGTCAGTGTGCGGGGAGCAGGTCCGCGATCAGGTCCTGAATCCGGGCCTTGATTTCGTCCCGGATGGGCCGGACGGCTGCCACGCCCTGCCCTGCGGGATCATCCAGATTCCAGTCCTCGTACCGTCTGCCCGGGAAGATTGGGCAGGCGTCGCCGCAGCCCATGGTGATCACGACGTCGGATTCCCGCACGGCCGCCGTGGTGAGGACCTTGGGCAGCTCCGCGGACATATCGATGCCGTCTTCCTCCATCGCTTCCACGGCAGCCGGGTTGACGGCATCCGCCGGTGCGGACCCGGCAGAACGGACCTCGATCCGGCCCTGCCCGAGGGCTCGCAGGTAGGCGGCGGCCATCTGGGACCGGCCGGCGTTGTGCACGCAGACGAACAGGACGGAGGGCTTGGAACTCATCGGGATGTCTTTTCTGTGGGAAGGGTTTCGGCTGCGGGCCAGTACTTCTTCTGCGCCCAGAGCGCGGCGTAGACCAGGGCGACTAGAACAGGAACCTCGATCAGGGGACCGACGACGCCGGCCAGCGCCTGTCCGGAGGTCACGCCGTAGGTGCCAATCGCTACCGCGATGGCCAGCTCGAAGTTGTTGCCGGCGGCAGTGAAGGCGAGGGTGGTGGTGCGGGGGTAGCCAAGGCCCACCAGCTTGCCCAGCACCATGCCGGCTCCGAATACCACCACGAAGTAGATCAGCAGCGGAACGGCGATGCGGGCGACGTCGAGCGGGTTGGACGTGATTTCATCTCCCTGCAGGGCGAACAGCAGCACGATAGTCAACAGCAGGCCGTAGAGTGCCCAGGGGCCCAGCTTGGGGAGAAAGGTGCCCTCGTACCAGTCCCTGCCCCGGGCCCTCTCGCCGAACGTTCGGGTGAGGAAGCCGGCGAGCAGCGGGATGCCCAGGAAGATGAGCACGCTGAGGGTGATGGCCCCAAAGGAGAACTCCACGCTCGTCGTCGCCAGGCCCAGCCAGCCGGGCAGGACCTGCAGGTAGAACCATCCCAGCGCCCCGAACGCCAGAACCTGGAAAACGGAGTTGATGGCCACCAGCACGGCGGCGGCCTCGCGGTCTCCGCAGGCGAGGTCATTCCAGACCATGACCATGGCGATGCAGCGGGCCAGGCCCACGATGATCAGCCCGGTGCGGTATTCGGGCAGGTCAGGCAGGAAGATCCAGGCAAGCGCGAACATGAACGCCGGGGCAGCCACCCAGTTGAGGATCAGGGAGGTGACCATCAGCTTCCGGTCGCCCACCACGGTGCGGGTTTCGTTGTAGCGGACCTTGGCCAGCACCGGATACATCATGACCAGCAGGCCGACGGCGATGGGCAGGGAAACGTTGGCGACCTTCAGCGAGTCCAGGACCAGACCAATGCCGGGAACCAGCCGGCCCAGCAGAAGTCCAGCCACCATGGCAGCGACGATCCAAACGGGCAGGAAACGGTCCAGCGTCGACAGCCGGGCGGTGACCTGGCCTGTGTCCACGGATGGGGCGGTAGTGCTCACTGGACTCCTGTATTGGAAGGGCGGGATGGCATCGAAAGATATCGATATTCTTCGATGATGAGTATTCTCCGAGACATCGACGACTGTCAATCTCAGTGCATAATGGGTGAGTGACTACCGTCCCGACCGCCCGCGATGCCGCGCCCGAAGCCTGCTGCACATCACTGACGTCCGAAGCGCTCAGCGTCGAAGACGCCCAGCGGTTTGCGCAACTCCTCAAGGCCGTGGCGGAACCAACCCGGCTCCGCCTGGTCTCCCTGATCGCGGCACAGGACAACAAGGAAGCCTGCGTCTGCGACCTCACGGAGCCGGTTGGTCTGGGCCAGCCCACCGTGTCCCACCACCTGAAAATCCTGGTGGACGCCGGAATCCTGCACCGAGAAAAGCGCGGCGTGTGGGCGTACTACTCGATCGTGCCCGGTGCTTTGGAACGCGCCGCGGCTGTTCTGTCCCCGGGCAGGTAGGCGGCCCGCCCTGACGCTTCCCAGCCTGCAGGACCATACTGGGACGATGGGCAAGCTCCTCGAATCCTGGCGTCGGCAGCTGGTCGGCACGTTCAGCAACAACGCAGAGACCATTCCGGAATGGGAGCTCGAGCTCGCCAACGGCACCGACCGCGGTTTCTACGGACCGGGCTCGGCAGTCTGGGCGGTCCACGGGTCCATGACCACGATCATCGCCGGCATCCGCGCCCTGCTGCTCCAGGCGCTGCACCCCGGCGCGATGGCCGGCGTGCGCGACTATTCCAACTACAAGGAAGATCCGCTCGGCCGCCTCGCGGGAACCATCCGCTGGATCTTCACGGTCACCTACGGGGATACGACGGCGGCACGCAGCGCGTCGAACTGGGTGCTGCGGCTTCATGAACGGGTGAAAGGCACCTACGAGGACGCTGCCGGCGTCGAACGTCCCTACTCGGCGAACGATCCCGAGCTGGCCCGCTGGGTCCACCTCGCTTTCACCGACGCGTTCCTGACCTCTCACATTGAGTTCGGCGAACCTATCCCGGGCGGACCGGACCAGTACGTCGCCGAGTGGGCGGCCGCAGGTGAACTGATGCGAATCGACAACCCACCGCGGGACCTCGCCGGACTGCGGAAACAGATGGCCGCCTTCGACCCGGAACTGCGCTCCAGCCCGACCGTCGAAGAAGTGGTCCGCTTCCTGCGCCGCCCTCCCCTGCCCCGCAACCAGATGATCGGCTACCGCGTCCTGTTCGCCGGCGCCGTCGCCTCCCTGGAACCGCGGCACCGCGAACTGCTCGGCCTCCGCGAACCGCATCTTGGCCCGGTCAAGCTGCCGGTTCACGGCCCGGTGAAACTCGTACTGCGGGTGATCCGGTTCGGGCTCGGGGACATGGGCCCGTCCGAACGCTCCGCCCGCGAGCGCATCGCCCGCCTGGACGCGGAAGCCGCCGAGGAACGCCGTCCCGCCTAATTTCCCGGACTTGAATGGCCTTCTCCCCGAAGGTTGACGGGCAGCCATTACCCGCGGAACCCGGACTACACACCAGGTAAGCCCCGCCACACCCCCGGTCGACCAACATCACCCCTCCTCCCCCTTCAGCCACGCCGCGTCGGGTGGAAACATTAAAAGTGCAGTGAAATCCCAACCCGTATGTGCGCGCACCGGCGCGTGCTGATTTCATACCGGAAAGGAATCATGCGCAAGGCTGTACCTTCAGTACTCATCGCCGGCGTGCTGGTAAGCGGCGGCGTAGTGTCCTGCGGGACCTCAAGCGAACCCGCGGCACCGGAGACCAGCGCCGCCGTCGAAGCCGCCGTCCCGGCAGACCAGCAGGACACACTCGTCCCCGCCGACGCCCGGACCATCACCAACCCGGCAGATCCGCAGGCCACCCTGGTGCTTTTCACCGACTACCAGTGCCCGTACTGCGCCATGATGGACACCCTGATCGAGCAGGCCAAGGCCGACTACGGCAGCCAGGTGAAAATCGTGGTGCGGAACTACCCGCTGCCCAAGCACCAAAATGCCGAGCTGTCCGCCCGCGCCGTGGAAGCCGCGGCGGAACAGGGTGCCCTGGAGCAGATGGCCGCCAAGGTCTTCGAGCACCAGCAGGACTGGAAGAACGCCGACGACGCAGCCGGCATCTTCGCAGGCTACGCGGAAGAGCTCGGCCTGGACATGGACCAGTTCACGGCCGACTATAACTCGGACGCCGTCAAGGACCGCGTGGCCCGGGACCTGCAGGATGCACAGGATCTCCAGGTCAAGGGCACCCCCACGCTCTACCTGAACGGTGAGGCACTGCAGCTCGAATCCGGTGACTACAGCGAGATCCAGGACCCCCTCGACGCCGCCCTGGGCAACTAACCAGAGCAACCCTTCCCCCTCCCAGCCCAGGGCGGCACGCCCGCCACGCACGCACGACGACGCCTGGTACAGTCCGCGGCCAGCCGCGGGGTCTAGAATCCGCTCATGCGTCTGGCCGTGATCGGAGTTCTCCTGCTGGTGGCTGGTGGTATCGCAGCCGCCACCGGTGCGCTCCCGGAAGCGGAGCTGTTCGCCCTTGCGGACCGGGTGGTGCCGATCCTGGTGTTCGTCGCGGCTATCACCGTGGTGACGGAACTTGCCAGTGAAGCCGGGGTTTTCCTGTGGGCCGGGCGACGGCTGCGCCGCTGGGGCCTGGGGACCGGATTAGTTCTCTGGCTGCTCCTGGCACTGCTGGCCGCGCTGAGCACCATCTTCCTGTCCCTGGACACGACGGCCGTGCTCCTCACCCCGGTCGTGGTGACCGTGGTGCGGCAGGCCGGCCTGCCTCCGCTTCCCTTTGTGCTGACAACAATCTGGCTGGCCAACACCGCCAGCCTGCTCCTGCCGGTCTCCAACCTGACTAACCTGCTGGCCCAGCACAGCCTCGGCGGCCTAAGCCCGGCAGGGTTTGCGGCCCTGATGTGGGCCCCCGCCGTCGCCGGCATCATTGTGCCGATGGCCCTGATCGGCCTCCTCTTCCGCCGTGACCTGCGGCTGCGCTACGAACGCACCCCGCCGTCCGAAACAGCATCTCCGGCACCGGACCGTTTCCTGCTGGCCGCGTCCGGCGTCGTGCTGGTGCTCCTGCTCCCGCTGCTGGTCTCCGGCATTCCGGTCTGGATTCCCTCCACCGCCGCCGCCGCGGTATTGGTCCTGGTGTTCGCACTCCGGCGGCCCGGCGTCCTGACGGTCAAGCTGGTCCCCTGGCCCCTGCTGCTGTTCGCCTCCGGGCTGTTCCTGGCCATGGAAGCCTTCCTGGCCCTCGGCGGCTCGGCCCTGCTGGGCACACTCGCCGGGCAGGGTGAAAACTTCGCGGAGCTGCTTCGGCTCGCGGCCACCGGCGCGGCCGGAGCCAACGCGATGAACAACCTCCCGGCCTACCTGCTGGCCGAACCCCTGGCGGAAACCCCGGCACGGATGGCCGCCCTGCTGATCGGCGTCAATGCCGGCCCGCTCATCACGCCGTGGGCCTCGCTGGCCACCCTGCTCTGGCACGACCGGTTGATGCGCATGCAGGTAGTCATCAGCTGGAAAGGCTACGCACTCGCCGGCCTGATCGCGGCGCCGCTCACCGTGACGGCCGCCGTCGCCGCCCTCGCCGCGGCCTCCTAGCTACACCCGCCCGAACGCCACCACGCAGTTCTGCCCGCCGAACCCAAACGCATTCGTCACCGCATACTGCACGTCCCGCTCCCGCGCCACGTTGGGCACATAGTCCAGGTCGCACTCCGGATCCAGGGTCGAATAGTTGATCGTCGGCGGAATGACGCCTTCGACGATCGACATGGCGCACAGCAGCGATGCCAGCGTTCCGGCCGCGCCAATCAGGTGCCCGGTCATCGACTTCGGCGCCGTCACGGCCAGGGACCCGGCCTGCTCGCCGAACACCGCATGCAGCGCCGCTGTTTCCGTCCGGTCATTGGCCTTCGTGGACGTCCCGTGGGCGCAGACCAGATCCACGTCCGCCGGGTCCAGCCGGGCCTGTGCCAGCGTCCGCGAAATCGCCTCCGCCGCATACTTCCCACTCGGTTCCGGCGCCACAATATGAAAAGCATCCGAGGTCATCGCCCCGCCCAGCACCTCCGCATACACCCGGGCGCCGCGGGCGCGGGCGTGCTCCAGCGTCTCCATCACGCACACCACCGCACCCTCACCAAACACAAACCCGTCCCGGTCCGCGTCGAAGGGGCGGGACGCCTCCTGCGGCACGTCATTGCTGCGCGAGAGTCCGCGCATAGTGGTCAGCCCGGCGAACATCACCGCAGTGATCGCGGCATCCGTCCCGCCGGCCAGTACGACGTCGGCGTCCCCCGCCAGCAGCGTGCGGCGCGCCTCCAGCAGGGCGTGCGTTCCGCTGGCGCAGGCGAGCGCACTGGCGTTCACCGGCCCGTGCACGGCGAGGTCTATCGCCACCTCGCAGGCCGGCATGTTGGTGAGCGAGGACGCCACGAAGCTCGGGCTGACCGGCCGGATCCCCTCGGCGTCGAAGAGCCGGGTGGCGTCCTGCACCTCCGGATAGCCGGACACCGCACTGTTGATGAGAACCGCCGCGTCGGTTCCCTCCAGCGTGGGGCCCAGTCCGGCGTCGGCCGCTGCTTCCCGAGCCGCGGCGACGGCGAGCTGCGAGGCGCGGGAGGACCGGTTGATCCGTTTCACGGGGAGCCAGGCCGCGGGGTCAAAACCCTTAACTTCGGCGGCGATCCGGGTGGGGAACTCGGAAGCATCGAACGCGGTGATCCGGTCCACGCCGGACTTGCCCTCCTTGAGCGCCTCCCAGGTCAGCGGCCAGGAACCGCCGAGCGGGGTCTGCGCCCCCATCCCGGTGATGACCACCCTCCGCTCGGCGCCCATGCCGTTCCTCATTCCGTCGCCACCGAGGATCCGGGAGCAATGAGCCGCCCGGCGCTGTGGTCCTCCACAGCTGTTTCGGCCAGTTTGAAGTGCATCTTCTTGCCGGTGGCGGTCAGCGGCACCGAGTCAACGAACCGGTAGGCGCGGGGGCGTTTATAGTCGGCCAGGCCGGGATGGGCCAGGCAGAATTCCTCCAGGGCGTCCGCCGTCGCGGCCCCGCTGCGCGGCACCACATAGGCCACCACGCGCTGGCCCCACTGCGGATCCGGGACGCCCACCACCACCGAATCCAGCACCTCGGGATGCTCCGCCAGCACTCCCTCGACCTGCACGGGGTGGATGTTCTCGCCGCCGGAAATAATCATGTCGTCCTTGCGGCCGAGGATGGTCACGAACCCGTCCTCGTCCCAGGTGGCCATGTCCCCGGGATAGAGCCAGCCCTCGAAGAACTTCTCCTCCTCCACACCGGGCAGGTTCACGTAGCTGTACCCGGCCTTCGGCGAGCGCATGATCACTTCTCCGGCCTCGGTGCCGTCCTGCGCCGCGAGTTCATCCGGCCGTCCGCGCCGGTCCGGAAAGACCCGAACGACGGCGACGTCGTCATCCGTGCAGGACCGCCCCGCGGTGCCGGCCCGGGCGGGCAGATCCTCCGGGCGCAGGAACGTGTTCCAGAACGCCTCGGTGGTGCCGTAGCCGTTGAAGATCCGCGGCGTGAGCAGCTCCTGGTACCGCAGGGCAGCGGCCCGGTCCAGCGGTGCGCCCATGGTCACAATGCCCTTGAGCGTGGAAATGTCCCTCGGCTGTTTCTCCTGTTCCGCGGCGATCATTTCCAGCGTGGTGGGCGCGCCGATGAGGAACGTCAGCCCGTATTTCCCTACCCAGTCCAGCACGGTGGCAGGGTGAAAGCTGCGCAGCGGCACTACTCCTGCACCGATGTAGAAGGACGGATTCGGCCCGCCGGAGTGCAGGCCGCCGCGGTGGAACCACGGGGTCATGTTCAGCGTCCTGTCCTGCGGGGTGAGCGGGAAGTGCATGATCACGTCATGCGCGCTCATCAGTTCCGCCAGCGACGGCAGGGACACCCCCTTGGGCATCCCGGTGGTCCCCGAGGTGTAGAGCCGGGTGGACTCGTCGTAGGCGGAGTAGCCTGCCGGCAGGTCCGGAACCGGCCCGGATGCGCCCTGCAGCGCGGCGTCGAAATCTTCCCAGCCCGGCGGCAGGTTGGCCTCCCCCACCACCAGGACCTGCGGGGAGATCCCCGCCAGCTCCAGTGCCTGTGCCGCGGAGGCCGCGCACTCGGCGTCGACAATCAACACCGACGGTTCACTGTCCCGCAGGATGTGCGCGGTCTCCCCCGGGGCGAGGCGGTAGTTGACCGGCACGCTGATTGCCCCCAGCCGGTGCGCGGCCAGGTACAGCAGCGCGAATTCGACGCCGTTGAAGAGCTGGTACATCACCCGGTCCCCGGCACGCACGCCGCGTTCGGCGAGCATCGCGGCGCAGCGTTCGACGTCGGCGCCCAGCTGCGCGTAGGTCCACTCGCGTCCGGTGGGCGGATCGATCAGGGCGACGGCGCTGCCGTAGCGGGAGACGTTCCGCCGGAACCCGGCACCGTAGGTCATCTGGGATTCGAAGTAGTCCTTGAACCGGCCTGCGTCGTACGGCATGGGTTCCTGTCCTTTCCTCAGTTCTCCGCCTGCGGCCGCCGCGGGCGCTCGGGAAGTGCAACGGGTTCGGTGGTGTCGCTGAAGAACGGCGGGGCGATCACGGACAGGCCGCCGTCCACGGCCAGGGACTGCCCGGTGATGTACTCCGCGCCTGGAGAGAGCAGGAAGTCCACGGTGGCGGCCATTTCATCCACGGTTCCGGGCCTACCCTTGGGGATCCGGGAGACCACGCTGTCCATGGGCGCCATGCCGTCCATGGTGTAGAAGTACTCGAGCGAATCGGAGTCGATCAGCCCGCCGTTCACCGCGTTCACGTTGATCCCGTAGCCGGCGAACTCCACCGCCATGAACCGCACGAAGGACTCGACGGCGGCCTTGTAGGATCCCAGCGCCGCGTAGGTGGGGAAGGCCCGCACGCTGCCGTAGCTGGTCAGCGCAACGATCCTGCCGCCGTCGTCCATCAGTTTCACCGCCTCCTGCGCGCCGAGCACGAAGGGCCGCACGTTCACGGCGTAGGCACGGTCCAGGTGGTGGGTCTTGAGGTCAACCACCTTCTTGAAGGCGGCCGCGGCGGCGTTGTTCACGAAGAAGTCTAGGCGCCCGTACCCGGCCGCGGCGGCGTCGAACAGCCGGACAATGTCCTCGGGGTTCTCAATGTCCGCCTGCACCGCCAGCCCGCCGCCGCCCAGCCGCTGCAGTTCGGCAACAGTTTCCTTGGCCAGGTCAGCGTTCTTCCGGTAGCCGACCACCACCTGCGCGCCCTGCGCCGCGAGGCGCTCGGCGACCCGCCGGCCTATGCCGCGGGACGCGCCGGTGACCAGGGCTACCTTGCCTTCGTAGACGGGCTGGCTGGCTTCCACGGGCAACCTTCCGCACCGTGAACCCGGCGCCGGCGTCTCGATTTCGGGCTGGGCTCCCGGACGGGTGTTCGGGAACCGGGTGGGAACGCGCGACGCCGGTGCTCCCGGCAGGCTGGCAGGTCCCCTTGGTCCGTAAATCGTTATCCCGTGCCCGTGCTGCGTCAAGGGTGGGCAGTGCGTAATGAAGTTGGCGGCGGTGCAACGGATCAGTACCTTGAGAAAACCAATATCGAAATATTGGTTTTAGCAGACTACTCAAGGAGCCCGCATGGCAATCGTCCGCACTATCGCGCAGGTTGAAGAGTCGGAGAAGGACGTGGAACCGCTCGCGCTGCCACTGGCCGATCCGCTGGGCGCGGACATCGAAACCAAGACCTACAACCTGTTCTCCACGGATGAGGAGAACATCCATGCAGGGACCTGGGAAACCGCAACGGGCCTGTCCCGCTGGGACTTTGCCGACGGCGGCGAGGTCATCTACGTGCTCGGCGGCCGCATGACCGTCCAGCGCGACGGCGAAGAGCCGCAGGAAGTTGGCCCGGGAGACCTGGCGGTCTTCCCCCAGGGCTGGACCGGCACCTGGAACGTGACCGAGGCGCTGTCCAAGGTCTACGTCATGTACAGCTAGGCCGCTTGCGGGCCGGAGCGGGCGCGGGTCCGTAAAGTTGGGGAGGGCGGCTGCACCCGAGCCGCCCGGGATGGAGACGGAATGGCCCGCGGCAAAGAGCTGAAGAAGCGCGCGATCCTCACGGCTGCCCTCGAATGCATCTCGAAGAGCGGTTATGAGGCAACCCGGCTGCGGGACGTCAGTGACGCTGCGGGGGTGTCCATCGGCATCATCCAGCACTACTTTGGGACCCGCGAACAGCTTCTGGGTGAAGCCCTCGGGCACGCCAGCGGCGAGCTGGTGGAGCACTTCGCCGCCCTCGATGGTGCACTGGGCCCGTGGGACCGGCTGCGCGCGATGATCGGCGTCGTCTGCGGGATGCCCAGCCTGCACGGCCGCGGGCTGCTGTGGCTGGAAATGTCCAGCCTGGCCCGCCGCCATCCCGAGCTGCGCGAACGCCTGGACAGCGTCTACGAACTGTGGGACGCGCACATCCGCGCCGCCGTACAGCGCGGCGCGGACGACGGCTCACTCGGCGTTAGCCCCGGTTCGGTGGACGACCTCACCGCCATCTTCCTGGCTTTCTTCGACGGCTACGAATACGAAATCGCGTCCGCACTGGTTCCCGATGATCCGGCCGTGCTGGAACGCCGCGCCCTGCTGCTGGCCGAGCGGTTGTTCCGGCCGGTCAGCTGAGGCGCCGGGCCAGCTGAGGCGGCTCGGCTAGCTGAGCCGGCTCGGTTAGTTGAGCCGGCCCGGTCAGCTGAGCCGGCCCGGTTAGCTGAGCCGGCCCGGTTAGCTGAGCCGTCCGTGTGCTGCCAGCAGCAGCCTCAGGAGGCCGGCGTCGTCGGGCAGCGTGGGGTTGAGCCCCGTCAGGGCGGTGAACCTGCGCAGCCGGTTGAGGATCGTATTGCGGTGGCAAAACAGCGCCGACGCCGTCCGGGAGATGCTGCCGCTGGACATGAGGTGGAAGGCGGTCTGCAGCAGATACTCGACGTCCTGCTCCGGCTGGCTGAAGAGTCCCTCGAGCTGCGAGCCGGCCACGATGCGGAGCTCCTCGGCGAACTGGCCGTCGGGAAGGGCTGGCCACTGGCCCGCGAAGGTGGCTGCGGTGCCGTCATCCGGAACCAGCTTGGCCAGTCGCGTCGCCAGTTTCCACATCACCGAGAGCTGCTCCATCCCCACCGCAAAGGGCGCGACGCCAACCGGTGCTGCCGCGAGGAGGTTCCGGTGGGCGGTGGTCAGGGCCGCGTCGTCGAGCAGGGCAAACTCTCCGCCGTCGAGGCTGTGCAGCCGGGTCCGGGGATCGATGGCACGGACCGCGTTCCGAAACTCGTGCCCGTACCCGGGACGCGCCGCGACCACCAGGTACTTGCCGGTAAGCCGGAGCCCCAGCTGTGCGGCGGCGTGGCTGTGCAGCCCGGGGTCATCCACTGCCGCAACGAGCAGGCGGCGCAGCACATACGTTTGCTCAATTTCGAGCTCCCGGTTCATGTCCGCCAGTTCGGCAATGTACCCGGCCTGGACGTTGCTGACATGGGTCTCGATGGTGTCCCAGACCGAGACGACTTCCTCGGCAAAGGCCGCCTGCGCGGCGGCGGGCACCTGGACGCGCATGGCCCGCCACAGGAACGGAAAGTCAAGCCGGACCGCCCGGAGCAGCGAATCCAGGGGAACGCCCTGGCGGGCCCGGCGCCGGCCGATGTTCTCGCTCACCGCCTGCAGTCCGCCGGTGTCCGCGGACCCGGCAAGCACTCCCAGCATGTTCTTCAGGGCCGTGGCGGCTGTCCGGTGCAGGTCCTCACGCGGGATGTTGGACTCGGAGTACCCGGTGAGTGAACTGAGTTCCTCCACATAGGAATCCGCCAGGCCCGGCAGGCCGGCCAGGCACCCTTCGGCTGCCCGGCGGATGACAAGACTCGGTTCGGCACTGCCCTCGGTATGCATGAGCACAGTCTAGGCCCCATTTTGGGGCACAATTTCCCGTGGTCGGCTGGGCAGTTGGCGAAATGATGGCTACAGGTGCCTAACACGTGGCACACCCGCATGATTCGATTCGGAGCAACAACATGGACTCATCCGCGAACGGAACCCCGGCCGGCACGGCACTGCCCCAGGATGCCCGGGACAGGATCATCGCGGCGGTGGACGCCGCCTTCGACAGCCAGCTCAGCTTCACGCAGGAACTGGTCCGCCACCCCTCGCTGCGCACACAGGAGAGCGGCGCCCAGCAACTTCTCTTTGACGCCATGCAGCAGCGGGGCCTGGAGATGGACCGCTGGGAACTGGATACCGAAGAGCTCTCCGCGCACCCCGGCGCCGGTGCCGTCACCGTTTCCTACGACGGCGTGGACAACGTGGTGGGCACGTGGCAGCCGGGCGTTGAGAAGGGGCGGTCCCTGATCCTCAACGGGCATGTGGACGTGGTTCCGGAAGGGCCGAAGTCCCAGTGGACAGCGGATCCGTGGGACTCCTACGTGAAGGACGGCTGGCTTTACGGGCGTGGAAGCGGCGACATGAAGGCCGGACTCGCGGCGAACCTCTTCGCTTTCGACGCCGTCCGGGCGGCCGGCTATGAACCCGCCGGACGGATCCATTTCCAGTCCGTGGTGGAAGAGGAATGCACCGGCAACGGTTCCCTCGCGGCCCTGCTGCGCGGCTACACGGCCGACGCCGTCATCATCCCGGAACCGGAAGAGGACATGCTCGTCCGCGCCAACGTCGGCGTCATCTGGTTCCGGCTGGAGGTGGCCGGTGAACCCACGCACCCCCGCGAGATGCAGACCGGCTTCAACGCCATCGACGCCGCCTATCACGTGGTGGAGCGCCTCCGGTCCCTGGAAGCCGAGTGGAACGCCCAGCGCGGATCGCACCGCTACTTCGAGGACCTCCCCCACCCGATCAACCTCAACATGGGCGGAATCCGCGGCGGGGACTGGCCCTCCAGCGTTCCGGCCTGGTGCCACGTAGACCTTCGGGTTGCCCTGTACCCCGGCACGTCCGCGGAGAGCGTCTGGCAGCAGATCACCGGCCTCCTCGACGGCATCGAGACAGACGGGCAGGGCAACGGCATCCGCGCCACGGCGGTGCGGACGGGATTCTTCTCCGAGGGGTACGTCCTGGAGGAAGGCAGCGACGCCGAGAACGTCCTCGCGGATGCGCACCGGAACGTGTTCGGCAGCGACCTGCAGTCCTTCACCACCCCGGGCTACCTGGACGGCCGGGTCTTCACGCTCTACGGCAACACGCCAACGCTGGTCTACGGGCCGGTCTCCGAGGCCATCCACGGCTATGACGAGAGGGTGGACATCGAATCCGTCCGCCGCATTACCAAGTCGATTGCGCTGTTCATCGCCGAATGGTGCGGCCTCGAGGACGCCGCGCACTAACCCCCCTCCCGTTTCCCCAGCCCCATCCCCGCCCCCCGATCCCTCCATCCGCCGAGAGGGCAGTTACGGCTCTTTTGCGGGCCGAAACGAGCCGTAACTGGCCTCTCGATGGTGGGATGGATGGGGATCGGGGGTGGCTGGAATCAGGAGCGCAGGTACGCCAGCGTGGCCAGGACCCGGCGGTGCCCGGTGTCCGACGGCGCCAGTCCCAGTTTCGCGAAAATGTTGCCAATGTGCTTGCTCACCGCGGTCTCCGAGACCGAGATAGCCTGCGCAATGGCGGTGTTGCCCAGACCTTCCGCAACCAGTCCCAGCACCTCGAACTCCCGGGGTGTCAGGGAGCGGATGGGGTCCTGGTTCGAACGCCGGCTGAACAGCTGGGCAATAACTTCCGGGTCCATCACCGTGCCGCCGCCGGCAACCCGGCGCAGCGCGTCGACAAAATCCCCCACCTTCCCCACCCGCTCCTTGAGCAGGTACCCCACACCCTGGGCGCCGGAACCAAGCAGCCTGGAGGCATACCTGTCCTCCACATAGGCGGAGAGGACCAGCACGGGGAAATCCGGCACCCTGGACCTCAGCTCCAGCGCAGCTTTCAGCCCCTCGTTGGTAAACGTGGGAGGCATCCGGACATCCAGCACCGCGGCGTCGGCGGTGCCTGGCTCGAACACTGCCAGCAGATCTTCTGCGTTGTCCCAGGACCCTGCAACCTCGAATCCTTCCCCCTTCAGCAGCAGCTCCAGACCGGCGCGCAGCAGGGCATCATCTTCGGCTATCAGAACGCGCACGGCAGTTCCACTCTCACTTTCGTTGGTCCTCCCTCAGGGCTGCTGAGCACCAGCCTGCCCCCGAACGCGGCTGCTCGCCGCGCGATTCCGGCCAGTCCGGTGCCCGACCCGGCGTCCACCGTCCCCACGCCGACGGCGGCATCCGCTGTTCCGGCACCGGCATCCGGAGCGCCCGGGGCACCGGCTCCCGCGCCCGGAGCACCGGCACCGGCACCCCGCACGCTGGTCCGGGCCACAGCGGAAACCGCGGCCGCCGCCGAATCCGGAGGTGGAACGGCAGCTCCGCCGCGGCCGTCGTCGGTAACTTCCACCACCAGCACGTCCTCCCTCGACGTCGACTCGGTGCGCAGCACCACCTCGATCCGTGAGGCACCGGAATGCTTGGCGGCGTTGGTCAGCGCCTCGGCGAGGACAAAATACGCTGCGGACTCCACCGCGGCAGGCACCCGCAGCAGGCCCTCTACGTCCAGGCTGCACGGGATGGGAGACCGGCTCGTTAGCGCCGAAGCCGCCCCGCCAAGGCCCAGCTCATCCAATACGGGCGGATAGATGTCGTGCACCGCAGCGCGCAGTCCGGCGAGCGCCTCCGAAGCGGCGTCCTGTGCCCGGGCCAGGAATGGCACGGCGGCGGCTGGATCCGTTTCCGCGGCCCGCTGCGCCAGCCCCAGCATCATGACCACACCCACCAGCCGGTTCTGCGCGCCGTCGTGCAGTTCCCGCTCAATCCGGCGGAGCTCTGCGGCGTGGGCGGCGAGCGCGCTGGCCCGGGCCGCAGAGAGGTCCTGGATCCGGCGGGAGAGTTCTTCGTAGCGCCGCGGCGAGAGGATGGCGAGTGTTCCCTCACTCATCCGGCGCGCCATCCACGGCAGCAGCAGCCAGGCCAGCACGCCGTAGACGGCACCGATCAGCATGCCCAGGAACGCCGCCGGCCAGCTGGTGATGGCAATGGTCATTTCCAGCGGGGCATCCGCCGGGAAGAGCATCCAAAACGGTGAAACCAGCAGGTTCAGCAGCGCCCCGGCGGGCAGGGCAATCGCCAGCGCTCCGGCCAGCAGCGCGAACGCGGCGTGGAACAGCAGCCAGGACACATCCCGCTTGGTTTCCGGCGCCGTCGCCAGCGTGGCGAGTTCCCCGAAGGAATACCGTCCGCCCAGGCGCCGGCGGTTGAAGGGGATCACGGCGCCGGCAAATCCGGCGGCGCGTTCCTGTGCCCGGGCCGCCAGCAGGTCCAGGATCCGCAGGACCCCGGGCAGCAGATACAGCCCAATGCCCAGCAGGCCCAGGGAGAGGAACGGCAGCAGCACCAGGGCGACCATCAGGGTTCCCAGTGACGCAAACCAGTACACGGCCTCACGCAGCAGGAACACCGCGTCTGCGGCGCGGGCCCGCAGGCCGGCTTGGGTTGGCCATCTCATCTGCTCGATTATGCCGGAGCGCTCCGGCCCTGTCGGTATAGCCAGCTACACCATGAACCGGGCTGCTGGCTGTATCGGAACGGATTCCTGCGCTGCGTAGCGTCGAAACCAGTTATCCAGCCACCGTTCAAAGGACAGCCGCCATGCACACCAGCTCATCCCAGTCCACCCGTCCGGCAGCCCTCGAGCTGACCGGCGTCTCGAAAAGCTACCGCTCGGAAAGCACCACTGTCGCGGCCCTCCGCGACATCTCGCTGGCGGTTCCGGCAGGCACCTTCACCGCGGTGATGGGCCCCTCCGGGTCCGGCAAGAGCACCCTGCTGCAGTCCGCAGCCGGGCTGGACTCCCCGGACGCCGGCTGCGTGCTGCTGGGCGGCACGGAGATATCCCGCATGCGGGGCAAGGCGCTCACCCGGTTCCGCCGGGACCATGTGGGCTTCGTTTTCCAGTCCTACAACCTGCTGCCGCAGCTCACCGTGACGGACAACGTGACGCTGCCGCTGCTGCTGGCCGGCCGCGGAACAGACCGTGCCTGGCTGGCCTACCTGCTCGACGCCGTCGGGCTGGATGGGCTGGGCGGGCGGAAACCGCAGGAACTCTCCGGCGGACAGCAGCAGCGGGCCGCGATTGCCCGGGCACTGATCACCCGCCCGGACGTGGTCTTCGCCGATGAACCGACCGGCGCGCTGGATTCAGGCACGGCCCGTCAGGTCCTGGAACTGCTGCGGCACACCGTCTCCTCCCTCAACCAGACCGTGGTGATGGTGACCCATGACCCGGTGGCAGCCAGCTACGCGGACACCGTGGTGTTCCTCGCCGACGGACGCATTGACGGCAGCATGGACGGCGCCTCCGCCCGGGACGTCAGCGACCGCCTCGCCTACCTCGGAAGGAACTGACATGTTCGCCCTTGCCAAAGCATCCATCCGTCACCACCGCGGAGGGTTCGCCGGTGTCTTCATCGCCGTCTTCCTCGCTGCTGCGCTCATCACCGCCATGGGCGTGCTCATCGAATCCGGGCTGCGCGGTGGCACCGCAGTGCAGCGCCTGCAGGCGGCCGACGTCGTGGTGGGAGCGCCGCAGTCGATTCCGGTTCCCGAAGACCTTCCGGCAGTCTTTCCCGAACGCGTCCTGCTGGCCGGTGAAACGGTCCAAGACATCGAGGCCGTGCCCGGCGTTCGGACCGCCGTCGGGACCGTGGAGATTCCTCTGGCAACAGCAGACGGCCAGCCTGTCCTTGCCGCTGCCTGGGACTCCGCTGCCCTCGCACCGTACACCCTGACCGCTGGAGAGGCTCCGCAGGCTTCCCGTGAGGTGGCGGTTGACCCGTCCTTCGGCGCGGAACCGAGAAGCCGCATAACCCTCAGCCACGGAGGCGTCCGCACCGAGTACACCGTTACCGGCATCGTGGCCCCGCCGGCAGGACATACTGCTCCGGCAGCCTTCCTCAGCACGGCCGGTGCAGCGGCACTGTGGCCGCACGGGGACGCGGTTGCGGCCGTGGGGGTCTTCACCGAGCCCGCAGCCAACCCGAAGCAGGTGGCCGCGGACATCGAGGCGGCAGTTTCCGGCGTCGTCACCTACACGGGGAACGCGCGCGGAGACGTAGAGAACCTGGGCGGAGCCGGCGCCCGGTCCATGCTGCTGCTGCTCAGCAGTTCACTGGCCGGTGTGGCGGTCATGACGGCGGTGTTCGTGACTGCCGGAACGCTGTCCCTTTCCATCTTTTCCCGGCGGCGCGAGTTCGCCATGCTGCGGGCCATCGGCGCCGGGACGGACCAGACCCTGGGCCTGGTGGTGCGCGAAGTCCTCCTGGTCTCCACGGCCGCGGCTGTGATGGGAGCGGTTCCCGGATTCTGGCTGGCGGGGTTCCTCGGCCGGCAGTTCACGGGTGCGGGAGTGATTCCGGAAGGCTTCGAGCTCTCCTACAGCCCGCTTCCCGTAGTGGGTGCCGTCCTGGTCAGCGTTGCGGCCGCCGTCGGCGCGTCCCTGGTCTCCGCCCGCGGCACGGTCCGGGCAGCACCGGTCACCGCGCTGCGTGAAGCGGTCACCGAGTCCGGCCGTCTGAGCCGCGGACGCGTTCTCACCGGGCTTTCCCTGCTCGGTTTCGGTCTGCTGGCAGCCCTGCTGCCCGCCGCCGTCCCCGGAAGCGCGGGCCTGACCGCAGCGGCGTCGAGCATTCTGCTGCTGGTGATCGGTGCGGGCGTGCTGGGACCCTGCATTGTGGCCGGAGCCCTGAGGCTGGCGTCCCCGCTGCTGCGGCACAGCAGATCAGCTCCCCTGGTCCTGGCCGGAGCAGGAGCGGAGGCGTTTCCGCGCCGGCTCGCGGCCGGAATCGTGCCGCTTGCCCTGGCCCTGGCCCTTGGGTCCGTGCAGTTCTTCCTGCCGGCGACAGTTGAATCCGAAGCACAGCACCAGGCCCGCGACGGCATCGTGGCCGGATACGCGGTCAGCGCGCCCGCGGGCATCTCCCCCGAGCTGGCGGACGCGGTCGCCGAACTGCCCGGTGTGGAAAGCGCGACGCCGATGGCCCAGTCTGCGCTCCTGCTCCAGACGCGTTTCCTGGGCCTGGACGACGGCGTGCAGCCCGTCGGCGTGCAGGGTATCGCGCCCGAGAACCTGGACAACGTGCTGGACCTGGGCGTTCGCGAGGGATCACTGCACCGGCTCTCGGAACCCGGAACGGTGGCGGTTAGCACCGATCTGGCGCGGGAAAACGGTCTGGCCCCCGGGGACTCGTTCGGGTTCCACTTCGGCGACGGAGCTGCGGCGGACGCCGTCGTCGTCGCGACGTACGAACGCGGGCTCGGCTTCGGCGACGTGACCATGGACAACGCCGCACTGCTCCCGCACACCACCACCGGGCTCAACACGCAGTTGCTGCTGGCAGCTCCGGAAGCCGACGCCGGCAGCCTGCAAACTGCGGTCGAAGCCCTGGGCCTGTCCCTCCTGGACCGTGCTGAACTCGGAGCGGCGGGAGCTGCGGAACGCGGTGCGGAATCGTGGGCGAACGTGCTGGCGATGCTGATCCTGCTGGGCTATCTGGCCGTGTCCGTGGGCAACTCGCTAATCATGTCCACGGCGCGGCGTCGCCCGGAGCTGATGCTGCTGCGCAGGCTCGGCGCGACCGACGCGCAGCTGCGGCGCATGACCGGCGCGGAATCCGCGCTGATGGTGGCTGCCGCCGTCGTCGTTGGGACTGTCCTGGCCCTGCCGCCGCTGATGGGAATCGCCCTGAACGTTTCCGGAGAGCCGCTGCCCACGATCCAGCCGCTGGTGTACCTGGCGTTGGCGGGCGGGGCGGCGCTGCTCGGCATGGGCGCGGTGTCCGTGGCGACCCGCTTCGCCTTGCGGCCCTAGCAGCGGATCTACCCGGACAAACAGAAACGCCCCGGTCTTGGACCGGGGCGTTTCTGGTGATGATTTCTCATCTGGCGGAGGATGGGGGATTTGAACCCCCGAGGGCGTTAACCCAACACGCGTTCCAGGCGTGCGCCATAGGCCGCTAGGCGAATCCTCCAGGCTTTGCTCGTCAAGAGCAGATATAAGACTACCGGACATTGAAGCAATTACCGAATCGGCGGTGTCATGCCCCGCCGGCCGCATTGCGCCGTCGGCTCCCAACCAGCCGGAGACCCAGGTTGATCACCAGGATGGACAACCAGGAGTACTCCGCCGCAGAGGGACTCACGAACGCGATGGGAATCGAGAGGATGAAGACGGCGGGGGTGATCGGTGCACGGACGCGGGCGTATTGGAGCAGGCCCGGGTTCACGTCGTCCCGGAACAGCCCGTGCCTGCGGCAGTAGGACCACATCAGCGTGTTGACCGACCCGATCAGCCCAAGCGCTGCGGCATAAATAACGACGCCGAGGCTCGTGTCATCGTGCAGCGCCAGCATGTCCGTGGCATAGGCCAGCAGTGCCACAAAGAACAGGAGCAGCAGGTTCAGCCGCTGCAGGCCGCCGGTGAATCCTTTGAGGAGGCGGAACAACCGGTGGTGGCTCAGCCAGTAGGCGCCGGCGACCGCGAAAGAGAGGGCGTAGGCGAAGAATTCGGGGCGCTGCTCCAGGATGGCATGGCCCAGTTGGTCCGGTGGAACGTCCGGGGCCTTGATGTCCACGGCCAGGAGCGTCATGGCGATGGCGAATACGGCGTCGCTGAAGAACATGGTGCGTTCGGTGTCCGGCCCGGAGTCGAGCCCACGCTTGAAGGAGCTGCTGTTCTCCGTCATTTACCCAGTCTGTTCCCCTTGTCCGGGGCGGGGTAGGCCTGGTCCTGCGTACAGGCAGGGGAGAAACAGAAAAGGACCCGTACGACTTTGTACGGATCCTTTTCCTTACGGTATGTCCGGCGGTGACCTACTCTCCCACACCCTCCCGAGTGCAGTACCATCGGCGCTGTGGGCCTTAGCTTCCGGGTTCGGAATGGGACCGGGCGTTTCCCCCACGCAATGACCGCCGTAACCCTTTGTCCTCGCTTTCGCGGGAAAACCTGGGTCACGCGCCGCTTCGCTTTCCGTTTCCGGATCCCTCTGCGGCGGTGATGCTCTACTATCTTACCCTGTTTTTTGCGGTGCTTTGACCACGGGTTGTGGGGGCCGGTCGCGGATGGGGGGCGCGGATGGGGGGCGGGGATGGGGTGGTCGGTCGGGGATGGGGTGTGGGTCAGGCGGGGGCCGGGGGTTTGGTGGTGTGCTGGGGGTTTTGGCCGCGCCGGCCGGGGTCTGGTCCGGCCGGGGTTTGGTCCGACCGGGGTTGCGGTGTTTCTTTAAGCTGCGGCGATGCTGCGGGCCGATATTCGGTGGCGCCCCGGCCAGGATGCACGAAGGCTGAGCGTGAGTGCAACGCACCCTCGTCCAACAACAGCCTGGCTCCACTTGTTTTCCCACCCGTCGTGACAGGTGGGGCCTAGGTTTCTGCGGGGGCGGTGGTTCCCACCCTTCGTGACCGGTGGGGCTCCTGGGGTCATGTTCCGGCGGTGGTTCCCAGTCGTCGTGGCCGGTGAGGCTCCTGGGACTCCGCACTGCGGTGGTTCCCAGCCCTCGTGGCTGGTGATGCCTGGTGTGGTCCCGGGAAGGGCCAAGAGCCACAGGGACTGGGAAACCCCGGCCACGCCAGATGTTCCGGCCCAAAGAGTGACCGGT